>JAFAAX010000043.1 GCA_023426345.1 Actinomycetes bacterium
GGCCCGTCCACACCGCGCGCGGATGCTCCCCCGCCGCCAGGCGGCGCACGAACGCCGCGCCCGCGGGGTGGGACGACCACGACTCCGCCGACGCGACGGGGATCCCGGAGGCCGCGGGCGCCGGAGCGGGCGGGGCCTCCCCCGCCGCCAGGACCTCGCGCTCCGTGGCGGCGTGGCGCGACGGGACCGCCAGGCTGAGCACCTGGGAGGCGGTGGACACCGTCCGGTCCGCGAGGTAGCGCGCCAGGCGCAGCATCTGCGGGGAGACGACCGCCGTGTCGGAGGCGACGGACAGGAGCGGCTGGAGCGGGCCCGCATGATCCGTGGAGTCCGCGCGCTCCACGATCCACCCCGTGTGCTTCGCGCCGCCGAGGCGCACGCGGACCAGCCGGCCGGGCAGGGCGCCCGCCTCCAGGTCGGGGGGCACCGCGTAGTCCAGCGGATGGTCGAGGTGGGGCAGATCGACGTCGACGAGGACGCGCGCGACGGACACCGGGGCGGGCCGGGGCCCTCCCAGGTCGATCAGCGCGTCCTGTTCGCCGTCCATGCCCCTATTGGACCACGGACCGCCGGCAGGTGGGCGCGCCGGCGGCGGGGGCTCACCCGAGCAGTTGCGCCCCGTAGCGCAGCGCGACCATCGCGAGGATGACGACCAGGACCAGCCCCGTGATCGTCCAGTCCGTCCCCGCGGCGACGAAGCGCCGCCACGAGGCCGGCGCGGGCAGCACCTGATCGCGGACGTTGAGGCGGGTCAGCCCCGCCCACACGAGCGTGGTGGTCAAGGTGACCAGGAGGCACCAGGGGCACAGCACGTGGATGACGAAGTAGGACTGGAGGAACAGCCAGTAGGCGAAGAGCAGGGCGACCGTGTACAGGGCCTCCACGCAGCGCATGTACCAGCGCGGGAACCGCACGCCGGCCAGGATCGCCACGGAGACGGCCAGGACCACCGACTCGAAGGCGATGCCGAGGAACGCGTTGGGGAATCCGAGGATCCTCGCCTGCCACGTCTGGGCGACCGCGGAGCAGGAGAGGACCTGGCTGACGTCGCACGCGAACGTGAGCTGGGAGTCCGCCGCGAGCCGCCACGCCTCGATGGACAGCGTGAACGAGGCGTACAGGCCCAGGCAGCCCGAGACGATCATCTCGATCGCTGTGCGGGCCCGCCATCGCTGCGGCGCGGGCCCGCGCAGCTCGAGGTCGAGGTCCCCCTCGGCGGCGTCCGGATCGAGGGGCGTGGTGGGGTGGGCGTCCATGGGCGTTCCTCTCATGCTCCGCATGCGGCGCGCAGGGCGACGACCCGGGGGGTCTCCTCCCAGCTGAATCCCGGGCGTCCGAAATGGCCGTAGCAGGAGGTCTCGGCATAGATGGGGCGCAGCAGGTCGAGATCCTCGATCATGCCGCGCGGGCGCAGGTCGAACACCTCGCGGACGGCGTCCGCGATGGCGGCGTCGTCGACGGCGCCCGTCCCGAACGTGTCGACGTAGAGGCCGACGGGGCGCGCGCGGCCGATCGCGTAGGCCGCCTGGATCTCGCACCGGCGGGCCAGTCCTGCGGCGACGACGTGCTTGGCCACCCAGCGCAGCGCGTAGGCCGCGGAGCGGTCGACCTTCGAGGGGTCCTTCCCGGAGAAGGCGCCGCCTCCGTGGCGGGCCATGCCGCCGTAGGTGTCGACGATGATCTTGCGGCCCGTCAGGCCCGCGTCGCCGGCGGGGCCGCCGATGACGAAGCGGCCCGAGGGGTTGACGAGCACCTCGGTGCGGCCCCGGTCGAGATCCAACCCGGAGGCGTCCAGCACCGGGTCGATGACGTGGGTGCGCACCGCGGACTCCAGCTGGCGCAGCGTGAGGTCGTCGTCGTGCTGGGTGGACACGACGACCGTCTCCAGGCTGACGGGCCGGTCGCCCTGGTAGCCGAGCGTCACCTGCGTCTTGCCGTCGGGCCGCAGGCCCTCGACGATGCCCCGATGGCGGACGTCCGCCAGTCGCCTGGCCAGCCGGTGGGCCAGCCAGATCGGGGCGGGCATGAGGTCGGGGGTCTCGTCGCACGCGTAGCCGAACATCAGCCCCTGGTCGCCTGCGCCCTGCCGCTCCCGCTCGTCGGCGAGGGCGTGCGCGTCGTCGCGGGCCTCCAGCGACTTGTCCACGCCCTGGGCGATGTCGGGGCTCTGCTGGCCGATCGACACGGACACGCCGCACGAGGCGCCGTCGAAGCCGATCCTCGAGGACGTGTAGCCGATCCGGCGGATCACGGTGCGCACGATCTGGGGGATCTCGACGTAGGCGCGCTCCGTGGTCACCTCCCCGGCCACATGGACCAGGCCGGTGGTCACCATCGTCTCCACCGCCACGCGGGCGTCGCGGTCCTGCTCGAGGATCGCATCGAGGATGGAGTCGGAGATCCGGTCGCAGATCTTGTCGGGATGCCCCTCCGTGACGGACTCGGAGGTGAAGAGACGCAGTGGCGAAGTCACCCGGCCATCGTAGCGAGCAACCGCGAGACATGATCGAGGAGGCTCCGCGCGAACGCGTCCTTCGTGCCGCTCATCACGTCGACGGGCTCGCCGGCGGCGTCCAGGAGGCGCCACGTGTTGGGGACGTCCCCGAACCCCTCTCCGCCGCCCACCGCGTTGACGGCCAGCAGGTCGGCGCCCTTGCGGCGCGCCTTCTCCCGGCCCGCGGCGAGGACCTCCTCGGCGGACCCGGTCTGCGCCGCGAATCCCACCACCACCCGGGGCCGGCGGGGCGAGGCCGCGGCCTGGGCCAGGATGTCGGGGGTGCGCTCCAGGTCGAGGACCGGGACGGAGTCGTCGTCGGGATCCTTGCGGATCTTCCGCTCCGACGCGGACACGGGGCGGAAGTCCGCGACGGCGGCGGCCATCACCAGGACGTCGACGTCCGGCAGCCGCGACAGGACGGCCTCCTCCAGAGCGGCGGCGGTCGGGGTGCGGACCACGTCGACGCCCGCCGGCACCAGTCCGTCGGCGACGTTCGCGACGGCCAGCGTCACGGCGGCACCGCGCGCGCGGGCCTCGGCGGCGATCAGGCAGCCCTGGCGCCCCGAGGAGTTGTTGCCGAGGAAGCGGACGGGATCGAGCGGCTCGCGCGTCCCTCCGGCCGTGACGAGGACGCGGGCGCCGGCGAGGTCCTGGGGCGCGGGCGCGAGGACGGACAGGGCGCGCTCGACGAGGACGGCCGGCTCGGGCAGCCGCCCGACGCCGGAGTCGCCGGAGCTGAGGGCCCCCGAGTCGGGATCGATGACCGTCAGGCCGCGCCGGCGCAGCTCCTCGACGTTGTCGCGGGTCGCCGCGTTTGTCCACATCGCCGCGTGCATGGCGGGCGCCACGACCACGGGGCAGCGGGCGGCCAGGACGGTGGCCGTGAGCAGGTCGTCGGCCAGGCCCGCGCGCAGCCGGGCGAGCAGGTCCGCGGAGGCGGGCGCGATGAGGACGAGGTCCGCGACGCGGGCGAGCTCGACGTGGTCGGCGCCCCCCGCCTCGAACACGCCGGCGCGCACGGGCCGCCCGGTGAGGGCCTCCCAGGTCGCGGTCCCGACGAAATTCAGCGAGTCCGGCGTGGGGACGACGCGCACGTCGAACCCGCGCCCGATGAGGTCGCGGACGATCCCCGTCGTCTTGTAGGCGGCGATGCTGGCGCCCACGCCGACGACGACGGTCGCGGACACGCTCAGTCCGCGGCGTCGAGGGTGAGCAGGCCCTCGTCGATCTCGCGCAGGGCGATTGCGAGCGGCTTCTCGTCGGGCTCGGTCTCCACGACGGGACCGACGAACTGCACCATGTTCTGCTCGAGCTGGAGCTGATAGGAGTTGATCTGCCGGGCGCGCTTGGCCGCGAAGATCACCAACGCGTACTTCGAGTCGACGTGCTCGAGCAGGTCGTCGATCGGCGGGTAGGTGATGCCCTCGGGGTGGGCGACCATTCCGGACATGAAGCCTCTTCTCGTGAAACGGGGATCCCCGGCCGCGCGCGCGGCGGGACGCCGCAGAGTCTACTCCAGGCCCATGAGGCCGGCCAGCTCGGCCGCGGCCTGGTCGACGTCGGCGTTCGTCACAACGGCGTCGAACTCGTCCTGCGCGTCGAGCTCCCCGCGGGCGATCCGCAGGCGCTGCTCGCGCTCGGGACCGCTCTCGGTGCCCCGTCCGAGGAGGCGCCGCTCGAGCTCCTCCCACGAGGGCGGCGCGAGGAACACCAGGCGGGCGTCGGGCATGGCCGCGCGGACCTGCCGGGCGCCGTTGACGTCGATCTCGAGGATGACGGGGACGCCGCGCCGCAGCGCGTCGTCGACGGGCCCGCGGGGCGTGCCGTACCGATGGGCGCCGTAGCGGTTCCATTCGAGCATCCGCCCCTGCTCGAGGAGCCGGTCGAACTGCGCCTCCGTGACGTAGCGGTATGTGACGTCGGGGACCTCTCCGGGACGGGGGGCGCGGGTGGTGGCGGACACGGACACCAGGACCTCCGGATGGCGGCGGCGCAGGGCCGCCACGACGGTCCCCTTTCCGACGGCGCTGGGGCCGGCCAGGACGGTGAGACGGGCGGTGGTCATGCCCCCGATTCTGCCACCCTCAGCCGAAGCGGCGGATCAGCTCCTCGCGCTGGACGGGGCCCAGGCCCCGCACGCGCCGCGACGGGGCGATGGCGACGTCGGCCATGAGCTGGGCCGCGGTGTTCGCGCCCACGCGCGGCAGGGACTCCAGCAGCGTCTGGACCTTCATCTTGGCGATGGCCTCATCCGTCTCCGCCAGGGCGAGGACTTCCGACAGTGCCATCGACCGGGACTTCAGCGCGGTCTTGATCTCGGCGCGGCGCCGACGGGCGACCGTGGCCTTCTCCAGCGCGGCGGCCCGCTGCTCGGGGGTCAGATCGGGAAGAGCCATGTGGATCACTCCTAGCTTCCGGCGGGTGGTGTGCTCCCCAGCATGGCACCGCCGTCGCCGTCGCGGGGCGCAGTTGATCCGCGATTTCCGCCGGTCAGGATGGGTTCGAGCGCGTCGAGCGTCCGTTGCGCGGACGCTCGCAGCCCGGCGCGCCCGGGCCCGGCCTCCAGGACGGCCCGGGAGGTCGCGGGCAGCACCTGTCCGACGATCCCTGCGAAAACGGCCCTGACCTGCGCAGCTCCGGCTCCCTGGGCGCCGACCCCGGGGGCGAGAACCGGTCCGTGGAAGGCCTCCAGCGGCACGCCGAGCCGCCGCGGCGCCTCGCCGACGGTGGCACCGACGACAACGCCGCCGGGCGCCATGTGATGGAAGTCACACTCTCGGTTCCAGGCGTCGAGGTCCTCCACGACACCTGCGGCGACGCTGCGCCGGGCGTCCGAGACGGCCCCCTGCACGGAGGCGCCCTCCGGGTTCGACGTGAGGGCCAGGACGAACACGCCCCGGCCGGTGCTGCGCGCCAGGTCGAGGGCGGGGCGCAGCGATCCGAGCCCGAGATAGGGCGAGAGCGTGACCGCGTCGCCCGCCAGGGGCGAGTCGTCGCCCAGGTAGGCCTGCGCGTAGCCGGACATCGTCGACCCGATGTCGCCGCGCTTCGCGTCGACGATGCAGAGGATCCCCGCGGCGCGGCAGGCCGCGACGACCTCCTCCAGCACCGCGACCCCCGCGGATCCGTGGCGCTCGAAGAAGGCCGACTGCGGCTTGAGGGCCGCCACGCGCCCCGCCAGGGCCTCGACGACCGTCATCGAGAAGCGGCGCAGCCCCTGCGCGTCATCGGACAGCCCCCACGCGGCCAGCAGCGAGGCGTGGGGGTCGATGCCGACGCACAGCGGGCCCCGCTCCCCCATGGCGGCGGCCAGCCGGTCCCCGAACCCGGCCGTGCCGGTGACGGCGTCGCCCTCGTCACGCATCGGGCGCCTCCCGGCGGCGCGCGGCGTCCCACTCCTGCAGGGAGCGCACGCGCGCGGGGCCCCCGCGCTGCGCGTCGATCGCCTGGACCGCGGCGTTGAAGGCCTGGAGCGTGGTGAGGATCGTGCGGTCGTTGGCCGTGGCCGCCGTGCGGATCTGGAAGCCGTCGTGGCGGTGCTCCGAGCGCTGGGGCGTGTTGACGATGATGTCGACGTCCCCCTGGTTGATGAGATCGACGATCGTCGGCTCTCCGAGCGGGCCGCGCCCCTCCGAGGACTTGCGGACGGTCTCCGCCTCGATCCCGTTGCGCCGCAGGACGGACGCCGTCCCCGCCGTGGCGAGCACGCGGAACCCCAGCTCCTTGAGGCGCACGACCGGGAAGACGATCGCCCGCTTGTCGGAGTCCGCGATCGACACGAACACGGTGCCCGCGGTCGGCAGATCCCCGTAGGCGGCCGTCTGCGACTTGGCGAACGCCGCGGGGAACGTCGCGTCGATGCCCATCACCTCGCCCGTGGACCGCATCTCGGGCCCGAGGATCGTGTCGACCACGGACCCGTCGCGGCGCCGGAAGCGCGCGAACGGGAGGACCGCCTCCTTGACGGCCACGGGCCCGTCCACGGGGATGACCGAGGCGTCCCTCTCCGGCAGGAGGCCCTGGGCGCGCAGGGAGGCCACGGTCTCCCCCACCTGGATGAGCGCGGCGGCGCGGGCCAGCGCGACGCCCGTCGCCTTCGACGCGAAGGGGACCGTGCGGGACGCCCGCGGGTTCGCCTCGATGACGTAGAGGGTGTCCGACATCAGGGCGAACTGGATGTTGAGGAGGCCGCGCACGCCCACGCCCTGGGCGATCGCCCGCGTGGACGCCGCGATGCGCCGGACCTCCCGCTCCGACAGCGTCATCGGCGGCAGCACGCACGCCGAGTCGCCCGAATGCACCCCGGCCTCCTCGATGTGCTCCATGACGGCGCCGACGAACAGCTCGGTCCCGTCGTACAGGGCGTCGACGTCGATCTCGACCGCGTCGTCGAGGAAGCGGTCGATGAGCAGCGGGCCCCGCGAGAACAGCTCGCCGATGTCCGGGCGGTCGAGGTAGTCCTCCAGGCCCGCGGCGTCGCCGAGCACCTCCATGCCGCGGCCCCCCAGGACGAAGGAGGGCCGCACGAGGACGGGGTAGCCGACCTCCTCGGCGATCGTCCCCGCCTGGGCGGGGGCGTGGGCGACGCCGTGGGCCGGGGCGGGCAGCCCCGCGGCCGCCAGGACCCCGCCGAACGCCTCGCGGTCCTCGGCCAGCGCGATCGAGGCGGGGCTCGTGCCCAGGATCGGCACGCCCGCCTCCTCCAGGCCGCGGGCCAGCGACAGGGGCGTCTGCCCGCCGAGCTGCACGATGACGCCGGCCACGGGGCCGGCCGCGCGCTCCGCCTCGTAGACCTCCAGGACGTCCTCGAGCGTGAGCGGCTCGAAGTAGAGCCGGTCGGAGATGTCGTAGTCCGTGGAGACGGTCTCCGGATTGCAGTTCACCATCACCGTCTCGACCCGGCCGCGCAGGGCCAGCGACGCGTGGACGCACGAGTAGTCGAACTCGATGCCCTGGCCGATGCGGTTGGGCCCCGCCCCCAGGATGAGGACGGCCGGGCGGTCCCGCGGGGCGACCTCGGTCTCCTGGTCGTAGGAGGAGTAGTGGTAGGGCGTGCGCGCCGCGAACTCCGCGGCGCAGGTGTCCACCGTCTTGTAGACCGGATGGACGTCGAACGCGCGGCGGACCTCGCGCACGGTCGTCTCCGAGAGGTGGCGCATCCGGGCGATCTGGCGGTCCGAGAAGCCGTGGCGCTTCGCCTCGACCAGGACGTCGCGGGTGAGGGCGCGGGCCGAGCGGAGGCGCCCGGCGATCTCGTCGAGCAGGACGATCTGGTCGAGGAACCACGGGTCGATCGCCGTCGAGGCGTACAGCTCCTCCACGCCCGCGCCCCCGCGGATCGCCTGCTGGACCTGGACGAGCCGGCCCTCCGTCGGGGTCGCGGCGGCCGCCACCAGGGCGCGCGTCTGCTCGGGCGAGGGCGCCTCCCCCTCCCAGTGGAATTGCACGCCCTCCTTGTCCAGGGAGCGCAGGGCCTTCTGGAGGGCCTCGGTGAAGCAGCGCCCGATGGCCATCGCCTCCCCGACGGCCTTCATCGACGTCGTGAGCGTCGGGTCGGCCTCGGGGAACTTCTCGAACGTGAAGCGCGGGACCTTGACCACGACGTAGTCGAGGGTGGGCTCGAAGGACGCGGGCGTGGAGCCCGTGATGTCGTTGGGGATCTCGTCCAGGGTGTAGCCCGTGGCCAGCCGGGCGGCGATCTTCGCGATCGGGAACCCGGTGGCCTTCGAGGCCAGGGCGGAGGACCGCGAGACGCGGGGGTTCATCTCGATGACGAGGACGCGCCCGGTGGACGGGTGGACGGCGAACTGGATGTTGCACCCGCCGGTGTCCACGCCGACGGCGCGGATGACGGCGATGCCGATGTCGCGCAGGCGCTGGAGCTCGCGGTCCGTCAGCGTGAGCGCGGGCGCCACGGTGATCGAATCGCCCGTGTGGACGCCGACCGGGTCGACGTTCTCGATCGAGCACACGACGACCACGTTGTCCGCGCGGTCGCGCATGAGCTCCAGCTCGTACTCCTTCCACCCGAGGATCGACTCCTCGAGGAGGACCTCCGTGGTGATCGACGCTGCGAGCCCCCGCCCGGCGATGCGATCGAGGTCCTCGGGCGTGGACGCGATGCCCGACCCCAGGCCGCCCATCGTGAAGGAGGGCCGCACGACCACCGGGTAGCCCAGATCGGCGGCCGCCGCGCGGCACTCCTCCAGGCTGTGGGCGATGCGGGAGCGCGCGACCTCCGCCCCGCAGTCCTCGACGATGCGCTTGAAGGCCTCGCGGTCCTCGCCCGCGCGGATGGCGTCCACCGAGGCGCCGATCAGCTCGACGCCGAGGCGGTCGAGCACACCGGCCTCCGACAGGGCGATCGCCGCGTTGAGGGCCGTCTGGCCGCCGAGCGTCGGCAGGATCGCGTCGGGGCGCTCCTTCTCGATGATCGTCGTGAGGATCTCGGGGGTGATCGGCTCCACATAGGTGGCGTCGGCCACCTCCGGGTCCGTCATGATCGTCGCGGGGTTCGAGTTCACCAGGATGACGCGCAGCCCCTCCTCGCGCAGCACCCGGCAGGCCTGGGTGCCCGAGTAGTCGAACTCGCAGGCCTGTCCGATGACGATCGGCCCCGAGCCGATGACCAGGACGGAGTGCAGGTCGGTGCGCCGGGGCATCAGCGGGCCTCCTTCATCAGCGCGACGAATCGGTCGAACAGGTGCTCCCCGTCGTGGGGGCCGGCCGCCGCCTCCGGGTGGAACTGCACGGAGAAGGCGGGCAGGTCCAGGGCGCGCAGGCCCTCGACCACGCCGTCGTTGAGGTCGACGTGGGAGACCTCAACGCGCCCGTAGCGGCCGGCGTCGAACGGAGCGGGCACGGGCGCGCCCACCGGCGCGTCGACGGCGAAGCCGTGGTTGTGGGCGGTGATCTCGACGCGACCCGTCGCCAGGTCCCGCACCGGCTGGTTGACGCCGCGGTGGCCGAACTCCAGCTTGTACGTCCCGAAGCCGAGCGCCCGCCCGAACAGCTGATGGCCCAGGCAGATCCCGAAGAACGGGATCCGGGCGTCCAGGACGGCGCGGAGCAGCTCGATCTCGTGGTCCGCGGCCCCCGGGTCCCCCGGACCGTTGGAGAAGAACACGCCGTCGGGCGCCAGGGCCTGGACCTCGGCGAACGTGACGTCCGCGGGGACCACGTGGACCTCGACGCCCCGGGCGGCCAGCTGCTCGGGCGTGCGCGCCTTGATGCCAAGGTCCACGGCGACGACGCGGGCGACGGGCTCCGCGGGCGCGCCGGCCGCGCCCGCGCCGCCCTCGTCGGGGAGGACGGGGCGGACCACGTAGCCGCGCGGCGTGCTCACCTCCCCCGCCAGGGCGGATCCCGCCATGGCGGGCTGGCCGCCCACGAGGGCCACCAGCGCCTCGCGCGCCTGGTCGCTGAGGACCGCGGCCCCGGCGGGCAGCGCGTCCCCGGAGAAGATGCCGGCCCGCATGGCCCCATGGGAACGGATGTGCCGGGTGACGGCGCGCGTGTCGACGCCGGCGATGCCGACGACGCCCTGATCGCGCAGCTCGTCCTCGAGCTCGCGCCGGGAGCGCCAGTTCGACGCGCGGCGGGCGGGGTCGCGGACCGCGAACCCGGCGACCCAGATGCGGCGCGACTCCGGGTCCTCGTCGTTGACGCCCGTGTTCCCGATGTGGGGGGCCGTCATCACCACGATCTGGCGGTGGTACGACGGGTCGGTGAGGGTCTCCTGGTAGCCGGTCATCCCGGTCGAGAAGACGACCTCGCCGAGGGTGCGCCCCGGGGCGCCCCACTGCCGGCCGGCGAACACGGCGCCGTCCTCGAGGACCAGGAGGGCCGGGCCCCGGTCCGTGTCGCGCTCGGACTGTGGGGGAGCTGCCTCGGGCTGCGTCACGCGCGTTCCTCCTTCGCGACGGGGACGCCGTCGACGACCGTGCGTTCCCCCTGATGGATGGTGTGCCAGACCCTACCCGGCAGCTCCATCCCCCGGTACGGAGTGTTCGACGAGCGGGACCACTGGGCCTCCCCCGACACGACCGTCCGCGCCGCCGGGTCGACGAGCGTCACGTTCGCGGGCGCGCCCGCGACCAGCCCCCGGCCCTGTCCGCCGGCGCGCCCGATGCGCGCGGGGGCCTGCGACATCACGCGGGCGACGTCCGCCCAGGACATCCGGCCCGGTTCCACCATGGTCCGCAGGACGACGGGCAGGGCGGTCTCCAGGCCGATCATTCCGAAGGCCCCGGCCTGCCACTCGCAGTCCTTGTCCTCCAGGGCGTGGGGCGCGTGGTCCGTCGCGACGACGTCGATCGTGCCGTCGGCCAGGCCGGCGCGGCAGGCCTCGACGTCCTCGGCGGAACGCAGGGGCGGGTTGACTTTGTACAGCGGATCGTAGGTGGCGGCCAGCTCCTCCGTCAGCAGGAGGTGATGCGGGGTGACCTCCGCCGTGACGTCGACGCCCTGCGCCTTGCCCCAGCGGATGAGGTCGACGGAGCCGGCCGTGGAGACGTGGCAGACGTGGAGGCGGGACCCGACGTGCTTGGCCAGCAGGATGTCCCGGGCGATGACCGCCTCCTCGGCGACGGCCGGCCAGCCGGCGAGTCCCAGTTCCCCGGAGAGCGGCGACTCGTTCATCTGGGCGCCCTCGGTGAGCAGGGGGTCCTGCGCGTGCTGGGCCACCACGCCGCCGAAGGCCTTGACGTACTCCAGGGCCCGGCGCATCAGCACGGGGTCCGAGACGCATCGGCCGTCGTCGGAGAACACGCGGACGCGGGCGCGCGCGTGCGCCATCGCCCCCATCGCGGACAGCTGGAGGCCCTCGAGCCCGCGGGTGACGGCCCCGACGGGGCGCACCTCCACCCACCCGGCGTCCTGGCCGAGCTCCCACACCTGGTCGACCACGGACGCCGTGTCGGCGACGGGCGTCGTGTTCGCCATGGCGTGGACGCACGTGTACCCGCCGACGGCGGCGGCGCGGGTGCCGGTGAAGACGGTCTCTGCGTCCTCGCGGCCGGGCTGGCGCAGGTGGGTGTGCAGGTCGACGAGGCCGGGCAGCGCGACCAGCCCGTCGGCGTCGAGGACCAGGGCGCCCGCTCGGGCCTCGCCCGCCGCGCCCGCGCCGACGGCCGCGATCAGGCCGTCCCGGATGAGCAGGTCGCCGCGGGGGCCCGCCGAGGTGAGGCCCCGGGCAGACCCGGCCGTGCCCGAGGCGGGGTCGCCCTCGTCGACGGGCAGGGCGGCGCCGCGGATCAGCAGGTCGGGCGCCATCGATGCGGTGGGCTCAGTCACGGGAGGCTCCTTCGGGGGCGAGCAGCAGGTAGAGGGCGGCCATGCGCACGGAGACGCCGTTCGCGACCTGTTCGACGACGACGGAGCGCGGCGAGTCCGCGGCCTCCGCGCTGATCTCCAGCCCCCGGTTCATCGGGCCGGGGTGCATGACGACCGTGCGCTCGGGCAGCCGCTCGAAGCGCGTGCGGTCCAGGCCGTAGGCCGCGTGGTACTCACCCGGCGAGGGGAAGAACCCGCCTCCCGCCCCGCTCATCCGCTCGCGCTGGACGCGCAGCATCATGACGGCGTCGGGGCCGTCGCCGGCGTCGAGCGCGTGGTCGAGGTCGTAGTCGACGGCGCAGTCCCACGTCTCGATGCCGACCGGCAGCAGGGTGGGGGGCGCCACCAGCGTGACGCGCGCGCCGAGCATGGTCAGCAGGTCGACGTTGGAGCGGGCGACGCGGCTGTGCAGGACGTCGCCGACGATGACGACGTGCACGCCCGACAGGTCCGTGCCCGGCGCGACGGGCTCCTGCGGGGGGACGGGCGCCGCCGTCTCCGCGTCGCGCCGGAGGTGGCGCCGCAGCGTCATGGCGTCGAGCAGCGCCTGCGTGGGGTGCTGGTGGGTGCCGTCCCCCGCGTTGAGGACCGGCAGGTCGATCCACCCGGCGTGGGCCAGCCGGTGGGCGGCGCCCGAGGACTGGTGGCGGATCACCACCGCGTCCGCGCCCATCGCCTGGAGGGTGAGCGCCGTGTCCTTGAGGGACTCGCCCTTGGAGACGCTGGAGCCCTTCGCCGTGAAGTTGATGACGTCGGCGGACAGGCGCTTCGCCGCCGCCTCGAAGGACAGGCGCGTGCGGGTGGAGTCCTCGAAGAACAGGTTGATGACGGTCCGCCCGTGCAGGGTCGGCAGCTTCTTGACGCGGCGCGACTGCGTGGCGGCCATCGCCTCCGCCGTGTCGAGGAGCAGGATCGCCTCCCGCCGGTCGAGGTCGCGGATCGAGATGAGGTGGTCGAGCGACATGTCAGTCCCTCTCCCCCGCGCGCCGGCCGATGAGGACCGCGTCGCGCCCGTCGTCCTCCGTCAGGAGGATCCGCACGGTCTCCCCGTGCGAGGTGGGCAGGTTCTTGCCGACGTAGTCCGGGCGGATCGGCAGCTCACGGTGGCCGCGGTCGACCAGGACGGCCAGTTGGACGGCGGCGGGCCGTCCCAGGGCGGACAGCGCGTCCAGTGCCGCCTTGATCGTGCGTCCCGTGTACAGGACGTCGTCGACCAGGACGACCGTGCGCCCCTCGACCCCGCGGTCCGGCACGCGCGTGGGGTGCGGCGGGCGCAGCGGCTGGGAGGCCAGGTCGTCGCGGAACATCGTGGTGTCGATGATCGCGAGGTCGCAGCGGGGTCCCCCGACCTCCGCGATCCGGGAGACGATCCGTTCGGCGAGCGTGGCGCCGCGGGTGGGGATCCCGGCGATCACCAGGTCCCCGCCGCCGTGGTTGCGCTCGAGGATCTCGAAGGCGATGCGGGTGAGGGAGCGGGCGATGTCGTCGGCGCCCAGGACCTCGCGGCTGTGCGGGTCGGGGCCGGAGCCCGGCGGGTCGCTCACGGGGGTCGTGGCCGGGTTCGGATGTGGCTGGTCCATGCGGACCTCCTTCTCCGCCTCACAGGACGGGCTTCAAGGGGGTGTGTTCCGCGTGCGAGGGTACACCCTGTCAGGCCCGGGCCTCCGTCCTGTCCAGGGAGGCGCCCTCGATGTCGAGATCGGGCAGGATCCGGTCCAGCCACCTCGGCAGCCACCAGGCGGCGTCGCCCATGAGGTGCATGGCGCCGGGGATGATGAGCATGCGCACCAGGAAGGCGTCCAGCAGGACGCCCAGCGACAGCGAGAACCCGATCGACTTCACCATCAGCGAGTCGTTGAGGATGAAGCCCGCGAACACGGAGATCATGATGATCGCCGAGCAGGTGACGACGGCCCGGCCCATCCGCCTGCCCCGGCGCACGGACACCCGCGCGGGCGAGCCCGAGACGTAGGCCTCGCGCATGCCCGAGACCAGGAACAGCTGGTAGTCCATCGCCAGCCCGAACAGGACGCCCGTCTGGATGATCGGGAGGAAGCTCAGCACGGGCGCCGGATCGTGCACCCCGAACAGGGACGACCCCCAGCCCAGCTGGAACACGGCCGTCACGCCGCCGAACGCGGCCAGGATCGACAGCACGAATCCGAGGGTGGCGGTGAGCGGCACCAGGATCGACCGGAACACGACGATCAGGATGAGGAAGGACAGGCCGACGACGACCGCGAGGTAGACGGGCAGGACGTCGGAGAGCTTCTCGGAGATGTCGATGTTGCCGGAGGCCGATCCGGCGACGCCGAGCGTGACGGCGTCGCCGGCGCCGTCGGTGGCGTCCAGCGCCCGCAGGCTGTGGACCAGGGCCTCGGTCGACTCGGCGGAGGGGCCCTCCACGGGGATGACCTGGAAGGCCACCATCGTGCCGTCCTGCGACAGGCCGATGGGGACCACGGACTGGACGTCGGCCAGGGCGGACAGCTGTCCGCCGATCGCGGCCTCCTCGTGCGCCGCGCCGTCCTGGTCGACCGCGTCCGGCAACGCGGCCGTCACCAGGAGCGGGCCGTTCATGCCGGGCCCGAACTCCTCGGCGATCGCGGTGAAGGCCCGGTGAGCGCTGGAGTCCACCGGCTCGGAGGACCCGTCGGGCAGGCCCAGGCGCATCTGGAGGGCCGGCAGGGCCATCGCCACCAGCACGGCGATCCCCACCACGACGGAGACGATCGCCTGCCACAGCGGCATCGGCGTCGTCGGCAGCGTGCTCGGGCGTGCCCCCGCCCCTCCGGGCGCGGCCGCGGTCCCGGCTCCGACGCCCGGCGCCAGGCGCGCCCGCTCCGCGCGCCGCAGGATCCGCGGTCCCACCAGCGACAGGACGGCCGGCGTCACCGTCAGGGCGACCAGGACCGCCATCGCGATCGAGACGGCGCCGACGGTGCCCAGCAGGCCCAGGAACGGGATCCCGGTGAGGTTGAGCGCCCGCAACGCGATGAACACGGTGATCCCGGCGAAGAGCACGGCGTTGCCGGAGGTCCCGTTCGCCCGCGCGATCGACTCGCGCAGGTCCATCCCGTGGCGCAGCTGGACGCGGTGCCGGTTGATGATGAACAGCGAGTAGTCGATGCCGACGGCCAGGCCCAGCATGACGCCGAGGATCGGGGTGATCGAGAGCATCTCGATGGTCCCCGACAGGGCGAGCGTCCCGATGACGGACACGGCGACGCCCAGCAGGGCGTTGAGCAGCGGCAATCCGACGCCCACCAGGGTGCCGAGCATGACGAGCAGGGCGATCGCGGCGACCACCAGGCCGATCATCTCCCCGCCTCCCAGGCTGGGGATGCCCTGGGCCACGTCGTAGCCCGGCAGCACCGCGACGCCCTCGATCGGCGTGGAGGTCAGCTGCTCGACGACGGGGTCGACGACCTCCTTTGGCAGGGAGGTCGTGGTCCCCGAGAACTGGATCTGCGCGAGCGCGGTCGAGCCGTCCTCGGACACCGAGCGCATCCCGTTCATCTGGTCGAGCAGCTCCTGCCCGTCCTCCAGCTGGGCGGCCTGGGCGGTCAGCTGCTCCAGGCCCGCGTCGATGGTCGTCTGCTGCTGGTCCAGCTGCGCGGCCCCCTGCTCCAGCTGGGAGCGCTGGGCGTCCAGCTGGGCCTGCTGGTCCGCGACCATGGCCGTCGCGCTCGCCTGGTCCAGGCCCTGGCTCATCGCCTGCTGGACGCCGGCGTCGAGCTGCGCCTGGGCGGCGTTGAGCTGCGCCGTCCCCGCGTCGAGCTGTGCGCGGGCCGCGTCGAGCTGGGTCTGGCCGTCCTGGAGCTGCGCGCGCGCCGCGTCGATCTGCGTCTGGCCGTCCGCGACCTGGGCCGCCTGCTGATCCAGCTGGGCCTGCGCGTCGAACGGGTTGACGACGTTCTTCACGCCCTCCAACGCCGCGGTGCCGGCCAGCAGGTCCGCGATCTGCTTCTTCTGCTCGTCGGTGAACGCGGAGCCGTCGTCGGTGCGGATCACCACGGTGCCGGACTTGCCGGCGGCGTCGGGGAACTCCGCGGCCAGCGAGTCGGCGACCTGCTGGGTCGCGGTCCCCGGGATGGACACGGCGGTCGTCAGCTCCCCGTGTCCGACGGCGAATCCGCCGACCGCCGCGGCCAGGACGACGAGCCATGTGAGGAGCACCGCCCAGGGGCGGCGGGCCGAGAAGCGGCCCAGACGGGACAGGAGCTGTGCCATGGGAAGTCCTTCAGTCGGTGTATCCGATACGGATCTGGTCGATGACGGCGGCGAGCAGGCGGGCCCACTCGTCCCGGGCCGCCGCGCCCGGCGCGTCGCGGGCGGCCAGGGACTGCGCCCAGACGATCGCGGCCGTGGCCAGCCCCTGGACCAGGGAGCCGACCAGGACGCGGATCTCCAGGGGGTCCACCTGGTCGAAGCGCTGGGCCAGCGCGCCGGTGAGGTCCGCCTCCACCCGGAAGAAGACGACGGCCAGCCTGTCGGGACGCGCGTTGGCGTCGTCGAATCCGCCGACCGCCCGCCAGATGTAGAGCAGCGGCGTGAGGATGTCGGTGCCCGTCAGGACGGAGGCCAGCGTCTCGAACGCGGCGCGGCGGTCCGTGCCCTCGCCGTCCACGGCGACGGCGTCCTGGACGCGGTCGACCGTGCCGGACAGCTCCTCCACGCAGGACTGGACCAGCACGTCCTCCAGGGAGGCGAAGTGGTTGAAGACCGTGCGCCGCGCGACGTCGGCGCGCTCGGCCAGCTGGTCGACGCCGAAGCCGCCCCCGCCCTGCTCGAGGACGAGGTCGCGCGCGGCCGCCAGGATCGCCTCGCGATGGCGGGCCTTCAACGCGATTCTGCGGTCGGTCTCCACGTGAGAACACTACGTGCAACGATGCACGGCGTGCAACATCTTCGAGTGGGCGTCCCCCGCTCAGACGTCCCGCATCCGCACGACAGGGATCTCCGCGCCGGTCAGGCTGCGTTGCACCCCGTGCTCCCACACCGACATCCCGAGGCGCTCGTACAGGGCGATGTTCCCCGTCTCCTCGGCGCGGACGCTGCAGGCCAGCCCGCGCAGCGCCCGGGCGTGCGCGTCCTCGCGCAGGGCGCGGACCAGCGCCCCGGCGATCCCCCGCCCGCGGTGCCCGGGGGCGACGCCCAGGCGCGAGAAGTACAGCCGGCCGTCCTCCGTCGGGCGGTGCTTGACCACGGCGACGACCCGCCCGCCGAGTCGGGCGACGCCGATCCGGGTCCCCTCCGCCCGCTCGCCGTCCAGGGACTCCACGGTCTCGAGCATCGCCCCGGACGGCTTCCCGCCCTCGCCGAACTGGGCGAACGCGGCATGCAGAACGGCGACGACCTCGACCAGCGCGCCCGCGGGCACGTCCAGATCGAGGTCGATGCCGGCCATGACCGGTCGCTCAGTACTCGTCGAGCAGCTCGTCGAGGCTCTCCAGGTCCATCGCGCCCAGTTCCTCGATCGTCGGGTGCCCGTCCCCCGGCGACGAGGGCGCCCCCGTGGCGGGCTCGGGCGCATCCGCGACGTCCTCGGGCACGGGATCCTCGAACGCCGGGTCCTCGGGCGCGGGGTCCTCGGCCTCCACCGCACCCGCCGACTCGGAGGCCGCCGGCTCGCCCGCAGGGCCGTCCTCGTCACCGTGGCGCCGCGACCACGCGGGCGCCCCGATCTCGCGGCGCACGGCGTCCAGGACCGCGTTGACGAATCCGGGCGAGGTGTCCGTGGAGATCGAACGGACGATCAGGACGGCCTGGTCGATGGCCGTCACCGGGGGGACGTCCTGCGTGTTCTCCAGCATCTCCCACGTCGCGACGCGCATGACGGCCAGGTCGACCGGCGGGATGCGGTCCAGTCCGGGAACGTCCGCATGCGCCTCGATCAGCCGGTCGATGCGGCTGAGGTTCGCGGCGACGCCCTCGACCATGCGGATCGAGTACTCCGGCAGCGGGGTCTGCGCGGCCGTGAGGAGGCGGCGCTCCCGCAGGAGGTCCTCCAGGACGCGCGGATTGCGCCCCATCCCCCGCTGATCGGCCTCGAAGACGACGTCGGCCGCGCGTTTGCGGGCCTTGGTCCGCGAGGTGAAGTGCCGGTTGTCCGCCACGGTCAGTCCGTGGCCCGTCCGGAGTAGGAGCCGTCGCGGGTGTCGACCTTGACGCGCGTCCCCTCCTCCAGGAACAGCGGCACCTGGATCTCGTAGCCGGTCTCCAGCGTCGCGGGCTTCGTGCCCGCCGAGGATCGGTCGCCCTGCAGGCCGGGCTCGGTGTGGGCGATCGTGAGGACCACCGTGGCGGGCAGCTCGACGAACAGCACCTGGCCGTCGTGCTGGGAGATGATGACGTCCTGGTTCTCCACCATGAAGTTCGCCGTGTCGCCGACCACGGGCGCCGGGACGTTGAGCTGCTCGAACGTGGTCTGATCCATGAACACGTAGTCCGTGCCGTCGTTGTACAGGTACGTCATGTCCCGGCGGTCGACGGTGGCGGTCTCGATCTTGACGCCGGCGTTGAAGGTGCGGTCGACGGTCTTCCCCGACATCACGTTCTTGATCTTCGTGCGCACGAAGGCGGGGCCCTTGCCGGGCTTGACGTGCTGGAACTCGACGACCTGCCAGAGCTGTCCGTCGATGACCATGACCAGGCCGTTCTTGAGATCGTTCGTCGTTGCCACAGGGAATGCCTTCTGCTCGGGGGGGGATTCAGTCCGCCCGTCAGTCTACAACGCGGCGACGACGCGCTCCGCGAGGGTGTCCGGTCCCACTCCCGGCGTGTCCACGGAGACGTCGATGAACGGCGCGTAGGCGGCGCGCAGCCGGCGGATCATCTGGGTGAGGAGCGCCCTCGGGGCGCCCAGGGCCACGGAGCGGGGCGCGTTGAGCCCCTCGCGCCGGGCGATCTCGGCCGTGTCAGCCACCAGCTCGACGACGCGCGTCCCGCCGGACCGGGCGGCCGTCAGGGCGCGCTGGACATCGGGGTCCTCCGGCAGCGAGGCCCCCAGCGTGACCACCGCCGCGCTCCCCCGCCCTCCGGGGGCCAGGGCGACGAGGGCGGCCCGGCGCTGCGCGCCGGGCAGGCGCGGATCCTGGGAGACGACCAGCTGGGCGATCGACAGGTCCGTCTGCTCGGCCACCAGGTCGTCGGTCTCGAGGAGGTCCACGCCCAGGCGGTCGGCGACGAGCCGCCCGACCGTGGTCTTGCCGGCGCCCGAGACGCCGAGGAGGACCAGGAGCGGGCCGCGCAGCGTCGGGTCATCGATCGACATGGATGCCGATCCTCTCCGCCGGTCCGCGCAGGGCGTCCGTGTCCACGGCGCGGACGACCGGGCGCTGCAGCCCGTCCAGGAGCACGAAGCGCAGGCGGTCCGCCCGGACCTTCTTGTCGGAGAACATGGCGTCCACGAGATCCGACAGGGGCGCCCCGCTGTAGGACGTCGGCAGCCCGACGGCCCCGAACGCGCGCCGGTGGGCGTCGACGTCCTGGGCGCGCAGCAGGCCCAGATCGAGGGCCAGCTCGGCGGCGAAGACGCAGCCGACCGCCACCGCCTCCCCGTGGCGCCAGGTGTAGTCCTCGCACCGCTCGATCGCGTGCGCCAGCGTGTGGCCGTAGTTGAGGATCTCGCGCAGGCCCTGCTCGACCGGATCGTCGCTGACGACGCGCGCCTTCAGCGTGACGGAGCGGGTGAGCAGCTCCCGGAGGACCGGCGACTCGGGAGTCAGCGCGGCCCGCGGATCCCCCTCGACGAGCTCCAGGATGCGCGCATCGTCGATGAATCCGCATTTGACGACCTCGCCGAGCCCGGCGCGCAGCTCCTCGGGGGGCAGCGTCCCCAGCAGGTCGAGGTCCTCCACGACCCGCAGGGGCGCGTGGAAGGCGCCCACCAGGTTCTTCCCGAACGCCGTGTTGATCCCCGTCTTCCCGCCGACCGCGGCGTCGACCATGCCCAGCAGGCTGGTCGGGGCCTGGATGACGGCGATGCCGCGCAGCCACGTCGCGGCGATGAAGCCGGCGAGGTCCGTGGTGGCTCCCCCGCCCAGGCCGATGACGACGTCCGCCCGGGACAGCCGGGCCTCGGAGGCCGCCTGCCACCCGGCCGCGGCGACGTCCAGGGTCTTGCCGGCCTCGCCGTCCGGATGGACGAACGTCCGGACCGCGACGCCCTGGGCCTCCAGCGACTGCGCGATCAGCCGGGCCGGGCCGGCCACGGACGCGGGATGCACCAGCAGGGCGCGGGTGGCCTCGGTGGGCACGGCCTCGGCGACCGCCGTCGGGCACAGCCCGTGCCCGACGAGGACCGTGTAGGGCCGCGGGCCCCCGACCGGGATGACATCGGGCATCTGGGGCAGATGCTCCATGATCTCCTCGATGACGTGGTCCACCGGGCGGGCGTCGGAGTGGACCCGGAGCGCCTCGACCTCCTCGTAGAAGCCGGCGCGCTCCCGGCGCAGACGGCGCAGCGCGGCGTCCGGGTCCGGCAGGAGGAGCGGACGGTGGGTGCGCCGGCCCGTCCGCCGGAGCAGCTCCTCGTGGTCGACGTCGAGGTGGACGACCGAGCGCCCCCTGAGCATCTCGCGCACGGCGGGCGTGATGACCGCGCCGCCCCCCAGGGACACGACGGCCCGCATGGCCAGGGCCCGCTCGACGGCCTGGCGCTCCCGCTCCCGGAAGCTCGCCTCGCCCTCCTGGGCGAAGATCTCGGAGATCTGCGCGCCGCCCGCAGCCTCGACGATCAGGCTGTCCGTGTCCACGTGGGGCACGCCGAGTCGGCGCGCCAGGGTGGTGCCGACGTGGGACTTCCCCGACCCGGGCATCCCGACGAGGATGACGGGCAGGGACAGGACGGGCTGCGACGTGGGGACGGTCATGATCGGTGTGCCACCTGTTCTGTGTAGGCCATGAGATTCCGGCGCGCCTCCGCCGCGGAGTTCCCTCCGGCGTGCCCGCCGAGCGCGTCGGCGAGGACCAGCGCCGCCTCCGCCTGCGCGATGACCGCTCCGGGGACCACCTGGCACGTGTCCGAGCGCTGGTGGAGCGCGGTCGTCGCCTCGCCCGTCGCCAGGTCGACGGTGCGCAGCGCGTGGGGCACGGTGGAGATCGGCTTGAAAGCGGCCCGCACGACGATCGGCTGCCCGTTCGACGTGCCGCCCTCGATGCCGCCCGCGTGGTTGGCCGCGCGGGTCAGGCGTCCGTCGGAGCCGGGGACGATCTCGTCGTGGGCGCGGCTGCCCGGCAGCGCGGCCTGCGCGAAGCCGTCTCCGATCTCGACGCCCTTGACGGACTGGATCGACATCAGCGCGCCCGCCAGGCGGGCGTCCAGGCGCCGGTCGGCCTGCACGTGGGTTCCCAGTCCGACGGGCACGCCCCAGGCGATCACCTCGACGACGCCGCCGATCGTGTCGCCCCGCTCCCTCGCGGCGTCGATCGCGGCGACGAAGCGCCGTTCGGCGTCGGGGTCCAGGGTCCGCACGGGCGAGGCGTCGAGCGCGTCCGCGTCCTCCGGAGCGGGCGGCCCCGACGGCGCCCCATCCGCGTCCGTCGTGGCCCGCTGGTCGCCGACGGCGACGACGTGGCTGACCAGTCGGATGCCGGCCACCTGCCCGAGATAGGCCTCCGCCAGCGCGCCCAGCGCCACGCGGGCCGCCGTCTCGCGGGCGCTGGCGCGCTCCAGGACCGGACGGGCCTCCGGGAGGTCGTAGGAGAGCATGCCGGCCAGATCCGCGTGGCCGGGACGGGGCCGGGTGAGCGGGCGGTTGCGGGCGACCTCGCGCTCGTCCCCGGTCCCGGCGTCGAGGAGCAGGTCGGCCGGGTCGACGGGGTCCGCCGACATCACGACCTCCCACTTCGGCCACTCCGAGTTCGCGATCTCGACGGCGATCGGCGCTCCCGTCGTGAGGCCGTGCCGGACGCCGCCGACGATCCGGACCTCGTCGCGCTCGAAGGCCTGCCGGGCGCCCCGGCCGTGGCCCAGCCGACGCCTCGCCAGCGCCCGGCGGATCGTCTCCGTGGTCACCTCGATGCCGGCCGGCATGCCGTCCAGCGTCGCCACCAGCGCCGGGCCATGCGACTCCCCCGCGGTCAGCCATCTCATGGCGCCCAGTCTCCCACAGGCCGGCGCGCGGGCGCCGGACCGCCCATTCCTCACACAGGCGGGGGCGAGGGGACTGCCCACAGCGCCCACGCCGCCAGGGCGCCGCCGATCAGCCAGGGGCCCATCGGCATCCGCGTGCGCAGATC
>JAFAAX010000104.1 GCA_023426345.1 Actinomycetes bacterium
GCCGGCGCCTGCCCCGGGGGGCCTCCGCGGGCTCGCCGCCCTGGTCGTCGTCGCGGCGGCGGGGGGCCGGCGCGTCCTCCTGCGGCGGTTCCGCGAAGGCCGGCGCCTGGAAGGCCGGGGCCTGGAACAGCAATGAGGCCGCCGGCGTTGCCGGGGCCGATGTGTGGTCGGAAGTGCTCACGATTCTCCAATTTGTGTGGACGCCCGGCCCGCACCGGCCGACGCCACCGCTCGCCCGCTGGGGGCGGAAATCCTCTCAGGACCGCGAGATCCGCGGTGGCACTCGAGGCCGGGGCCGTCTCCGGCCCACCGGCGCGCCCGGTGCTCCCGCCGCGGGAGTGCGCCCGCGACGTCCATTGTTGCTGCCATTGTGGCACAACCGACCCCCGGGGACCCCGGGGGACCGTTGAGCGTCTCCCCACACCTGGGGAGCGCCCTGCGCCGGCGGATCGGTCGCGCGCGACGCGTCGCCCCGGCTCCGGCCCCGACACGCCTCAAAACCTTCCTGACCACTCGGTCGGTGCGATAGGTTGATGACAGTGCGTCCACGTCCGGCCCGTGACCGGCCGTGCGCGCCCGACGCTTCTCCCTCGACACGAAAGGCGGGCACCATGACGCTGATCCCCGCAGCACTGGATGCGGTGACGGTGGGGAGGTGGCAGTTCGGCATCACGACCGTCTACCACTTCCTCCTGGTGCCGCTCACCATCGGACTGTCCCTCCTGGTGGCGATCATGCAGACGGTCTGGCAGCGCACCGGCAAGGACACGTGGCTCCAGGCCACGCGCTTCTTCGGGAAGCTCCTCCTCATCAACTTCGCCCTGGGCGTCGCCACGGGCATCGTCCAGGAGTTCCAGTTCGGGATGAACTGGTCGGAGTACTCCCGCTACGTCGGCGACATCTTCGGAGCCCCCCTGGCCGTCGAGGCCCTCCTCGCCTTCTTCCTCGAGTCGACCTTCCTGGGCCTGTGGATCTTCGGCTGGGGCCGGCTGTCGAAGGCCTGGCACCTGGCCTGCATCTGGTGCGTCGCCATCGGCACCATGCTCTCCGCCCTGTGGATCCTCGCGGCGAACTCCTGGATGCAGCATCCGGTGGGCGCCGTCTACAACCCGGACACCGGACGAGCGGAGCTGGACGGCGTCGGGGGATTCCTCAAGGTCCTCACCAACTCGGTGCTCGTGTGGGAGTTCACCCACGTCATCGTGACCGCCTGGCTGATCGCCGGCACCTTCGTCGCCGGCATCGCGATCTGGTGGATGACCCGCGCCGCCCGCCAGGGCGGGGAGCCCGGACAGGCCGAGGCCCGCGACCGGTGGCGTCCGATCGCGATCTTCGGCATGGTCGTCATGCTCGTCTCGGGCGTCCTGACGATCGGCACGGGGCACCTCCAGGGCCAGGAGGTCGCCGAGGTTCAGCCGATGAAGATGGCCGCCGCCGATGGCGTGTGCGTCTCCCACACGGACGTCGCGATGACGCTCGCGCAGTTCGGGGACTGCCCGATCGACGGATCGGGGGCGCCGACGAAGCTCATCGAGATCCCCTACCTCTCCTCGCTCCTGTTCACCAACGATCCCCACGGGGAGATCCAGGGCGTCGCGGACCTCCAGCAGGAGCTCGTCGAGACGCTCAACGCGGACCCGGACTTCGTCGCCCAGTACGGCGACGCCGCCGCCTACGACTTCCGCCCCCCGCAGATGGTGACCTTCTGGTCCTTCCGCCTCATGATGGGCCTCGGCGTCTTCGCGGCCGCCCTGGCGCTGTGGGGCCTGTGGTCGGTCCGCAAGGGGCGGGTGCCGACGAACAAGTGGCTGGGCCTCTTCGGCCTCGTCACCATCCCGACGCCGTTCCTCGCCGCCTCCTTCGGCTGGATCTTCACCGAGATGGGCCGCCAGCCGTGGGTCGTCACCCCGAACTTCGCGGCCCTGAACTCCGGGGGGAACGCGGCCTCCGTCTTCATGCTCACGCAGGCCGGCATCTCCACCGCCGTCCCCGCCGGGCAGATGCTGGCCACGCTCATCGGCTTCACGCTGCTCTACCTGGCGCTCGCGGTCGTGTGGGTGTGGCTGATGGCGCGCTACATCCGCGAGGGCATCCACCCCGCCTCGGAGGACCAGCCGGCCGCCGGCGACGAGTCCGTCGGCGCCCTGTCCTTCGGCTACTGAGGAGACTCCCATGGCACTGAGCATTCTCTGGTTCGTCCTCATCGCCGTCCTGTGGACGGGATACCTGGTCCTCGAGGGCTTCGACTTCGGCGTCGGGATGCTCCTCCACGTCGTCGCGAGGAACGACCGCGAGCGCACGTCGCTCGTGCGCACCATCGGCCCGCACTGGGACGGCAACGAGGTCTGGCTGCTGACGGCCGGCGGCGCGACGTTCGCCGCGATGCCCGGCTGGTACGCGACGATGTTCTCCGGCATGTACCTGCCGCTCTTCCTCATCCTGGTCCTGCTCATCCTGCGGATCTCCGCCATCGAGTGGCGCTCGAAGATCGCGACGGCGCGCTGGCGCTCCGTGTGGGACTGGTTCCACACGGCGGCCGCCGTCGGCGTGCCGCTGCTGCTGGGCGTCGCCTTCGGCAACCTCGCCCAGGGCATGCGCATCGAGGTCCTCGACCGCCAGACCCAGCAGGCCGTCGCGCCCCAGGACGTCGCCGCCTCCCTGGCCACCTCCTCGCACCAGCTCACCGGTGGGTTCTTCAGCCTGCTCACCCCGTTCACGCTGCTCACCGGCCTGGCCGTGGTCGCGCTGTGCCTGTCGGCGGGCGCCCAGTTCCTCGCCCTCAAGACGCAGGGCCCGGTGCGGGCGCGCGCGAACGGGGCGGCCGCCCCCCTGTCCGTGGTCGCCGTGGCCCTGGTCGCCGTGGTCGCCGTGTGGGGGCAGTTCGCCTACGCGAGCAACGTCTACGCGTGGATCCCGCTGGTGATCGCGGCGCTCGCCCTCATCGCCTCGGCGGTGTTCGCCCAGGCGGCGATGCGGCGGGAGGGGCTGTCCTTCCTGCTCAACGTCGTCGCGACGGCGGGCGTGGTGGCGTGGATCTTCTGCGCGATGGCGCCCGACGTCATGAAGTCCAGCATCGACCCCGCCTACTCCCTGACGATCGGACAGGCGTCGGCCACCCAGCCGACGTTGCAGATCATGTCCGTGGTGGCGCTGATCCTGGTCCCCGTAGTGCTCGCCTACACGGCCTGGTCCTACTGGACGTTCCGCCGGCGCGTGTCCCCCGACGACGTCGAGGAGAACGCGGGGCTGCTCCCCGGGTCCATCCGGCTCGACCACAACTTCCTCGTGGGCTGAACCGCCCGCCTGCTGGCACAATGGCCCTGTGAGACCCTTCGACCCCCGGCTGCTGACGTACGCCCGCTCCGCGCGGCGCTACATCCTCACCACGGCGGTCCTGGGGATCCTCACCGCCGTCCTCGTCATCGCCCAGGCCTTCCTGATCTCGCGCGCCGTGTCGCCGGTGGTGGCCGGGACCGCCGGGCTCTCCGACGTCGCGGGCCTCATCGCCGCCCTGCTCGGCGTCGTGGTCCTGCGCGGGCTCACCGTCGCCCTGCGTGAGGCCTGGGGACGCCGCGCGGCGGAGGGCGCCATCCGGGAGCTGCGCGCCGCCCTCGTCGAGAAGTCGGAGCGGCTCGGACCGCGCTGGCGCGCCCGCCACGGCGCCGACACGGCGACCCTGATCACCCGCGGCCTGGACGATCTGGAGCCCTATTTCGTCACGTTCCTCCCCCAGCTCGTCCTAGTCCTCACCGTCACCCCCCTCACGCTGGCGACGATCCTCGTCCAGGACTTCTGGTCCGCGCTGGTCGCGCTGCTCGCCATCCCGCTCATCCCGATCTTCATGATCCTCATCGGGCGCTTCACCCAGGAGTCCTCGGACAAGAAGCTCCTCGCGATGGAGCGCCTGGGCTCCCAGCTGCTCGACCTCATGGCGGGACTGCCCACTCTGAAGGCCCTCGGCCGCGAGCAGGGGCCCGTCGCCCACCTCCGCCGCCTCGGACGCGCGAACACCCGCACGACCATGGCGACGCTGCGGGTGGCCTTCCTGTCCGGCGCCGTCCTGGAGTTCCTCACCACGCTGTCCGTCGCGCTGGTGGCCGTCGAGGTCGGCATGCGCCTCGTCTACGGCAACGTCGCGCTGGCCACCGGGCTGGTCGTCATCATGCTGGCCCCCGAGGTCTTCGAGCCGCTGCGCCAGGTCGGCGCCCAGTTCCACGCCTCCGCGAACGGCGTGGCGGCCGCCGCGGCCGCCTTTGACATCCTCGAGGCCGAGGAGCCCTCCCCCGGCGCGCGCCCGGCCCCCGATCCCGCGGACAGCGACCTCGTCCTGGACGACCTCTGGGTCGCGGCGCGCGGCACGTGGGCGCCCGCCGGCCTGACCGCCACGCTGGCGCCCGGCACCGTCACGGCGCTGCGGGGGGCCTCCGGAGCCGGCAAGACGACGACCGCCATGGTCCTCCTGGGCCTCGAGCCCGCCACGCGCGGCCGCGTCCTGGTCCGTCCGCACGGCGGCGCCGACGCCGTCGACCTCGCGGACATCGACCCGGCCTCCTGGTGGGCGGGCGCCACCTGGGTGCCCCAGACCCCGACGCTCGTCCCGGGGACGCTCCGGGAGAACATGCCGCCGGGCGCCGCGGGCCCGGCCCTCGACGAGGCGGCGCGCGCCACCGGATTCGACGCCGTGGTCGAGGCGCTCCCCGGCGGCTGGGACGCGCCCATCGGGCAGGGAGGAGTCGGCCTGTCCGTCGGGCAGCGCCAACGGCTCGCCCTCACCCGCGCTCTGCTCGACGACTCGGCCCTGGTCGTCCTCGACGAGCCCACCGCCCATCTCGACGCCGTCAGCGAGGCGACCGTCGTCGCGGCGCTGCGGCGCCTGCGCGACCAGGGGCGCACCGTCGTCGTCATCGCGCACCGCGCGGCCGTCGTGGCGGCGGCCGACCAGGTGGTCGACGTCGCGCCGCGCCCCGCCACCGCCGAGGAGGAGGAGCGGTGGCCCCAGCTGGCCCGCGTCGAGGCCCTGGCCGGGCTCTCGGTCGACCTCCCGGGGTTCCTCGATCCCGATCAGATGGATCCCGCCCCCGACGGGGAGGACCGCCGATGACGCTGTTCCTCACCCGCGCGGAGCGGCGCGCCCTGCGCCGGGTCCTGGGCCTCCTCGAGGTGAGCCGGGGAGGGGTCGCCCTGTCGATCCTGCTCGGCGTCGCGTGGCTGGGCTCGGCCATCGGGCTGGCCGCCACCTCCGCGTGGCTGATCGCACGCGCCTCCCAGCAGCCGCCCGTGCTCTCCCTGACGGTCGCCGCCGTCGCCGTGCGGATGTTCGGCATCGCGCGCGCCCTCATGCGCTACCTCCAGCGCCTGGCCAGCCACCGCGTGGCGCTCACGGGCATGGACGCGCTGCGCCAGAACCTCTACGCCCGCCTGTCCACCTCCCGCGTGGACCGCGTCGCCTCGCTACGCCGCGGCGATCTGCTGGCCCGCACCGGCGCCGACGTCGACGACGTCGGCGACCTGGTGGTCAAGGCCCTGCTGCCCGCCGCCGTCACCGCCCTGGTCGGCGTCGCCACGGTGGCCGGCATCTCCTGCCTGTCGCCCGCCGCCGGGCTCATCCTCGCGGCGTGCCTGCTGGCGTCCGGGGTCCTCACCCCGCTGGTCCTCATGCGCGCCGCCCGCCTCACCGAGCAGGAGTCCAGCGCGGCGCGCACGGATCTGGCCGCCGACACGATGTCCGTCATGGACGGCGCCGCCGAGCTGCAGGTCTCGGGCCGTCTGAGCGATCTCCACCGGCACCTGGACGGTGTGGAGGACGCGCTCAGCCGGTCCGCCGGGCGCGCCGCGCGCCTGTCGGGGCTGGCGGCGGGCCTCGACCGCATCGCGATGGGCCTGGCCGTCGTGGGGGCGCTCCTGGTCGGGATCCCCCAGACGACCGGCGGACAGGTCGCAGCCGTCGCGCTGGTCGTCCTAGTGCTCACGCCCCTGTCCTCCTTCGAGGGCACGGCGGAGCTGGCGGGCGCCGCCACGCAGCTGGTGCGCTCGGCCTCGGCGGCCGTGCGCATCGACGAGCTGCTGGGCGAGGACCAGCCGATCCCCACCCATCGCGTGCCCGCCGGGCCGCACGGCCCGCACCTGGTCGCCCGCGGTCTGGCGGTGGGCTGGCCAGGCGGCCCCGTGGTCGCCCGCGGGATCGACCTGGATCTGCGTCCGGGCACGCGCCTGGCCGTCGTCGGCCCGTCCGGCATCGGGAAGTCCACACTGCTGGACACGCTGGCCGGCATGCTGGCGCCCCTCGAGGGCAGCGTCACCCTGGACAGCGTCGACGTGTGGGGCGGGGAGCGCGCCGACGTCGCGGCGCAGGTGACGATGACCGCCGAGGACGCCCACGTCTTCGACACCACCGTCTGGGAGAACCTGCGCGTCGCCGACCCCGGCCTCGACCGCGCCGACGCGACGGACCTGCTGCGCTCGGCCGGCCTGGGCGGCTGGCTGGACCGGCTCCCCGGCGGGCTCGACACGCTGCTGGGTCCCGGCGGCACGGCCGTGTCCGGCGGCGAGCGCCGACGCCTCCTCCTGGCGCGCGCCCTCGCCTCCCCGGCCCCCCTCATGCTGCTCGACGAGCCGGCCGAGCACCTCGACCCCGACACCGCCGACGCGCTGATGCGCGCCCTGCTCGCGCCCGGCGCCCAGGGCCGCGGCGTGCTGGTGGCGACCCACCGCCTGTCGGCCCTCGACGGCGCCGACCGGGTGCTCGTCCTCGGCCGTCCCTCCCCGGGCGCGCCGGCGCAGGTGGTCGCGCAGGGCACCCACGCCCAGCTCGTCGGCGCCAGCGCCGCCTACCGCTGGGCCCTCGACCAGGAGGCACGATGACCACGGACCGCCGGGATCTCCGTCTGCTCGAGGCGGCGCTCGACCTCACCTCGAACCTCCACCTGAGGCCCGCCCTGCAGAAGTTCGTCGACCAGGCCTGCCGGCAGACGGGCGCGCGCTACGGCGCCCTGTCCGTGCTGGACAACTGGGGCGACACCTCGATGTTCATCCAGCACGGCTTCACCGAGGACCAGGTCGCGAAGATGGGGCACCCCCCCGTCGGCCAGGGGCTCATCGGCGAGATCCCCACCGAGGGCTCCCTCATCGTCAACGACGTCGCCCACTCGGGGCGCCTGCCGGTCCCGCTGCCCGCGGGGCACCCGCGCATCGAGAGCTTCCTCGGCGTGCCCGTCCTGGTCGACGAGCAGGTCTACGGCCGGCTCTACCTCACCGACAAGTTCGGGGGCTTCGACCAGTCGGACGTCGAGATCGTCACCGCCCTGGCCTCCGCCGCCGGCGTCGCCGTGGAGAACGCCGAGCTCTACGCCCAGGCCCGCAACCGGGAGCGCTGGATCGCGGCGTCCCAGAACCTCACGACCACCATGCTGGAGGGCGCCGACGAGGAGGAGGCCCTCGCGCTCATCGCCCGCACCGTCCGCGAGGTCTCCGAGGCGGACACGGCACTCATCGTGCTGCCCTCGATCGGGGACACCTGGGCCGGCGAGATCGCGGACGGCTATCACGCGGACCGGCTGGTCGGCATCGTGTTCCCGGCCGAGGGGCGCGCGATGTCCGTCCTCCACGAGGGCACCGGGATGATCGTCGACTCCCTGGCGCGCGCCCAGACGATGCGCGTGCCCGAGCTGGGGGAATTCGGCCCCGCCCTGTACGCCCCGCTGCGCTCGCGCGGCACGACCAGCGGCGTCCTCATCCTCCTGCGCCGCCCCGGCGGGGCGGAGTTCGACGCGTCCGACCTGCCGCTGGCGGAATCCCTGGCCTCCCAGGCGACGCTCGCCCTCGAGCTGGCGTCCGCCCGGCACGCCGAGGACGTCGCGAACCTGCTCGACGAGCGCGACCGCATCGGACGCGACCTCCACGACTTCGCGATCCAGCAGCTGTTCGCCGCCGGCATGCAGCTGGACGCCACGAAGCAGAAGGTGGCGGGCGGGGAGCTCACCCGCGACCAGATCATCTCCTCCCTCGACGAGTCCCTGGCCTCCGTCGACGAGGCCGTCCGCCAGATCCGGGCGATCGTCCACAACCTCAAGGAGCGCGACCAGGAGGTGGGCGTCGTCGAGCGGATCCGCCGCGAGGCCTCCCTGGCCCGCAATTTCCTCGGCTACGCGCCCTCGCTCGTCATCGCGCTGGACGGGCGCGCCATCAACGAGGACGAGGACTCCGAGGAGATGCGCACCGAGCAGACCGAGGGGCGCGTCGACGACGACCTGTCCGACGACGTCGTGGCCGTGGTGCGCGAGGGGCTGTCCAACATCGCCCGGCACGCGCATGCGACGGCCGCCAGCGTCACCGTGGAGATCGAGGGGCGCGAGGAGGCGGGCACCGTCACCGTCTCCATCGTGGACGACGGCACCGGCATCGACCCGCACCGGACCCGCAACTCGGGGCTCGGCAACCTGGCGGCGCGGGCCCGGCGCCACGGCGGGAGCTTCGACTTCCACCCGGGCTACGACGGGGTGGGCACGGAGATATTCTGGAGGGCCCCGCTGGCCCGGGCCCGGGCGTGAGGCCTCAGTTCTTCCAGGCGGCGGCGCGCTGGCCGGCGACCCAGGCGGCGACCTGGGTGCGGCGCTGGAGGCCCATCTTCGACAGCAGCGACGTGATGTGGTTCTTCACCGTCTTCTCCGCGACGCCGAGCCGCTCCCCGATCTCGCGGTTGGACAGGCCGTCGCCGATGAGGTCGAGGACCTTGCGCTCCGACGGCGTGAGCTCCGCCGTGGGGTCGTCGTGGTCGGCGCGCCGGCGCGTGACGGTGCGCTCGTCGAGCAGCACGCGCCCGGCGGCCACGGCCTTGATGATGTCCGTGATCTCCGCGCCGCGCACCGTCTTGAGGACGTAGGCGCGGGCGCCCTTCTGGAGGGACTCCGCCAGGGCCTCGTCGTCGTCGAAGGAGGTGAGGACGATCGGCTTGATCTCCGGATGGGAATGGGACAGCCCGTCCATGATGTCGATGCCCGTGCCGTCGGGCAGCTGGAGATCGATGAGGATCACGTCGGGGAGCACCAGGTCCGCGCGGCGCAGCGCGTCGGCGACGGTCCCGGCCTCCGCGACCACCTCGAGCCCGTCGGCGCGGTCCACGATCTCCGCGATCCCCCGGCGCACGATCTCATGGTCGTCGACGATCATCACACGGATGTTCCCGTCGCGCTGATTCTCTGTGTCCATCACTCCTCCATCGTACCGGGGCCAAGGTCCCGCGCGGGCCGTTGCGTCAGTCGGGGAGCCACCCGGGATCCAGGCGGGTCATCGCGTCGCGGGCGGCCATGTTCTCCGCGTGCTTCTTCGAGGTCTGCGTCGCCCGGCCCACGGGATCACCGTCGCCCAGCCGGACGCGGGCGGTGAAGACCCGCTCGTGATCGGGGCCCTCTCCCTCGACCGCGTAGACCGGCTGGCCCAGGCCGTGGGCGTTCGCGTACTCGACGAGGATCGTCTTCCAGTCCTGCGTCTGCCCGCGCTCCACCGCGTGGTCGAGGAGCCGCGCGAGCCGGGCCAGGATCACCGCGCGCGCCGCGTCCAGCCCGTGAGAGAGGTACGTGGCCCCGATGAGCGCCTCGACGGTGTCGGAGAGGATCGAGTCCTTGTCGCGCCCGCCGGTGAGGTCCTCGCCGCGCCCCAGGCGGATGAATCCGCCCAGGCCGATGGCGCGCGCGACCTGGGCGAGCGGCGCCTGGGACACGGTGGCCGCCCGCATGCGCGAGAGGTCGGACTCCGGCAGGTCCGGGTGGTCGTGGTACAGCCTGTCGGCGACGACGACGGAGAGCACGGCGTCGCCGAGGAACTCCAGCCGCTCGTTGTGCGCGATGCCGCCGGCCTCGTAGGCGTAGCTGCGGTGGGTGAGCGCGAGCTCGAGCAGACCGGGATCGATGTCCGCGCCCCAGCGGGGCAGGAGCGCCGCGGGATCGTCCTGCGGGGGGACGGGGAGGTGCGGGGTGCGCGGCATCAGCGCGGATCCTCCTCGGCGTCCTCGAGCAGGACCGCCAGGCTCGCCAGGCGCGGGTCGAGGGTCTCATGGGCGTGGCCGGCCGGCAGGTCGGCCAACCGCTCCCCGCACACGGGGCACAGGCCCGGGCAGTCGGGGCGGCACAGGGGCAGCGGGTCGACGAGCGTGATGACGGAGTCGCGGACCAGCGGCTCCAGGTCGAGGGTGTCGTGCGGGCCGATCCGCGGGGCGTCGTCGTCCGCGTCCGCGTCCGAGCCCGGCTCGACGTAGACCTCGGCCGCCTCGACGTCGTGGTGCTCCGTGACGGGGTCGAGGCAGCGCACGCACTCCCCGACCAGGTCGACGGCCGTCGTCAGGCGCACGAGGACGCCCCCGTCGACGGACGTGAGGTCGACCTCGATCGGCAGCACGACCCCCGGCTCGGCGCGCATGGAGGACGTGCCGACGCCCTCGGGCACGGTCCACGCGAGCGAGCGGTGGAGTGTCGAGCCCGGCGCGCGCGGCAGGTCCGTCAGGGAGAGGAGAAGCGTGTCAGTCGTGGTCAAGGGGGATGTCCGTCTGGTCGATTCCATGACGCTCGGCGAGGGCGTGGCGCCCCGCGTCGGTCCGGCGCTGGAGGTCGGTGAGCAGATGGGAGAGCTCCCCCAGCGAGGTGGAAGCGTACTCGTCCGCGCCGGCCCGCATCTTCTGCGCGTCTGAGCGCGCCTCGGCGACGATCTGGCGGGCGCGGTCCTCCGCCTGCTCCATGATGGTCGCGGTCGCGATCAGCCGCTCCGCCTGGGCGTGCGCGTCCGTCAGGGCCGACTCCGCGTCGGCGCGGGCCTGGGCACGGGTGTTCTCCGCATCCTCCGTGGCGCGCGCCACCGTGCGCTCGGCCTGCTCCCGGGCCTCGCTGAGGATCTGCTCGGCCTTCTCCCGGGCGGTGTCGATCGTGCTGCGCGCCCGCGCGTTGGCCTCGGCGAGGGTCACCTCGGCGGCCGTGTCCGCGCGTCCCAGCACGGCGTCCGCGTCGGCGACGACGGCGTCGGCCGCGACGAGGTCCTCGGGGAGGGCCTCGCGGGCCTGCCCGATGAGGTCGATGAACTCCGCGCGGTTGACCATCACGGTCGCGGACAGCGGGACGGCCCGCGCCTGCTCGACGAGATCTTCCATCTGGTCGAGCGCCGCGATCACCGTCGACGGCCCATAGGCCGCCTGCTCGCCGTCCCAGTCCCCGCCCGCGCGGTCTTGGTCGTCCTCGGTCATCGGCTGCTCCTTCCACCCCGTGGGGCCGTGCCCGTGCCCCCATTGTCCGCCAGGACGCGCGCCACGGGGGCCGGGACATACCGGGAGACGTCCATTCCGTAGGACGCCAGCTCCCGCACGATCGAGGAGGACACGTGGGCGAGTTCCGGGCGCGTGGGCAGCAGCGCGGTCTCGACGTCCCCGATCTCCCGGTTGACGGCGGCCTGGGTGAGCTCCCAGGAGAGGTCCGAGGCGTCGCGCACGCCCTTGACCACCAGCTCGGCGCCGAGCTCCCGGCACAGGTCGACCAGGAGCCCGTCGAAGGCCTGCACGGTGACTCCGGGCATCCCCTCCACGCAGCGGCGGACCAGGTCGACGCGGACGTCGAGGGGCAGCAGCGGGCGCTTGCCCGCGTGGACGCCGACGGCGACGACGACGCGGTCGGCGAGCCCCGAGGCGCGCCGGACCAGGTCGAGGTGTCCCAGCGTGATCGGGTCGAAGGTGCCCGGCAGCACGGCGGTCGTCATGGCCTCAGTCTAGGCGGAGGCCGGCGAACCAGGCCGCCGTCTCCCCCCATGCGCGGTGGTCCTCCCGGACCAGGGCGCGCGGCCACGCCGGCTCCGGGGAGCGGGTCGACCGCTCGACGACCACCAGCGCGCCGCCGTCGAGGCAGGGCGCCAGGAGGTCGAGGACGCCGGCCAGGTCGTCCTCCGCCACGTCGTAGGGCGGGTCCAGGAGGGCCAAGTCGACGTCGCCCCGGCCGGCGCGGGACTGCAGGTGGGCGCGGACGTCCACCGCGTGGACGCGGACGCGGTCCTCCAGGCCCGTCGCGCGCGCGTTGCCGGCGGCGATCCGCGCGGCCGCCCGCGAGCGCTCGACGAGGTCTGCCC
>JAFAAX010000115.1 GCA_023426345.1 Actinomycetes bacterium
CGCCGAGGCGACGGCGCAGCGCGGGGCGGAGGCCTCCGCCCGGTACCCCGAGAACCGCGCCGCCCGCCTGCTGGCGGACGCGCTGGCGGACCCGGGCGGGCTGGACTACACGGTCCGCTTCGTCGACGGCGTCGTGCGCCCGGAGGACCCCGAGGTCGCCGCCGCCCACCTGGCGGCCCTCGGCGCTCAGAACCCCTCGTTCCTGCCGGCGTGGCTGCGCCTCCCCGCGCGCCTCGGGGGAGCGGCCGGCCGGCTCGCCCCGGCCGTCGCCGTGGCGGCCGCGCGTCGGGTCTTCCAGGAGCTCGTCGGCGACCTGGTCCTCGACGTGACCGACGACCGGCTGGGCCCCGCCATCCGGCGGTTGCGCGCCGACGGGTCGCGCCTCAATATCAACCTGCTCGGCGAGGCCGTCCTGGGCGACGCCGAGGCCGACCGCCGTCTCCGCGACGTCGCTGTGCTGATGGCCCGCGACGACGTCGACTACGTGTCCCTCAAGGTCTCCGCCGTCACCGGCCCGCACAACCCCTGGGCCCACGACCAGGTCGTCGACCGCGCGGTGGAGCGGCTGGCCCCCCTCTACGCGGCCGCACCGGCCACGGGGTCGCCCTCGTTCATCAACCTCGACATGGAGGAGTACCACGACCTCGACCTCACCCTGGACGTGTTCACGCGGCTGCTCGACCGCCCGGAGAACCTCCGCCTCGAGGCCGGCGTCGTGCTGCAGGCCTACCTGCCCGACGCCCTGCCCGCGATGCGGCGGCTCCAGGAGTGGGCGGCGGCACGGCGCCGTCGCGGGGGAGCGCCCATCAAGGTGCGCCTGGTCAAGGGCGCGAACCTCGCGATGGAGCGCGTCGAGGCCGAGCTGCACGGCTGGGAGCAGGTGACCTGGGAGTCCAAGCGCGCCACCGACGCGAACTACCTGCGGGTCCTCGACTGGGCACTCACGCCCGAGCGCACCGCGAACGTCCGGGTCGGCGTGGCCGGGCACAACCTGTTCACCCTGGCGTTCGCCTGGGAGCTGGCGGGGCTGCGCGGCGTGCGCGGCGCCCTCGACGTCGAGATGCTGTCCGGCATGGCCACCCAGCAGGCGGCCGCCGTGCGCGAGGACGTCGGGGACCTGCTCCTCTACGTGCCCGTCGTCCACCCCGAGGAGTACGACGTCGCCATCGCCTACCTGGTGCGCCGCCTGGAGGAGAACTCGGCGCCGGAGAACTTCATGGCGAGCATCTTCGACATCGGGACATCGGAGTCGGCGCGCGCCCTGGAGCGCGACCGGTTCCGCGCGGCGATCGCCCAGTGGCAGCGCGAGGGCGACACGCGCGTCCACCCCAACCGCCTCCAGAACCGGGCGACGGAGGGGGAGCGCGAGCTGGCGGGCGCCGTGCGCGCGCCGGGCGGGGGCGCCTGGCGCTTCGCCAACACGCCCGACTCCGACCCGGCGCTGCCCGCCAACCGCGCCTGGGCCGCTGAGCTGCTCGAACGGGCGCGCTCCTCCTCCCTGGGCGTCTCCACGGTCTCGGTGTCCGCCATCGACGAGGACGACGCCCTCGAGGGGATCCTCGGCCTCGGGGCGACCGCGGGCCGGACCTGGGCCGGGCGCCCCGCGCGCGAGCGCGCGGAGATCCTCCACCGGGCGGGCGTCGAACTGGGCCGCCGGCGCGCCGACCTCATCGAGGTCGCGGCCTCCGAACTGGGCAAGGGGATCGACCAGTCGGACGTCGAGGTCTCCGAGGCCATCGACTTCGCCCACTACTACGCCGAGCGCGCGCTGGAGCTCGACACGCTGGCGGGCGCCTCGTTCATCCCGGTCGGGCTGACGTTGGTGACCCCGCCGTGGAACTTCCCCCTGTCCATCCCGCTCGGCGGGACGGCCGCCGCGCTGGCCGCCGGGTCCGCGGTGCTGCTCAAGCCCGCCTCCGCGGCGCGCCGGTGCGCCGCCGTCCTGGCCGAGTGCCTGTGGGAGGCGGGCGTGCCCCGCTCCGTCCTGCAGCTGGTCATCCCCTCCTCCCACGCGTGGGGCGAGCGGCTCGTGCGCGACCCGCGGGTGGAGCGCGTGGTGTTGACGGGGTCCTCGGACACCGCGCGGATGTTCCGCTCGTGGCGGCCCGACCTGCCGCTGCTGGCCGAGACCTCAGGGAAGAACGCGATCGTCGTCACGCCGTCCGCGGACCTGGACCTGGCCGTGCGCGACGTCGTCGCCTCCGCCTTCGGCCACGCCGGGCAGAAGTGCTCGGCGGCGTCCCTGGTGATCCTGGTCGGGTCGGCCGGCTTCTCCCGGCGGTTCCACGACCAGCTGGTCGACGCGACCCGCTCGCTGGTGGTCGGCTGGCCGACGGATCTCTCGGCCCAGATGGGGCCCCTGTCCGAGGCGCCGGCCCGGGGGTCGAAGCTGTGGCGGGGATTGACGTCGCTGGAGCCGGGGCAGCGCTGGGTCCTCCAGCCGCGTCCTCTGGACGCGACGGGCCGCCTGTGGAGCCCGGGTATTCGCTCAGGGGTGCGGCCCGGGTCCGAGTTCCACCAGGTCGAGTACTTCGGGCCCGTGCTGGGCATCATGCGGGCGGCCTCGTTGGACGAGGCGATCGAGTGGCAGAACGCCACGGCGTTCGGGCTGACCGCCGGGTTGCAGTCGCTGGACGCCGAGGAGATCCGCACCTGGCTGGACCGCGTCCAGGCCGGCAACGTCTACGTCAACCGGGGGATCACCGGAGCGATCGTGCGGCGCCAGCCTTTCGGCGGGTGGAAGCAGTCCGCCGTCGGCGCGGGCGCGAAGGCCGGCGGACCGAACTACCTGTTCGGATTCGGGCGGTGCGAGGCGCGCGACCTGCCGGCCGGCGAGGTCGGGGGCGCCGGTTACCCGTCGGTGCCCGAGCGCGCCGTGGACCTGCACAAGCCCCAGCTGCGAGCCCTCGTCGACGCGGCCGCTCCGGGCCTGGAGGCCGACGCCCGCAGGAGGCTCGAGCGCGATGTCGACGCCGTCGAGCACGCCTGCGACACGGAGTTCGACCTGCTGCACGACCCCTCGGGGCTGCGTGGTGAGCGCGACGTCCTGCGCTACCTGCCGGCGGCCGCGACGATCCGGGCAGAGGCCGGTGCGGACGCGGCGGAGGTGTTCGTCGTCATCGCGGCGGCGCTCGCGGTCGGGGAGTTCTCGGGACTCGCGCTTCCCGAGCAGGCGGGCGCGCAGCGCGGGCTTCCCGGCCGGGGTGCCACCGCCGTGCTCCGTCGCGCGGGCGGGAACGCGGACACGGCCCAGCCGTTGTGCGTGTCGGTCCCGCCGGCGGCGTCGGGCGCTGGCGCGGACCTCCTCCCGCCCGCTGTCGAACAGGTGCTGCTCCAGCACGGCGCCACCGTCGTGCGCGAGACCCATGCCCGCTTCGTCGAGCGCCTGCGCAGCGCGGATCACGGCCACGACGGGCGCGTGCGCCTGATCGGCGGGTCGGCGGAGGAGTTGCTGCGCGAGGTGGACGGCGACATCGACCTGGCCGTCTGGGGCGGGCCGGTCACCCACTGCGGGCGCCTCGAGATCCTGCCGTTCGTCCACGAGCAGGCGGTCGCGATCACGAACCACCGCTTCGGCAACCCCACGCCCCTGGGAGCGGCGGTCCTGCCGCCCGCCGTCCGCTGACTGCCGCCGCCGGAGCCGGCGCTCCGGTCAATCGGCCTCGGGCGGCGCCGGCGGCAGCGTCCCCAGCGGAGGTGCGTCCCCGGGCCAGACCAGCACGACTGTGCAGGGGGCATGGTCGACGATGAAACGCGCGTCGCGGCCCAGGCTGCGCGGCCCCAGGCGCGAGCGGTCGCCGTCGCGGGCCACCACCAGGACGTCGGCCTCCCGCGCCGCCTCGACGACGACGCGCTCGGTGGGGCCGGTGAGCAGGCGCGTCGAGAGACCGGGGCCGAGGGCGCGGGCGGCGGCCTCCTCGAGCACGCGGCGGGCGGCGTCGGTCACCGCGTCCGAAGCGGCCCGCGAGCGGCGCCGTGGCGAGCCCAGCGGGGAGGGCCGGTCCGGCAGGACAGCACGGGGATCGGCCACGGCCGCCAACGTGACGGAAGCACCCGGCAGCGCCAGTGCGGCGTCGACCACCGCCGGCCACGTGGCCGGCTCCACCCAGGCGAGGACGCGCATCAGAGGCCTCCCATCAGCGATCTGACCCACAGCGCAGTGGTCGCGGCCATGATAGCGAGGGGAACGGTCAGCGCGCCCAGGCGCGTGAACTCGCCCAGGTCGGCGTCCTCGTCATGCTCATGGAGGATGCGCCGCCACAGCAGTGTGGCCAGCGATCCGACGTAGGTGAGGTTCGGGCCGATGTTCACGCCGATCAGGACGGCCAGCACGGCGGCGGGACCGGTGTGGGCGACCAACGGCGCCAGCACCATGACGGCGGGCAGGTTGTTGACCAGGTTCGCCAGCACGGCTCCGACGACGGCCAGCGCCAGCAGGTCCGCCCACGATCCGCCCGAGGGGATGAGGGCGCGCACCTGGTCGCCCAGACCCGACCCGACGACGGCCTCCACAACGACGGACAGCGAGAGGACGAAGAGGAGGAACAGGGGGTTCGCTGCGCGCAGGGCACGCATCAGCTCCGCCGCGGCACGCCGGGGCCGGGTCAGGATCCGCCGTCCGACCAGGAGAGCGACGGCCGCCAGCGCCACCCAGAACGGCTCGATCCCGATCGCGCCCGAGACGGCGAAGCCCGCCAGGGCCAGGCCGACGACCACCAGCGGGACGACGGGGACGGGCTCCGCGGCGGCCTCGGCCCCGGAGGGCGGTGAGTCATCCTGCTGGCCGGCGCGCCGCGGCGCGGCGGAGGACACGCGAAGATCCGCCCGGTAGTGGAGGCGCAGGACGGCGTACTCGACGGCGATCGCGGCGAGACACGGCAGGGCCATGTCGGAGGCGAACGCGAGGAACCCAAGGCCAGTCGCGGACAAGGCCAGCAGGTTCGTCAGGTTGGAGACGGGCAGCAGCAGCGAGGCCGAGTTCGCCAGATGCGCCGTCGCGTGGACATGCGGGCGCGGATCGGCGCCCGTGCGCGCGGCCGTCGCGAAGACGACGGGCGTCAGCAGCACAACGGTGGCGTCCAGCGAGAGCGCGGCGGTGGTCGCCGAAGCGAGGAGGAACACGAGGGCGAACAGCGTGGCCGGGCGGCGCCGGCTGCGGCGGGCCATCCAGTCGCCGGCCGCCTGGAACAGCCCCTCGCGGTCGCACAGGTCGGCGAGGGCCAGGACGCCCGCCAGGAACAGCACGGTCGGCAGCATCCCGGCGATCCGCTGCCCGGCGACGGCCGCGGGGACGATGCCGAGGGCCAAGACCAGGAGGGCCGCGGGCACGGCGGCGACGGCCTCGGGCAGTCCGCGCGGCCGCGCGACGGCGAACAGCAGGACGGCCGCCAGCGCGACCAGCGACACCGCCTCGCCCGCCCATCCCTGCATGGGGGAACTGTAGCCCTCACGCGCGGGCGGCCACGCGGTCGCGGCCCCGCGGTCCCAGCCACGCGGGCGCCCTCGTCGATGGGGATGGATCAGTCAGCGAACGGCAGGCGCCGCCGGTACTCGAAGGCGATGACGGCGGCCGCCGCCGACAGGTTGAGCGAGTCCACCGCCGGGTTGAACGGGATGCGCACCATCGCGTCGCAGGCGGCCTGGAGCTCGGGCGTCATGCCGGCGCCCTCGTTGCCCAGGACGATCGCGGAGCGGGCGGGGAGGTCCGCGTCCCAGAGGGACTGGGCGGCGCCGCCCGACGTGCCGATGAGGGCGCGGCCGCTGCGGCGCGCCCACGTGATCAGGTCACCGGCGGCGACCCCGGTGGCGACGGGCATGCCGAAGACGGACCCCATCGAGGAGCGCACGGCCGCGGGGGAGAACGGGTCGGCGTGCGGCCCGACCAGGACGACTCCACCCAGGCCGGCGGCCTCGCACGTGCGCACGATCGTCCCGATGTTGCCGGGGGTCGAGGGGCGCTCCAGGACCAGGAGCGGATCGCTCCCGGGCATCTCGTCGAGGCGGCGGGCGCGCCGGTGCGCGATCACGACGGCGCCCGCCGGCATCTGCCGCTGCGTGAGGCGCAGGAACGCGGAGGCCGTCACGTGGACGACGGGGAGGCGGCGCTCGGCGGCCAGGCGCTCGATGTCCTCCAGCGCTGCGGCTGCGGGAGCCTCCGTCCTGTCGCGGGCGCCGGGGGTCCCCGGTGACGAGGACAGCCCGGCGGTCTCCCCATCCGACAGGATCACCGAGTCGATGTCCCAGCCGTCGGCGCGCAGGGCGCGGGTGGCGATCTGGACGCCCTCGGCGGCGAAGAGGTCGCCGAACCGGTGGCCATGACCGCCGGCGGAGTCCTTGAGCAGGGCGCGGGCGCGCTTGACCTGGGGGTTGGAGTCCGAGGAGATCAGGTCCTGGGGACGGGGTTCGGGCACGTCCGCATGGTAGCAGTGGGGGTGTCGGGGCCCGCGCGCTCTGGGCCTGAGCGTCAGTGCCCTCTCGCGCGTGATCCGGGGCGAATCGGGCCTTGAAGCTCAGTCTGGGAGCGCAGGCGGGTCTGGGCTGGGGTGTGCGTTTTCCGCAGATCGACCCCGGAGTCTTGTCAAAGATCATGAACTGATATGAACTAGATCAATGAATGATCTGAGTGACGCCGTTGATCACCTGGTGGTGTCCACGCATGCGACCTTCAAGCGCTGTCTCTCGGGGGAGCGTGAGGGGCGCCTTCTCCGGGTGTGGCGTCATGTCTATGTCGATGCCGACTTCTTTGCGGGTCTGTCCGCGCCCTACGAGGTCCATGAGCGGGCGACCCTCGTCCGCGCCTGTGCGGTCCAGGTGATCCTCGGGCCATCGGCCGTGATCAGCCACCAGACGGCGGCCCTGTGTCACGGGGTCGAGGTGCGTGAGGAGCTCATGGACATCCATGTGTGCGGCGCCAGCTCGCGGGGCCTGGGCGGCGGGTTGCTGCCCCGGCTTTCCCTTCCGGACTTCTCGTCCGGGATTGGGCTCGTCCCCGAGGTCCGGGTTCTCCGGCACTCGTCCCTCATCGGGGAGGATTGGCAGTTCCGCAGTCTGTCAGGACTCGTGCTGGTTGATCCAGCGACCGCGGGAGCGCAGTGCGCGCACTCACTGTCACCGCGAGACGGTGTCGTCGTCGCCAGTGGGGTCCTGCGCGGGTACAGCCGGTTCGATCGGTTCATCGAGAACGTCGAGGCCAGTCGCGAGCGCGAGGAGGATGCGCGGGCGAGGCTTGCCGCCCGGGCGCAGAGCCTCGTGGAACGCCGGGGCAAGCCCCGGGCGATGGCCGTCATTCGCGCGGCCGACGCCGCGTGCGAGTCGGTGCGGGAGCGTGAGCTGCTGTGGATTCTCAAGGCCGCGGGCTTTTGGGACGTGCGGACGCAGGTTCACCATCGAGCGGGCGTCTCCGACTACTACGTCGACTTCGAGCTCCCCGGCCTTCATCTCATCGTCGAGTATGACGGTGAGGGCAAGCGAGGCGAGACTGTTCGCGCGGTTCTGAGGTCCTACGACGAGGAGCTGGTCCGTCAGAAGGACCTCGAGGCGCAGGGGTGCCTGGTCCTGCGCGCCAAGGATCGCGAGGTGCGGAGTCCCGACCTCATCGTCCGGGAGATCGTGCAGCGCGCGGGACTGCGGCACCCGCCTCGACCGGTTCGCCTGCTCCAGGAGTGATGCTCGCGCGGCCTGTGGGCTCTGGATCTGAGTCTCAGTGCCCTGGCGCGCGCGAGAGGGCCCGAAATGGGGGGTGAGACTCAGGGCGGGAGCAGGGGCAGGTTCGGGCCGCGTGAACGCTCGCTAAATAGATATCACTTTGATAGCCTGTCTGTGTTCCCGACGAAGGAGACCGACATGTCCACCCCGAATCTGCCGTCCCGCCCGCCCGTGGACCACTCCGGGTCCCCGGACTCCACCCAAGCGGAAGCGGCGCCGGCGCCGGCGGCTCGCCCCGTCGGCCACGCCGGCACCCGCGTCGATGTCACCGAGCACCCGGCCGCCTCCGCGGGCGCCGCGGCCGCGCTGCTCGCCCTGGTCCTCATCCTGGCCGCCCTGGTCGGCGGCGCGATCGTCTTCATCCAGGGCTGCGTCGCGGCGGACGCCGGTGAGGACGGCGGCGTCGCCCAGATCATCATCGGCATCATCCTGGTCCTGGTGGCCTGCCTGGCCTGCACGTCCCTGACCATCGTCAACCCCGGGCAGACGAAGGTCCGCCAGTTCCTCGGCCGCTACATCGGCACGGTTCGTCGCACGGGCCTCAGCCTGGTCCCGCCCCTGACCACGGGCAAGAAGGTCTCCGTCAAGGTCCACAACTTCGAGACCAACGAACTGAAGGTCAACGACCTCGACGGCAACCCGATCAACATCGCGTCGATCGTCGTCTGGCAGGTGGCGGACACCGCGCGCGCGGTCTTCGCCATCGAGGACTACGAGGAGTTCATCAAGACGCAGTCCGAGGCGGCCCTGCGCCACGTCGCCACGACCCACCCCTACGACGAGCCCGGCCCCGGCGAGACCTCCCTGCGCGGCGCCACCGACCTGGTCTCCTCCGAGCTGGCCGTCGAGGTCGCCGAACGCGTGGCCCTGGCCGGCCTGGAGATCATCGAGGTCCGCATCTCGTCGCTCGCCTACGCCCCCGAGATCGCCCAGGCGATGCTCCAGCGCCAGCAGGCCGGCGCCGTCATCGCGGCGCGCGAGCAGATCGTCGAGGGAGCCGTCACCATGGTCGACCAGGCCCTCTCCCGCCTGGAGTCCGAGGAGATCGTGTCCTTCGACGACGAACGCAAGGCCCAGATGGTCTCCAACCTGCTCGTCGTCCTGTGCTCGGACCAGCGCACGACCCCGATCGTCAACGCGGGCTCGCTCTACGCGTGAGCCCGTCGGTTCCATGTCGTTCATTGACGAGGACGGCGCCGGCTCCGCCGGCGCTGGGCCCGCTGCGGGCTCGGCGGGAGGGTCCGGCGCGGTCCCGGCACGGGGGTCACGGTCCCGCAAGCAGGTGTTGCTCCGTCTGGACCCGAACGTGCACGCGGCGGTGGCGAAGTGGGCGGCCGACGACCTCAGGTCGGTCAACGCCCAGATCGAGGTGATCCTGCGCCGGGCGCTCAAGGATGCCGGCCGCGACCCGCAAGCTGCCCCGATGCGGGGACGTGGCCGCCCCCGCACGGGTGGTGGCGGGCCGGAGACGTAGCCGTCTCGCCACTGCTCCGCAGGATCCGGGTCAGAACATGAGGTGGGAACGCGGTGGTTGACGTTGCGACCTCAGTTTCCCGCCCTGCGCCCAGGAATCGTAGAGATCGAGGTTGTCAGTCCTCCATCACCCTGGGGAGCCCACGATGTGTGTTCCCGGAGCGATGTGGACAGCCGTTGTCGACGTGAGGAGCCGATACAGCCGCTCCCCACATCGACAACGGCCCCTCACGCCGACAACGGCTCCTCACGATGAGGCGGAGAGGTGGGGAGCGCGAGAGCGCGACACAAGACATGTGCGTCGGGTCCGACCCCGCCGACACCACGCGCCGCCGCGGACGCCCGCCCCTCCTCCGGGGCCCGCTCAGTAGACTTGCGCGGGGAGGCGGCCGCCATCCCCGCGTCGCCGCGACGGATGCCGCGGGCCGGCGCCGACTCCATCCGGGAGGATCACCCATGCCAGCCGTCATCGTGCTCGGAGCCCAGTGGGGGGACGAGGGCAAGGGCAAGGCCATCGACCAGCTCGGCAGCCGCACCGACGTCGTCGTCAAGTACAACGGCGGCAACAACGCCGGGCACACCGTGGTCGTCGACGGCCAGACGTACGCCCTCCACCTGCTGCCGGCCGGCGTCCTCACCCCGGGCGTGACGCCCGTGATCGGCAACGGCGTCGTCGTCGACCTCGAGGTCCTCTTCCAGGAGATCGACCAGATCCAGGCGCGCGGCGTCGACTGCTCGCGCCTGCTGATCAGCTCCAACGCGCACATCATCGCCCCCTATGACCGCGTGATGGACCAGGCCGGGGAGGCCCGCGCCGGAGAGCGCCAGATCGGCACGACGGGACGCGGCATCGGCCCGACCTACGCGGACAAGGCCAATCGCGTCGGCCTGCGCATCCAGGACCTGTTCGCCCCCGGCATCCTGGCGGAGAAGGTCCGCGTCGCCCTGGCCGACAAGAACATCCTGCTGGCCGCCTACGGCCTGGACCCCATCGACCCGGAGGCCGTCACCGCCGAACTGCTGTCCTACGCCGATCGCGTCCGCCCGATGATCGCCGACGCCTCCCTGGTGGTCAACCGCGCTCTGGACCGGGGCCAGACCGTCCTGTTCGAGGGCGGCCAGGCCACCATGCTCGACATCGACCACGGCACGTACCCGTTCGTCACGTCGTCGAACCCGACGGCGGGCGGCGCCCTGACCGGCACGGGCGTGGGACCCACGCGCATCGACCGGGTGGTGGGCGTGACGAAGGCCTACACGACGCGCGTCGGCGAGGGGCCGTTCCCCACGGAGCTCACCGACCAGGTGGGCGACGTGTTGCGCGAGAAAGGCGGGGAGTACGGCGTCACCACGGGGCGCCCTCGTCGCACGGGCTGGTTCGACGCGGTGGTCGTCCGCTACGCCACCCGCGTCAACGGGCTGACGGATATCTGCCTGACCAAGCTGGACGTGCTCACGGGCTACCCGACGATCCCCGTGTGCGTCGCCTACGAGGTCGACGGCGTCCGCACGGACGAGATGCCGCTGGACCAGGCCTCCTTCGGCCGCGCGGTCCCCGTCTACGAGGAGCTGCCCGGCTGGACGGAGGACATCCGCGGCGCCGCGTCCTTCGGGGACCTGCCCGCCAACGCCCGCGCCTACATCGACCGGCTGGAGGAGCTGTGCGGCTGCCGGGTGTCCTCGATCGGCGTGGGCCCCGGCCGCGAGGAGACCATCGTGCGCCACCCCCTCCTGGGGTGAGTGGGGAAGAATCGTCCCATGTCGCCCACCATTGACGAGGACGGCTCCGCGCCTGACGGCGCGGAGCTGGCCGGTGCGCCCGGCGGAACCGCCGAGGGCGCGGCGTCGGGCGGGGGGCGTGTCGAGCCGGACCCGGCCACGGGAGCCCCGGCGGAGCCGGGGCCGCCCTCGCCAATGGCAATGGAGGAGCAAACGGGGGAGGAGAAGCCGGCCCCGCTGTGGCTGCGGGTCGTCAAGCTGTTCTCGGACCTGGTGAGTCCGACGAACGTCGCGATCGTGGCGGGCCTGGTCGTCATCGGGCTGACGGCCGCGTTCGGGGGCCTCGACGCGTCGGCGGAGGACCGTGAGGTGCTCCCCGTTGTCGCGGACGGCGAGGCCGCAGCGGCCGACCCCTTCACCCTGACCGTGGACCGCGCCTTCTGGTCCCCCGATGGCGGTGGATTGCTGGTGTGGTCCCCCGAGGGGACGGAGACGCTGGTGGTCCGCGCACACGTCGAGTCGTCGGCGGACAGCGCCGTGTCGGCGTTCGAGCTCCGACGCTCAGTCGGAGCGATCCTGCCGGGGGTCGACCCCGCCTCCGGGGGGACGACGGTGGGAACCGACGGCGCCGGCGAGATCGATCCGGCGGGAGGCCTCACAGAGGACGCCGAGTCCGGCGCCGGCTCGCCGGGCGGGGACGCCACGGTCGGCCTCATGCCGACCTCGGTCTACCGGGCGGTGGACGGACAGCAGACCGGCGCCGTCCAGCCCGGGATGCCGCAGGACTACTGGCTGGTGTGGGAGCTTCCCGCCGACGTCGGCAGGCCCTCGGAGGTGCAGGTGGTCTACAGCGGGGCGACGTGGCGCGCCTCGTCCCTGGATGGCGGGTTCTACTGGGCGGATCGGACGGGCACGTCGACGCAGACCCTCGACGTCGAGCCGGACGGGGAGGCAGGCTGAGATGCGCCGGTGGACCGTGTCCTCGACAGCCGTCACGGCCGTTCTCGTGCTGGCCGGCCTGTCCATCGGGTCATTCATCGACCGCCGCGTGCCCTCCTCCGACGACGTCCTGTCGGAGCCGTTCGTCCATCCGGTCGCGATGGGGGAGACGGCCCATCTGCGCACCGGCGAGCTCACCGCGGTGCGGGTCGAGACGGCGCGCACCGTCTCCGATGGATTCGCGACCCGGCACTCGACGGGAACGTGGGTGGTCGTCACGATGGACGTGATCGCATCGGGAGAGCAGCGCACATTCTCGGAGATGGAGATGCGCTCCACCTCGGGCCGCACCTACTCGGGCGGTGACGTGGCGGCCTCCTGCGCCGCGGCGCAGCCGGACGTCCCGCTGGAGTGCAGCGTCGCCTTCGAGGTCGCGGACGAGGACGTCCCGGGTCTCGTCCTGGCGGTTCCCGCTGAGAGCCAACCGGGCTCCCCCGCAGACGACCTGGCGCTCATCGATCTGGGGATCGCCTCGGACGACCCGCTGGCCACGACGCCTCAGCCGGCCATCGACGTGGTCAACCTGGCGGTCCCGGGAACGGGGGCGCGATGATCGATCCACAGATGACCGGCCCCGCCACGCCGGGCCGGGCGGAGGATGCGGGCGGCCGGTGGCGGAGCTGGGTCCGCGTGAACCGCTGGTACCTGGCCCTCCTGATCCCCGCGCTCGCCCTGGCGCTCGCGGCCAGCCTGTTCCGCACCCTCGACATCGCCCTGCCGTGGACGGCCCACCACGAGATCCGGGGCGAGACGTCCGCGACGCTGGGCACCGGCGAATCGTCGATCGTCTACCCGGACGACATGGACGCCGGTGCCTTCGAGGCGACGTACACGCTGGTCGGCGTCGTCCCCGTCGACGGGTTCCAGTCTGCGCTCGGCGAGCAGATCGCCGCGATGCCGGGCGCCCGTCTGTGGAAGGTGACACTGGACGCGTCCGCGCCGCCGGACATGGTCCTCAGCGAGTGCGTCATCGAGCTCATCGGGCCCGATGGAGCCCGGTACGCGGGGGCCGGCGGGAAGATGGCCGATGGCCGTCCCACCGTCGACTGGTGGAGCGGAAAGTGCACGCCCGCGGACACCCCCGGTCCCTCTGGCGACTTCCCCGATGAGAACTGGCAGGCCCCGGACGTCCCCCGGCCCCGGAACTTCCGCATCGACGTCGTCATCGCCGTGCCGACCACGGTGATCCCGACGGAGGTGCGGCTGGGAATCGGACAGGGGGGCGCGGAGCGCGGCACCTACTGGACGATTCCGACGGGCCTCTGACCGGGCGCGGCCTGCTCGCGCTGGCGCAGGACGATCGTGTTCACCGCGGAGGCCAGCAGGGCGACCATCATCACGGTGTAGACGCCGCGGGCCACCATGTCGACGGGGGAACTCAGGGCGTAGGCGACCAGGCGGGTCTGCGGGCCGATGAGGAGGCGCAGGACCTGGACCGTCAGCATGCGCACGTGGGACGCGGCGGCCAGCACGAGGCAGAGGAGCACCATGGGCAGGACACCGGCGACGGCGATTCGCCCGATGGCGGTGAGCGTGTTGCGGAAGGGGCTGACGACGGGCTCGACGACCTGGGCGGCAGCGCGGCGCATGGGCTGCGGGATGCGTCGGATGCGGGTCGTCATCTGCTCGGAGGTGGCGAGCGGCTTCGAGTCGGGCAACGACGTCCCATAGATCGTGGCGCCGAGGGCCATCCAGGCGACGGGGACGATGACCAGGGATCCCATGGAGGACAGGATCGCGCCGACCTGGTCGATGCCGGTCTGGATGGCGGAGCCGACAGGCCCCAGCACGTCGAGGGCGCCGCGGAGCACCTGCCCGATCCGCACGATGGCCAACCGGGTCGACACCCAGGTTGTGAGGTGTTCCAGTTGCGAGGAGAGCCCCGTCGCGAGCGTCACCAGCCACAGGGCCTCGAGGTACCCCGCGAAGCCGGCGATCCCGACGTTGCGGGCGCCCAGGTCGAAGCCCGCGATCACCTTGCGCAGGACCAGGGCGATGACGATGACAGCCAGGTCGAGCGCCGGGTCGATGTTGCTGAAGCGGCCGAAGTCGGCGCTGAACCCCTCCGACATCCACTCGTCGGCGGTGGCGTCGTAGATGGCGGTTCGGGTGTCCGCCCGGAGCAGGCCCTGTGAGGCGTAGACGGCGAGGAACGGGACCAGGACCTGGACGGCGACCGTGAGGTCGGCGCGGAAGCGCCGGCGTGGCGCGTCCTGGCCCGTCGAGCCGGCCAGCGCCGGCAACGTCGGGGCGACGGCGCGGAGCATGAGCACCATGGCGATCAGCATCGACAGGGAGGCGAACGGGATGACGAGGGTCGCCGCCAACGAGGACTTCGCCGAGACGCGCACCGCCAGCCAGAGGAACCCGCCGCGGGCGGCCGCCCCGAACAGGTACAGCGCCGCGAGGGCCGGCCAATGGCGGGCGAGCACGCGCAGAGCGTCGCGGACGATGCGCCACAGGGAGCGTCCCGCCTCGGCCAGCATGTGCATGGGGGAATCCTAGGAAACGGGTCCCGTTCGCCGGGGCGGATGACGGGGACCGGGACGGGGCGGCTGCCGACACGCCCGGAGGGGATCGCCGCCCGCGGTCGGGGTGCGGCCGCATGGGGCACCGACCCGGAAGCGCCTGTCGGCGCTAAGGCCGCTCGAAGCGGCATGTGTTGGAGCCCGGGGCTTACCGAGCCGGTGCCACCCCCAGCATACGGCACGGCCGGCGGACCGCGCGCCGTCCCGACCTGGCGTCGGCTCCAGCCCCGAGTCTCAGCGGCCGTTTCGTGCCGGATCGTGCGCGGGAGGGCACTGAGCCTCAGGGAGGGATCGCGGACGGCTCACGGACCGGGCAACGCCGCCGGGACCACGGCGACACCGCCCGCGCCACGCCCCCCGCCGGTCGCCTCCGCCGAGGCGAGTGTGGGACGATCCCCCCGTGACGAATCGGCGATCGCAGGGCCTGCCCGGCGCCTCCCACGCCCAGCGCGGTCAGCCTCCGCTGCGTCGGCGGGCCAGCCGTCCGGTCGCGCCCTCGTCCCCGGAGGCGGGGACGCCGCCCGCGGCCGTGCAGCCCTCGCGCATCCCGGCGACC
>JAFAAX010000113.1 GCA_023426345.1 Actinomycetes bacterium
GGCCCGTCACGGCCGCGGACCTGGCGTGGTGGACCGGCCTGCCGCTCACCCGCGCGCGCCGGGCGCTCGAGGCCGCGCAGGGGCCGGCCTCGACGAGTCTCGGCGGCATGCCGGCGTGGGTCGGGGAGACGGCTCTGGAAGGGGCGGAGACGGCGGCGCCCGCGGACGGGCCCGTCGCGCCGGCGCCCATCCAGGTCGATCTGGTGCCGGCCTTCGACGAATGGCTCCTCGGTTACGCCGACCGTTCCCTGGTCGCGTCCCCGGAGGCGATGGCCGCGGTGATCCCCGGCGGCAACGGCGTGTTCAGGCCGCACCTGCTGGTGGACGGGCGGGTCGTCGGCACCTGGCGCGCGGAGAGGACCGGCCGGGCGGCCGGCCGCGTCCAGGTCCAGATCCTCGAGTCCCTCCCCCGCCGGACGCTCGGGCTCATCGACCGCGCCGCCGCCGCATGGCCGCACGCGTGACGGGCGCGACTGGGGGCGATTCGCCGAGCGCGGCGCCGATGGGTTAGCATTGTCGGGTCGCCGCGAGGCGGCTTCGGGCTGTAGCGCAGCTTGGTAGCGCATCGCACTGGGGGTGCGAGGGTCGCAGGTTCAAATCCTGTCAGCCCGACCGAAGTCCCTGATCAGAATTGGTTTCTGGTCAGGGAATTTCCTTGTCGAGGAACGCTGCTCACCCAGATGCCCATGGGCTGTCGGACACTGGTGGAATGGCACGACGACGCACCTACACCGACCAGCAGCTGGCAGACGCGATCCGGACCTCGACCAGCTGGCGGGGCGTGCTGCGGGAGCTCGGGCTGCTGGCGACATCGGGCAGCGCCATGCGTTCAGCGCGGTCGTATGCGGACCGACTCGGGTTGGACCACAGCCACTTCGTCGGGCAGAGGAAGTGGACGCCCGACTCGCTTCGGAGCGCCGTCGAGGCCGCCTCCAGCTGGGAGGAAGCCGGGGAGATCGTGGGGATCCTCTCGCCCGCTGGCGTGTCGAATCTCCGCGGCCATGCGCTACGCCTCGGTATCCCCACCGCGCATCTGGATGGTCCCCGCGCGGTCGCCGAGCCGCCCGGCCCCGCCACTCTCGTGCCCGATCTCCGTCATCTCCGCCACGCCGGGGAGATGATCGCCGCCGCGTGGTACCAACTCAGCGGATGGGACGTCGTGCTTCCCCTCGGCCAACCCCGCTACGACCTCCTCGTCGAAGACGACCAGGAGACGCGCAAGGTGCAGGTCAAGACCACGACCACACGGATCGGACACTCCTGGACCGTCGCCCTCTCGAAGTCGCAGGGGGGACACAGGACCTACACCCCCGACGAGATCGACGAGTTCTTCATCGTCGACGGCGACCTCCATTGCTACCTCATTCCTCTCGCGGCAGTCGGCGGTCTCCAGGCGATCCAGCTCTCCCGATACGCCGAGTACCGCGTTCACTCTCCCCTGGCACTCCCTTCGAAGGCGTGATGACCACCACCGGCGCCGACGCCGCGGAGCGGATTGATCCACGCCGGGTACACTCGGCTCCGCCGACTGTCGAACCAGAAGGGAGCCACTGTGCTCGTCCTCCACGGCTTCTGGACGCTCGACCATCGGCTGGCCCTGTGGGCGGAGGACTCCGACCAACCGGTGACCAGCACCAGCCAGGCGGTGCGTCGCGCGCGGCCCCACCCGTTCGCCGCGCCACCGAGGTGCTGGCCCGGCACATCGCCGGAAGCGCCGTCGGCGGACCGGTCGTCCTGGAACTGCCCTCCGTGGCGAAGTCGCCGCTCGATTCCCCCGAGATGGTCAGTGTCACCCCGCGCCAGGCCCACCGCAGCGATCCGGCACTCCTGTCGTGGGCCGTCCCGACCGTCGAGTTCACCGCCGCCCAGGCCCTGACCTGGTTCAGCGGCCTCCGTGACAGGACGGTCCTCGAGCCCGGCGCGTCCGGAGTCTCCGAGGATCCGGGGGATCCGACCCGTCCCCTCGAGGACGTCCGCATCGGCGCCTCACTGCCCTTCCTGGCCGACATCGCCGCGTTCGCCGCCGACATCGCGGATGCCGGGTCGTTCCTTCCAGGGATCGCGCCCGGGGAGGACCTTGCCGGGGACGCCGAGCGGTCCTCCGATCCGCGCGAGGCGACCGTCCCGGCCAAGGCCCGGTGGCGTCCCGTCCTGCGCGGCCGGGACCTGCTGGCCGTCCAGGAGTTCTCCCGGTCACTGCCCCCGGTCTGCCGCTGCGCCGTCGGCTCCCAGGACCCGACGGCCCTGGTCGCCGACATGATCTCCGCGCTGGTCGACGCCCGCGTCCGCGCTCGCGCCCAGCGCAGCGAGCTCCGTCTGGCGCCGCCCCGCCGCGGTCGTCCCCCGCGCAGGCTCCCCGCCACCGAGGCGTGGCTGGGAGCGCTCACCTCCGCGGACGGCCTCTTCCATGCGGACCCGGACGAGTTGGCGGCCCTCGAACAGATGCTCACCCCCTGGGACGAGGTCGGACGCGGGGCGCAGGGCCCCGCGCACGCGACGTTCCGCGTCGGCGAGGCCCCTGTGGACCAGGACTGCGGTCCCTGATGGCGCTGTCGGAGGGAGCGGTCGGTGAGTAGACGGTCCGAATGGGCGTTCCCGCCGCCGAGGCCTCGCGACGTGGAGGGCGGCATCCGCGCGCAGAGCCGCCGCGGCGCCATCGCCCAGACCTGGTGGTCGGAGCGGTTCATCGCCGTGCTGGAGGACTTCGGCATGGGCAACCGGCTCCAGCGGGGGAAGAACTACGCGCGGCGCGGCCAGGTGCTCGCGATGGAGATCGAGCCGGGCGCCGTGTCCGCCCGGGTCCAGGGCAGCCGGGCGCGTCCCTACCGCGTCCGCGTCGGGATCGCCGCGTTCGGCAAGGCCGACTGGGCGCGCATCGAGCGGCGCCTGGCCGACGACGCCTGGTTCGCCGCGGCCCTGCTCGCCGGCGAGATGCCGCCCGAGATCGAGCAGGTCTTCGCCGACGAGCGGCTCTCCCTGTTCCCCCAGAGCCCGCGCGACCTCACCCTCGATTGCACCTGCCCGGACTGGGAGGTGCCGTGCAAGCACCTGGCGGCCGTCTTCTACCTCCTCGCCGAGCGTTTCGACCGGGACCCCTTCGAGATCCTGGCCTGGCGCGGGCGGGGCCGGGAGGACCTCTTGGACGACCTGCGCGCGGCCCGGTCCGGCGGCGTGCCGGCCGCGGACGCCGCCGAGTCGGCGGGCGTCCCTCTCTCCGATGTCCTCGACACCTTCTTCCAGGCGCAGGGCCCCACGCCCGATCCACCGGCACCTCCCGCCGCCGGGGACAACGCCCTCGACCAGGCGCCCGTCCTGGCTCTGGAGGTCCGCGGGCGCGCCCTCGTGGATCTTCTGAGGCCCGTCTACCGGTCGCAGTGACGAGGGCGCCCCGCGGGCGGGGTGTCCCAGTCCCGGTCCCGCCTCGGCCGCCGTCCGGCGCTGGACGCCCCTGCCTCCCGCCCTTACGATCGGCCCATGGCCTCCCCCGCTCCCCGCGCGCCGTGGTACGTGCGCCTGGCTCCCCTGGTCGTCCTCGCCGCGGGCGTCCTCTGCTACGCCGCGCTCCTCGTGGTCCTCCTCCTCACGGGGAACACGACGATGTTCCCCGCCCTGCTGCTGGTCGGGGCGCTGACCGTCCCGCTCACGGTCCTCGTGTGGGCGATGGACGGGCCGTACGGCGCGCTGGCCCCCGCTTCGGTCGTGGTCGTGGCCATGCTCCTGGGCGGCATCGTCGGCATCCTCGGCGCCGGGCTGTTCGAGTCGATGGCCGCCTCCGCCCTGGGCGACGGTTACGTCCTGCTGGTCGGCCTCATCGAGGAGTCCGTCAAGCTCGTCGTCCCCGTGGCCGTGCTCCTCGCCTCGCGCGGCCGCCTCCCCCACGCCGGCGTCCTGGTCGGCGTCGCCACGGGCGCCGGGTTCGCGGTGTTGGAGACGATGGGCTACGGCTTCAACGCGCTCCTGGAGAAGGGCGGCGGGATCGGCGCCGTCGACGCGACGCTGCTCCTGCGCGGCGTCCTGGTGCCCGCCGGCCACGTCGCCTGGACGGGCGTGGTCTGCGCGGCGCTGTGGGCCTGGCATTCCCACGCCCGCCACGGAGCCGCGGCCACGCTGGCCGCCTACGTGGCGGCCGTCGTCCTGCACACACTGTGGGATGCCTCCGGGTCGGCACCCGTCCACGTGGTCGTCGCCGTGGTGAGCATCGCCGGGCTCCTCGTCGTGGTGAGGCGTGCCCATCGCGCCCAGTCGCCGACCGTCCCCCTGCCCCTCCCGGACCCCGGGGAGGCAGCGACCTCCCCCGAGTGACGAGGGCGGCCCGCGCCACCCGGCCGGGCTAGAATCGATCCAATGATGAGCACGAGGGCCGAGGCCGCCTACCGGCGCGCGCGGACGGCCTTCACCAATCCGACGCTCGATCTCCTCCACGGCCGTTACGCGCCCTTCGTTGTGGCCGCCCTGTCGCTCGTCTTCACGCCCGAACGCACCACCGTGGCCGTCTCCGACGCGCATGTCGAGGTCGACGATCTGCTGGAGGAGCTGCGGTCGGCGGGCTACGACGAGGACGGGGCGGGACTGCCCGCCGGGACCGGCCGCGAGGTGTGCCGGTACTGGGTGAAGGTCGGGTGGCTGGTGCCCCAGATCGACGGGGAGTCCGAGGTCTACCGGCTGTCCGCCCACGCCGTCGGCGCCCTGGAGATCGCGGGACGCGCGGGCGGGCGCGGGACGCGGGTGTCGAACTCCCGGGTGCGCACGCTGCTGGAGGCCGTCGACCGCCTCTCCGAGGACGCGGAGACGGACCCCGCGGCGCGCATCGACCGGTTGACCCGCCAGCGCGCGGACCTGGACGCCCGGATCCGGCGCATCCGCCAGGGCGGGGTCGATCCCGTCGACGACGAGCAGCTCCTGGAGGAGGCCGAGAACGTCGTCCACCTGGCCCGTGAGCTTCCCGCCGACTTCACCCGCGTCGCCGAGTCGCTCAAGCAGATGCAGCGCGACGTGGTGGCCGACCTGCGCCAGGACGTCCGTCCGACCGGCGAGATCCTGCGCGAGTACCTCCAGCGCGGCCAGCACGTCATGGAGTCCACCCCGGAGGGCCGCGCTTTCGCCGGGGCGTTGCGCCTCATCGGCGACCCCGAGCGCATCGATCATCTGACCGCCGAGCTGCGCGGCGTCCTGGCCCGGCCCTTCGCCGGGGCGATGGACGCGGGGCAGCAGGCCGAGCTCGCCGCCATCGCCCGGCGCCTGGAGCTGGGCGTCGAGGAGGTCCTCACCGCCCAGCGCCGCGCCTCCCACGTCATCACCGCGCAGGTCCGCACCCACGACCCGGCCCGCGACCGCCAGGTCGACGAGTTGCTGCGCGCCGTGATGTCCGGTCTGCAGGCCTGGATGCGGGTCTCGCGCCCCGGCGACCGCGTGGACCCCGTCCGGGGATTCCCTCAGGCGGAGTTCGGGCACCTGCGGCAGTCGCTGGGTGACCTGCGCCCGCCGGCGCCGCCCGCTCCGCTGGCCGACGCCGAGGACGTGGAGTTCCTGGACACTGACCTCGGCTCGTGGGGCGGGCCGCGCTACCAGGAGCTGGAGGACTACGTGCGCGGCCTCGGCGACCGCTTCGATCTGGCCGAGGCCTTCGAGGGCGCCGCCGAGGAGACCCGCCGCCCCGTGGATCTGCTCGGCCTGCTGGAGATCGTCCACCGCACCGGCATGGTCGAGGAGCAGGGCGTCTCCATCGTCGAGGCCCGCCGGCCCGACGGCTCGACCCGCCGTTTCGCTTTCGGCGCCGTCAGCGCCGGCATCGTGAAGGAGGACCCCGATGAGTGAGGACCCGCAGGCCCAGGAGGCGTTCGTCGCATCCCGGCCGATGGAGGCGGACCCCGAGGGGTTGTTCCCCGGCGACGGCGGCGTCCTGGACGCCGACGTACGCCGGGTGCTGGTGCGCCTGCTCCAGCGCCGGTTCCTGCTGGAGCAGAGGAACCGCGAGGACTGGCGGGTGCTGCTGGACCACCAGACGACCATCGAGTCGCGCTTGGGCGACCTCTTCCTCCGCCTGGTCGTCGACCACGATCGCGGCGTCGCCTACAAGGAGCAGGTCCGCAGCCCCGACCTGGACATCCCGATCCTGCTGCGCCACGAGTCCTACTCGCGCGTGGAGACGCTCGTGCTCGTCCACCTGCGCACCGTCTACCAGCGGGAGTCGACGTCGGGCGAGTCCTCCGCGCGCGTCGACGTCGAGGACATCGAACAGATGGCGCTCACGTACTTCTCCGACGCCGACGGCACCACGGCCCGGCGCCAGAGCGCCATCCGCGGCGCCGTGGCGCGCCTGTCGCGCGACGGCATCCTCGAGGAGGAGTCCGAGGGCCGCTACCTCATCAGCCCCCTCATCGAGATCGTGCTCAGCGCGCCGCGGCTGGCGGAGTTGAGCACCTGGTTGCGCGAGCAGGTCGCGCCCGGCTCCGGCGGGGGGATTCCCCTTGACGAGGACGCCCCCGCCGACGACGCCGACAACCGAGAGGAGGAGCCGGCATGAGCATGCTCGACACCCTGTTCGGGTGGATCCCCGCCGAGTCGCTCGGCCAGCAGTGGCTGGCCGAGGACCTCCAGCTCGTCAACTGGGGCGGCTACGACGGCCACCACACGGTGCGCTTCTCCCCCACCGCCACCCTGCTGTGCGGCGGGTCCGGTTCCGGCAAGTCGACGCTGATGGACGCCTACATCGCGCTCATGATGCCGCACACGACGCCGTTCAACGGGGCGTCGAACGGCGGCGTCCAGGGCCGGCCCCGCGGCACCGAGCAGCGCAACATCCTCTCCTACGCCCGGGGGAAGCTCGACGAGTCCCGCACGGAGGACGGCACCCGCCTCAACGTGCTGCGCGGCGACGGGTGCGACACCTGGACGGCCGTCGCCATGACGTGGGTGGACCACGGTCGCGACGACCTCCGCTTCACCGCCGTGCGCGCGTGGTACCTCCCGGCCTCCGCGCGCCTGCTCGAGGACACGGTCCGCGTCCGCGCCACATCCGAGGGCCCTCTCGACCTGCGGGCCCTGGAGCCCGCGGCCGCCCAGCGCTTCGCCGACTCCGCCCTGCGCGCCGCGGGCCTGGTCCCGATCGCCACGGACCGCGAGTTCTCCGCGAAGCTGCACGCGACCCTCGGGATCGGCGCCGCCGGCGCGGGCGCGAAGGCGATGAGCCTGCTCGCGCGCATCCAGTCGGGCCAGCAGATCACCACCGTCGACGAGCTCTACAAGCGGATGGTGCTGGAGGAGCCCGAGACGCTCGCCACCGCGGACGCCGTGGTCCAGCACTTCGACGAGTTGGCGGACACGCGGCGGCGGATGACGACGGCGCGCCAACAGGTCGCGGCGCTGGCTCCCCTGCGCACGTCGCGCGCCCGCATCGAGGCCGCAGTGGACCGTCTGCGCCTCATCGACCAGGCCGGCCGCCTGGAGGACCCGGACTCCCCGGCGGCCCTGTGGCGGGCGACGCGCCGGCTCGGCCTGTTGCGGACCGTCGAGTCGGAGCTCCAGGGGCGCCGGCGCTCCGCCGCGGACGCCGTGCGGGAGAAGGAGTCGCTGGCCGACGCCGCCGACGCCGAGCACGACGGCCTGGTCGACGTCCTGCGCGCCTCGGGCGGGGACCGCATGGACACGGCGCTGCGCGAGATCCGCGAGATCGACCGCCGCCTGGCCGAGGTTCGGGCCCACCGGGCCCGCCTCGACGAGGCCCTGGGCGTCCTCGGCGAGACGGCCGGCTCCGCGACGGCGTTCGCGCGGGCCGCCGAGCACGCCTCGCAGG
>JAFAAX010000161.1 GCA_023426345.1 Actinomycetes bacterium
CCTCAGTCCCAGCTCCTGGGCGCGCGCGGACCCCTCGGGGACGCGGCCGATGGCGTCGCCGACCTCGACGATGCGGTTGTCGCCGTCGACGAAGACGACCTTCGGACGCCATGCCGCCAGCCTCGACTCGGGGACCTGCGCGTAGGCCATGATGATGACGAGGTCCCCGACGTCCACGAGGTGCGCGGCCGCGCCGTTGAGGCGCACCACGCCCGTGCCGCGGTCGCCGGCGATCGTGTACGTGGTGAGGCGGTGGCCGTTCGCGATGTCGGAGATGTCGACCTGCTGGCCCTCCAGGATGCCGGCAGCGTCGAGGAGATCCCGGTCGATCGTCACGGAGCCCACGTAATGGAGGTCCGCGGACGTCACCGTCGCCCGGTGGATCTTGCCTTGGATCATGGTGCGGGAGACCTCGCTCATCGCGCGTCTCCTTCCTGGGCGGCCGGTCCGGGGACCAGGACCGCGTTGTCGATGAGGCGCGTCGCGCCGACGCGGGCCGCCAGCAGCAGGAAGGCGGGACGTCCGGCGGCTGCGGCGTCATCGAACGCCTGGGCGTTACGCGTGTGGTGGGAGGTGGCGTCGGCGGGGCCCCCGTCGACGCCGCCGTGGAGCACGCCCCGCACGGCGAACGTGTCCGCGTCCGCCAGCGCGACGTAGTCGATGTCCACTCCCGGCTCGGCCGCCAGCACGCTCCGCGCCGCGGCGGCGACGGCCGACGCGGGGCCGCCCTCGTCGGCAAGGCGCGTCCCCTCCCGCAGCGCCCGGGAGAGCGCGCGGGCGTGGACGCGCTCTGGCCCGGAGAGGTACCGGTTGCGGCTGGAGAGCGCCACCCCGTCCTCGGCGCGGGCGATCGGCACGCCCTCGATGCGCACGGGCAGATCGAGGTCGCGCGCGAGGAGGCGCACCATGGCGAGCTGCTGGGCGTCCTTCTGGCCGAACAACGCGACGTCGGGGCGCACGAGGTGGAGGACCTTGGTGACGATCAGGGCGACGCCAGCCAGGTGCGTGGGGCGCGTCGCGCCCTCCAGGACGCGGGCGATGGGCCCGGGGTCCAGCGTGAAGGAGGCGGGAGCGGGGTACATCTCGGCGTCGGCGGGCGCGAAGACCACGTCGGCGCCGACGCTGGACAGGGCCTCCAGGTCCGCGTCGAGGGTGCGCGGGTATGCGTCGAAGTCCTCGCCGGGGGCGAACTGGGTCGGGTTGACGAAGATCGAGACCACGACGTGGTCGGCCAGCTCGCGGGCGCGGCGCACGAGGGAGAGGTGCCCCGCGTGGAGAGCGCCCATGGTCATGACCAGCGCGCGGGTGCCCGTCAGCGGCGCCAGGGCGTCCGCCAGTTCGGCGCGCGTGCGCGCGACGATCGGACGGTGCCCGGTCGGAGTGGGGGCCGCCTGGGCGGCGCGGACGTCGGTCACGATGGGTCTCCTCCCGCGGGCGGCCCGGGGCCGGGTGGGAGCCGGCGGTTCCGGGTCGACCGGATGATCGCCACCATTGTGCCCCGTCCGCTCCCGCTCGCCCACATCGGGGGGCGAGGATCTCGCCACCTTTCCGGTCGGCGCCGGTGGCGCGCCGGGGTCAGGACGGCGAACCGGCGTCCTCCGGCTCCCCAGGGATGCCGCCCAGGGCGAGCGCCGCCAGGACCTCGGTCGCCGAGCGCTCGGAGATCCGTCCCGAGCGCTGGAGCATCTCCACGGTGGCGCGCGCCATCAACGCGTAGGTGTCGGCGACGTCGTCGAGCCCGCCGTCGGCCAGCAGGGCGCGCATGTGCCGGGCCACGGTGCCGGCGTCTCCGCGCTCGACCGGCCCGGACAGCCCCAGCTCCCCGTCGCGCAGCGCCCGGTCCAGCGCCGCCTCCAGCAGGGGCCGCATGTAGGCCCCCGGATCCTCCACACCGGCGCCGGCCAGGGCGCGCCCGGCCTGCACGACCAGCGTCACCAGATGATTCGCGCCGTGGGCCAGCGCCGCGTGGTACAGCCCGCGGGCCGACTCGTCGACGACGACGGGCTCGCCTCCCATTTCGACCACCAGCGCCTGAGCGATCGGCAGCACCGCAGGGGGCGCAGTCACGGCGAACGGCGTGCCCTCCAGCCGCGCGACGTCCACGGAGGTGCCCGTGAAGGTCATGGCCGGATGGATCGCCAGGGGGATGGCGCCGCCCCGCCGCGCCGGGTCCAGCACGGAGACGCCGTGGGCCCCGGACGTGTGGACGACCAGTTGGCCCGGCTGCCAGGCGCCCAGCTCCGCCAGGCCGGCGACGAACGGGGCGATCTGGTCGTCGGGGATGGCGATGAGGACCAGTTCCGCGCGGCGCACGAGGTCGGGGACCTCCAGCACGGGGACGCCGGGAAGCATGGCGTCCGCCCGCTCGCGGGAGGACGCGGAGGAGGCCGACACGCCGACCAGCACATGGCCCGACGCGCGCAGCGCGGATCCGAGCACGGGGCCGACGTGGCCCATCCCGATGATGCCGACGCCCAGACGCCCGGGACGGCTCTTCTCCGCGGACATCAGCTCTCCTCCTCCGCAGCCGGGCGCGTCGGCGAGGCGTCGCGCTCCATCTGCCGGACCACCTGATCGACCCGCGTCATCCACCGCTCAGGGGGCTCGGAGGCCCGGCGCCGCCGGGCCAGGACGAGCAGGCGCTCCGCCAGGTCGCCCGTCCGGGCGGCCTCCACGTGGACCGCGTGGGCCCGGACGCGCCCGGGGACGATCTGCATGTCCAGGTCCGCCAGGCCCAGCCTCCGCTCCCACGGCCCCTGGGCGATGTGGACGGACTGGAGCCGCTCGATGGGGATCACGCTCAGGGACCGGTGGAACCGACCGCCGCGCACCGCCAGGACGGTCCCGGTCAGGGCCACCGCCCGCCGCCGCCACACGACGGGGTCGAGCACGCGGGAGGACCGCGGGTTCGGCACGAAGGACCACGGCACGTCGCCCGTTCCGCTCAGCCCCTCCGTGAGGAAGGCCTGCGGCTCGTCGACGCCCAGATCGCGCACGACCAGCCACAGCGCGAGCTCAGCCTGCTCGCGCGTGCCGACGGGCAGCAGGACGTCGCTGTGGGCGCCCGCGCCGTCGTCCCCGTCCCCGCCGCCCGCGTACCCGGCCTGGGAGATCGTCACGCGGTACCACCCGCGCCGCCTCCACAGGAGCGGCTGCTCGAGGCGGACCGCGTGGACGCGGCGCGGCGGGATCGTCTGAGCGCTGGTCTGCGTGAGCCCCCGCCTCACGCGGATGCCGTCGGGCGAGACGGCGGCCTGGAAGTTGAACTCGCCGGAGAAGCGCCCCCAGCCCGCCGAGAGCCCGACCAGCGCGGCCGGGATGACGCCGGCCATGGCGCCCAGCGCCTCGGGTCCGACCACGACGGCCAGGACGACCGCTCCCACCAGGAACCCGACCGCCACCAGCAGCGGGATGACGACGCCGGGCGACAGCAGCAGGGAGCCGACCAGGCGCCCGGGACCCACCGTGTAGAGCAGCCGCTCCTCGGCGACGGGCATCCGCCCGGGAACCGGCGCGCCGTCCGGCGCCGTCGTCGACGAGGGCGGCCCCGCCGCCGCCGCGCCGGCCCCCGGATGAGCGGGTGGCACGGCCGCCGTGGGGACGGACGGAGCGACCCTCAGTCCGGCGGCCCGCCCGAGGATCTCCGCGCGCAGGGCCTCCAGGTCGGGGGTCGACAGGTAGCCGAACGTGAGGTTCGATCCGGCCCCGCCCGCGACCTCGACGGACAGGCGCCCCAGGCCGAAGAGCCGGCCGAGCAGGGGATGGACCAGGTCCACCGACTGGACGCGGTCCAGTCGGGCGTGGCGCTGGGACCGGAAGAAGATGCCGGAGCGGTACCAGACCGCTTGGTCCGTCACGGCGTAGGAGGTGGCCCGCCACGCCAGCCACGAGTAGCCGGCCGCGATGAGGAGGAACACCGCCAGCCCGCCCACGACGGCCAGCGCCACGACGCCCGCGCCGGAGCGGCGCGCCCACGAGGAGTTGACGACGTCGACGAGCAGATCGGCGTTCTGGTAGACGATGACGGCCAGCAGGGCCGCGAGCGCCTTCCAGGCGTTGAGGACGGGCGAGATCGGGTGGACGCGGCGCCACTGGTCGTCGGGCACTCCGGCGTCGACGGCGCGGACCCGCGCGCCTCCTTCCGCGCCCGCCCCCGGCCTGCTCACAGCCCCGCCTGTTCCGCGGAGCCGCGATGGGCCAGCATGTCCCGCAGCCGCGCCGCCTCCGCGGCGGGCAGCCCCTCGAGGGATCCGGAGGTCTCCGCCGACGCGGTGTGCAGGGCGATCGACGCGATGCCGTAGTGGCGGGCGATCGGCCCCTCGGAGACGTCGACGTACTGGATGCGCCCGTAGGGCACCACGGTGAGGCTGCGGAACATGATGCCCCGGCGGATCATGAACTCCTCGTCGGTCTCGGCGAATCCCTGCGCGCGCACCTGGCGCGGGATCAGCCACAGCAGCCAGGCCATCACGGCCGCCAGGACGACCGCGGGGATCCACAGCCACGGCGTGAGCGCGATCGCCACCACGGCGCAGACGAGCAGGGGGATCCCCGTCCACAGGAGGACGGCGATGACCCGCACGCGGGCCAGAGCCGGCGACACGGGCGTGAAGGGCACGTCGAGGGGGTTGAGCGGATCGGACATCGGGGAGGCTCCCATCGGCCGGGGAAGAGGCGTCTGGTCCTCATCGTCCCACACCCCTCCGACTTGCCGAGGGAGGCGCCATCCCCACCCGATGTCCAGCGAACATCCAGACTCGGCCCGCACACTGGTCCCATGACGACACGCGACACGACTGCGGCCGAGGGCGAGGCCAAGCTCCTGGTCGTCGACGACGAGCCGAACATCCGCGACCTCCTGGCGTCCTCGCTGCGCTTCGCCGGGTTCGACGTGCGCTCCGCCGAGGACGGCTCCACGGCCTACCGACTGGCCACCGAGGAGCATCCCGACCTCATCGTCCTGGACGTCATGCTGCCCGACATGGACGGCTTCACCGTCACCCGGCGCCTGCGCGAGTCGGGCGTCACCGTGCCCGTCCTGTTCCTCACCGCGCGCGACGACATGCGCGACAAGATCCAGGGCCTCACCGTCGGGGGCGACGACTACGTAACGAAGCCGTTCGGACTGGAGGAGGTCGTCGCCCGCATCCGTGCGATCCTGCGGCGCACCCGCCAGGGCGGGGACGAGGACGGCACGCTGCGCGTCGGCGACCTGGAGCTGGACGAGGACGCCCACGAGGTCCGTCGTGCCGGCCAGGACATCGACTTGTCGCCCACCGAGTTCAAGCTGCTGCGCTACCTCATGATCAACGAGGGCCGCGTCGTGTCGAAGATGCAGATCCTCGACCATGTGTGGGAGTACGACTGGGACGGGGAGGCGGCGATCGTCGAGTCCTATATCTCCTACCTCCGCCGCAAGCTGGCGGTCGAGGGCGCCGGCGGCGAGCTCATCCACACCCGGCGGGGGGTCGGCTACATCCTGCGCGAAGAGGGCTGACCCGATGCGCTGGGTCGACCGGATCGTCCAGAGCTGGCGGGCGAAGCCGCTGGTGACGCGCCTGGTGGCGCTCATCATCGTGCTGCTCGCCGCCGGGCTGGCGCTCGCCGGCAACGTGATGGTCGGCCTGCTTGAGCGCCACCTTATCGCCCAGGTCGACGAGCAGCTGTCCGACTCGGCCTCCAGCCTGGTCGCCGACACGTCGCGCCAGACGAGCACCCAGCCCAACGTCCCCACTCCCTACTACATCCGCCGCACGATGGCGGACGGGCAGAGCGCCGTCCTGGTCTCCTCCGACACGGTCGCCCGCTCGGGCACCCCGCTGATCCCGGAACTGCTGGCCCTCGGCCAGACGGCGGACACCGACGACCTGCGCACCCACCCGATCACGGTGAGCTCCACCCGTCCCGGATCGACCTGGCGCGCCCTCGCGATCCCCCTGGTCTACCAGGACACCTCGACACCGGCGGGCGTCATGACGATCGCCCTGCCTCTGGACGACGTCCGGCGGACCCTGACGAACACCGCCTCCTACTTCCTCCTCGCCGCCGCCGTCATCGTCGCGGCCGGAGGGTCACTGGGCCGCTATCTCGTCCACCGCTCCCTGCTGCCCCTGCGCAGCATCGAGTCGGTCGCCGGCAAGATCGCCGCCGGCGACCTCACTCAGCGCGTCGAGGCCGATCCCCCCACCACCGAGGTCGGGTCGCTGGCGCTCTCGCTGAACACGATGCTCAGCCAGGTCGAGCAGTCCTTCGAGGCGCGGGAGGAGTCCGAGCGGAAGATCCGCCGCTTCGTGTCGGACGCCTCCCACGAGCTGCGCACGCCGCTGGCCGCCATCCGCGGGTACGGCGAGCTCTACGAGATGGGCGGCGTGCCTCCCGAGCGCGTGCCCGAGGTGATGGGGCGCATCCACTCCGAGGCGACGCGCATGGGCAGCCTGGTCGAGGACCTTCTCACCCTGGCGAGGCTGGACGAGGGGCAGCCCCTCTCCCTCGGCGATGTCGACCTGGTCAAGATGGCGGACAACGCGGCCTTCGACTTGCAGGCGCTGGATCCCGCCCGCCAGGTGCGGGTGATGTCGCTGTCGGGCCACAAACCGCCGATGGCCCTGGTGGTGACCGCCGATCGGGACCGGATCCAACAGGTCTTCACGAACCTCATCGGCAACATCGACCGCTACACGCCCGAGGGATCGCCTGTCGAGCTGGCGCTCGGACTGCAGGACGGCCGGGCGGTCGCCGAGTTCCGCGACCACGGGCCGGGCATCGCAGTGAAGGACAGGGACCGCGTCTTCGAGCGTTTCTACCGGGCCGAGGACTCGCGCGCCCGGGCGACGGGCGGCACCGGTGTGGGGCTCGCCATCGTCTCGGGCATCATGTCCGCCCATCACGGCGCCGCGACGCTGTCACGGACGAAGGGCGGCGGCCTGACCGTGCGCCTCGATCTGCCCCTCGTCCAACCGCCTGCCCCGCCCCGGGGATCGGCGCGCGACGGCGGGTCGCGGGACGCGGGGGCGCCGGAGGACCCGCCGTCCCCGGAGTGAGGCGCGCCATGCCATGTGACGGCGCACGGGAACGCGGATAGCATGGCGGCGTCCATATCCCTCTTCCAGGAGCGATTCCCATGGGTGCCGAAGCACCTGAGTGGTTGTTCCGCTCGTTCGTCGACGCCATGCGCCAGATCGGAGCGACGGCGCCGGACGCCGACCTCCTGACGGAGGCCCGAGACCTGCTGGACCGGTGGAGCGAGCCGGTGCGGCACCTGCACAACATCCACCACCTCATCAACGTGCTCGCCCACGTCGACGAGCTCTCCGCCACCGCCCATGACCCGGATCTGCTGCGCGTGGCCGCGTGGTACCACGGTGCCGTCCTCAACACGGCGGTCGGGGCCTCGTTCAAGGGCTCGGACCCCGCTCAGACCGCCCAGCGCTGCGCGGGATTCACCTCACAGCGGCTCGTCAGGCTCGGCGTCGACCAGGATGTCGCAGACCGCGTCGGAGAGCTGATCCGCGACGTCGCCGTGCATGCCGCCGCGCGCGACGACGTCGACGCGCAGGTCCTCTCCGATGCGGACCTGGCGACACTGGCCGGCAGCCCCCAGGAGTACAAGAAGTACCGCCAGATGCTCCGCCAGGAGTACGCCGAGCATGACGACCTGGCGTTCCTGCGCGCACGGCGGCGCGTCGTGCGCCACCTGCTCGCCCGCCCGTTCCTCTTCCAGTCCCCCCGCGGACAGGCCTGGGAGGCGACCGCCCGGGAGAACCTGGAAGCGGAGCTCGCGAAGATCGAGGAGTCCGTCTCCACGCTCGACCCTGGCGATCCGGAGGCCGGCCTGGACGACGACCTGAGCCCCGATGTCGACGTCGTCTCGGGCCCCTCGCACACCGGGTTGAGTCCCGACGAGGCGCGCACGGCAGCCGGAACGCTGATCATCCGCCGCCGCCACATCCTCCGGAAGGCCCTGCGAGACCTCTCCTCCGACGCGGCCGCCCGGGACCGCCTCCGCTCCGCCCTCGTCGAGGCGGGTCGGACGGAGCAGGAGGCCGGCTCCGCGGCGTCCTCCAATGGCGGCCCCTCATCGCAGGCGGCGAGCGGGACCTCCGCCGCGGGCGAGGACCATTGCGCGCCCCTGCCCGACCTCCGCCAGGAGCCGGCGCCCGACTCCGCGACGTCGCCGGACGACGAGGAGGACGCCTCCTCCCTGGAGACCGCGATCGACTCGATGGACCTCCCCTCCCGGCACTCCGAGAGCTGAGGGGCTCCCCTCGCGCCCGATCGGCGTCGCGGACGCCGGCGCTTCGACGTGGATCGGCCTCGCCCTGGCGACCTGATCACCTCCCGAGCGAGAGGGTCGGCCTCGGATCCGTGTCCGTCCACTCCTCGCGACGACCACCGGGGTCCGTCGGCATCGCCAGGAGAGCGGCGGCGACGACCAACCCGACAACGGGGATGAAGGCGACGAAGAACAGCGCTCCCGAGCGCCCGGTGTCGTGAAGGCGCCGTCATGCCAGGGACATCTGCGCGACGAGGAGCGCGATCTGAACCAGCCAGACGATGACCGAGGCCACCACCGCGGGCGCTGAGGAGAACACCGTTGCGTCGCCTCCCCGCACGCCCCGCAGGAGAGCCATGAGCAGGCCGTTGACCACGAGCAGTCCCAACTGGACCCACCAGAACTCCGAGGGCGAGGCATAGCCCCGGAAGTGAAGCGCCTTCTTTCCGAAACGCGTCACGGCCTGCGCGAAAGTGGCCCCGTACCAGGCCTCCGTCAACGGCGGCTCCGCGCTGTCCGTGGCCTGCCGGCCCGATCGGCGCCCGTCCTGCCATTCTTGCTGCGATGTCGTGTCCGACATGGATTGCTTGTCCTTTCAGGGGCGCACGGAGGCGAGCGCCGTGCGCGGTGGCGGCCCGGCGCGTGGGCCCGGGCCATCTAGATACGCGGCCGTATCTCCACGCGACACAGACGCTAGCCCCTTCATGTAAGATACGCAAGCGACTCTTAAAGGAGGCGGGCATGGGGACTCGGGCGGCAGCGACCCGGCGCCACGGCGCGGATCTGGACGGCGCCCTTCTCGACGCCGCCTGGCAGCAGATCCTCGAGAGGGGACTGGACAGCCTGACGTTCGAGGCGGTGGCGGCCCGCGCCCGGACATCGCGCCCGGTCCTCTACCGGCGCTGGTCGACCCGCGAGGACCTGGCCGTGGCGGCGTTGCGCCGCCAACTGACCGCCCACGACCTGGTCCTCCCCGACACGGGCTCGCTCCGAGCGGACGTCATCGCGCTGCTCCACCAGGCCCTCGACAACAAGATCAGCGTGGCCTCGCTGGTCGCGGCCATCGGCGTATTCCCGGATCAGCACCCCACCCACTTCGCGGCCCTGCGCGACCAGGTCCTCACCCGCGGCACTCCCGCGATGAACACCCTCCTCGGCAGGGCGCGGGAGCGCGGCGAGTTGTCGGTCGACGTCCCCGAACGCGTCGCCGATCTTCCGTTGCGCCTGTTGCGGGACGAGATCCTCATCGCGGGGAGGAGAATCGACGACGACGCGATCGCCTCCATCGTCGACGATGTCTTCCTCCCCCTCATCCGGGCCTATCAGCACGGGTTGCACCGTTCGGGCCCCGACCCGGCGCGACGGTCCCGCCCGGACGCCGAGCACAGGACCGCACGAGGATGAGCCGTCCGGGACTGCAGAGAAGGAGATCATGACAGCAGCTCTTCTGGCCGTCATCGCGGTGCTCGTCGTCACTGCGGCCGCCGATCTCCTGGCAGACAGGATCAGGATCGCCGCGCCCATCCTGCTTCTGGTGCTCGGCGCCTGCGTCGCGCTGATTCCGAACGTGCCCGAGGTCGAGGTCGAGCCGGAACTCGTGCTCATGGTGATTCTGCCGCCGTTGCTCTACTCCGCGGCGGTCAACATGCCGGTCTCCGACTTCCGTCGGAACCTCATGCCCATCAGCGTGCTCGCTATCGTCCTCGTGGCGGTCTCCTCCGCCGTCATCGGCTTCATCGTGAACAGGGTGGTGCCGGGCATCGGCATCGCCGCCTGCATCGCCCTCGGCGCCATCGTCAGCCCCACCGATGCCGTGGCCACCTCTTTGGTCAAGAAGGCGGGGGTCTCCCGCAGAGTCGTGACGATCCTGGAGGGCGAGGGACTGATCAACGACGCCACGGCGCTCGTGATCCTCAGTTCCGCGGTCGGTGCGATGACCGGCCAGATCAGTGGGGGAAGGATCGTCCTCGGCTTCGTGGTCGCCGTGGTGGGGGCCGTGGTGATCGGGTGGCTCGTCGGGCGCGCGATGATCTGGATGCGCTCGAAGATCGACAGGGCCACTCCCGACACCGTGCTCTCGTTGGCCACTCCGTTCGTCGCGTTTCTTCCCGCTGAGCATCTTCACAGCTCGGGATTGGTGGCCGCTGTCGTCGCCGGGCTGGTCGCCAGCCATCAGGGCCCGCGCGTCCTCACGCCGACGCAACGGATGTCGAGCAAGACGACCTGGAACTCCCTGATGCTGATCCTGGAGTCGTCGGTCTTCCTCCTCATGGGTCTGGAGCTCACCTCGATCGTGAAGGACCTCGAGGCGGAGTCCTTCGGCTGGAGCCTGGCCGTCGGGGTGGCGGCCCTCGCTCTGGTCCTCGCCCTCATCCTGCGCGCCGCCGTGGTCATGCCGCTCCTGAGCCTGCTCTCCCGCCGGTCGGCACGCCGGTCCCGGCACAAGCCGCGCCTCCAGAGCGCGTCGAGGAGGCTCGGCGCGGCGATCGGGCTTGACGGCGCGCTGTCGCAGGACGGCGCCGCGGCCCGCAGCGGGCGCGCCCACCGGTTCCGCCGCCGACTGACGCGTCTGGTCTCGGACCTGGACTACCACGCCGACCATCCCCTGGGCCCGCGCGAGGGCGCCGTCATGATCTGGGCGGGAATGCGGGGAGCCATCACCCTGGCCGCCTCCCAGACGCTGCCCCTGGACACCCCGCACAGGTCCTTCCTGGTCGCTGCCGCCTTCCTGGTCGCTGCCGCCTCGCTGCTCATCCAGGGCACCACTCTGGGCCCCGTGGTCAGGCTCGTCCGGCCGGCGGAAGCCGTCGGCATCGATCCCGACGAGCAGGACGCGATCCGCCGCCTCATGCACCAGGCCGCTCGGAGAGTGCGTCCTCCCTCGGCGATCAGCTCGTCGCTGGCCGCGGCCGGCCGCGACACCGCCGCCGACGTGGACGAGAACCAGGCTCGCGCAGTGGCGATGGCGCTGGCCCGCAGGCAGTTCGAGGCGATGAGGGACCATCCGGACCATGCGGACCTCGGAGCGAGCCCAGCGGCCGGTCGGCCGCTGCCCGGCCCGGCGCCGGATGACGCCGGTTCCGGCACGCGCACACCTCGGTCGGCAGAGCCGTCCGGCCGCGCGCGGCTCGCCCCTCTTCCTGCCATCCCTCCCGAAGAACGACGGAGGCTCGCCGAGATCTCCTACGGCTATGCGCTGGAGATCATCGCCGCCCAGCGAACAGCCCTGCTGGACGCCAACGACGCCGGGCTGTTCAGCCCCGAGGCCATCGGCGACGCTCTGGACACCCTCGACGCCGACCAGTTGTCCTTGGAGACGCGCGCCGTCTCACTGAACTGACGGTGGCCGACGCCTCTCCATCCACAGGCGCGGGCCCACCGCCGATCCGTCCACAGTCCGTCCGGGTCCCGTTTGGCGCGGGCGCTCCCGATCCGTAGCGTCGTCCTGGTCGGGCCCCACCCGGGGGCCCTGGATGAAAGGACGCGGACCATGGCCACCTATGCCGTGAATTCCGACGAGGTCGCGGCCGCCGCCGCGCGCACCACGGCCACCGGCGAGAGCATCAGGACCGAGGTGGCCGCCATGATGGCGGACCTTCAGGCCCTCCAGGACAGCTGGGGCGGAGTCGCTGCCGCCGCCTTCGCCGGCTGCGCCGCGCAATGGCGGGCGACCCAGGCGCAGGTCGAGGCCTCCCTGGATGCGATCGCCGCCCAGCTCTCCGCCGCGGCCGGCGTCTACGCGGACGCCGAGTCGCAATCGGCCTCCCTGTTCGCGGGCCGGTAGCCGCCCTCGTCGGCGCTCTCCGCGGCGCCCGGGGCAGCGCTCGGGCCGCAAGAACACGCGGAGCCGCCCTCGTCAATGGAGACCCATCGACGAGGGCGGCTCGCGGGCTGACCCTCAGGTCATCTCCTGGCCCCGGGCCGCCCCGCGGGGCGCCCGGAGTGGGAGGGGGCGGCTCAGTACATGCCGCCCATGTCGTCGCCACCGGCCGGCGCCGGGGCCGGGGGCTCCGGCTTGTCGGCGACGACGGCCTCGGTGGTGAGGAACATGCCGGCGATCGAGGCGGCGTTCTGCAGCGCGGAGCGCGTCACCTTGACCGGATCGGCGATTCCCTCCGCCAGGAGGTCGCCGTACTCGCCGGTCGCGGCGTTCAGGCCGTGTCCGGGCTCCATGCCGGCGACGCGGTCGGCGACCACGCCGCCCTCGAGGCCCGCGTTCTCCGCGATCTGCTTGAGCGGGTAGGTGACGGCCAGACGCACGATCTGCACGCCCGTCGCCTCGTCGCCCTCGGCGTCGAGGTCCTTGAGGGCCTCGTTCGCGGCCTGGATGAGAGCCACGCCGCCACCGGCGACGATGCCCTCCTCCGAGGCGGCGCGGGCGTTGCGCACCGCGTCCTCGATGCGGTGCTTGCGCTCCTTGAGCTCCACCTCGGTGGCGGCACCGGACTTGATGACGGCGACGCCGCCGGCCAGCTTGGCGAGGCGCTCCTGGAGCTTCTCGCGGTCGTAGTCGGAGTCCGTGTTCTCGATCTCCGCCTTGATCTGGCGCACGCGGCCGTCGACCGCGTCCTTCTCGCCGGAGCCCTCGATGATGGTGGTCTCGTCCTTGGTGACGATCACCTTGCGGGCGCGGCCCAGGAGGTCCAGATCCGCGTTCTCCAGGGACAGGCCGACCGTCTCGGAGATGACCTGGCCGCCGGTGAGGATGGCCATGTCCTGCAGCATCGCCTTGCGGCGGTCGCCGAATCCGGGGGCCTTGACGGCCACGGACTTGAAGTTGCCGCGGATCTTGTTGACGACCAGGGTCGCCAGGGCCTCGGCCTCGACGTCCTCCGCGATGATGATCAGCGGCTTGCCGGTCTGCATGACCTTCTCCAGGACGGGCAGGAGGTCCTTGACCGAGGAGATCTTCGACTCGACGAGCAGGATGTAGGCGTCCTCCAGGACGGCCTCCTGGCGCTCGTTGTCCGTGACGAAGTACGCCGACAGGTAGCCCTTGTCGAAGCGCATGCCCTCGGTGGTCTCCAGCGTGGTGTCGAAGGAGTTCGTCTCCTCGACGGTGACGACGCCCTCGGCGCCGACCTTCTCGAAGGCCTGGGCGATGAGCTGGCCGATCTCGGGATCGTTCGCCGAGATCGACGCGGTGGCCGCGATCTGCTCGGTGGTCTCGATCGGGTGGCCGTCCTGGTGGAGCTGCTTGACGATCGCGTCGACCGCGCGGTCGATGCCGCGCTTGAGGGCGATCGGGTTGGAGCCGGCGGAGACGTTGCGCAGGCCCTCGTGGACCAGCGCCTGGGCCAGGACCGTCGCGGTGGTGGTGCCATCGCCCGCGACGTCGTCGGTCTTCTTGGCGACCTCCTTGACCAGCTCGGCGCCGATGCGCTCGTAGGGATCCTCCAGGTCGATCTCCTTGGCGACGGACACGCCGTCCTTGGTGATCGTGGGGGCGCCCCACTTCTTGTCGAGGACGACGTTGCGGCCCTTGGGGCCCAGCGTCACCTTGACGGTGTCGGCCAGCAGGTTGAGGCCGCGCTCCATGCCGCGACGGGCGTCCTCGTCGAACTTGATGATCTTGGTCATGCTGTCTGCATTCCTTCCGCGGTGCGGATGGGGTCCGATGCCCGCGACGGACGACCACTCCCGGGGCGTTCTGGTCACGCCCCCGGACCGGCCTCATCGGGTCCCCGGGTTGTTATCACTCTGCCTGGGCGAGTGCCAGCACTCAGTCTGGCACTCTCACCACGGGAGTGCAAGACGGGAGCCGTGCCCCCCTTCCCATGGACGAGGGCGCCCCCTCGCGCTGGGGCGGGCCAACGGGAGGGGGCGCCGCCCTCGTCGGGCGGGAAGGGCGGGAGCGGGCGGAAGGCGATCAGCGCAGCAGCACGACGACGTCCGCAGAGCCCAGATCCGCGTCGCTGGCCGTGTCGACGACGCCGATGCCCAGGACGCGCGCGATCTCGTTCGCGGTGGCCGCCAGGGCCGGATCCGCGTAGTAGACGGTGGAGGACTCCGAGATCCAGCCGTCGTTGTTCGCCGCCGTGGTCCCCGGGAACCCGGCCGCGTTGAGCTGCTGGGAGATCTGGGCGGCGTAGTTGTTGACGCCGGTGCCGTTGAGGACCGAGATCGCCACGTTGTAGTCGACGGCCTGGGTCTCCTCGGGCGTCGCCGACGGCTCCGGCGTCGGGGTGGTCGGCTCCGCGGTGGGCTCGGGCGTCGCGGACTCCGCGGGAGTGGCCTGGTCGCCGCTCGGGGACGACGTCCCGGACTGCGCCGCCGACTGCTGCGTCGTCTGCTCCTCCGACTGCGCGGAGGTGTTGCCCTGCGAGGTCAGCAGTTGGCTGGCTCCCCAGCCCAGCAGCGGGACGATGACGAGGATCGCCAGGAACGGCAGGACCGACCGCCAGCGCGACGGCTGCGGACGATGCATGCCGATGGGCATGTCCTCGCCCGCGCGGTCGAATTCATCCTTCGGATACTGAGAGCTCACGGTGACAGACTAGCGGCAAGGGGCCTCGGTGCGGGCGGGGAGCGCCCTCGTGCCGGCATGCGGGCGGGGTCGGGCGTCTACTCTGGCGGTGTGACCACTCCGCCTTCCACCCCGTCGCCGGCGACGCCGCCTTCCGGGGCGCATCCCCTGTCCGATCTCCTCGACCCCGGCTGGGCCCGCGTCCTGGCGCCGGTCGAGGACCAGGTCCACCGCATCGGCCTCATGCTCCGCGACGAGATCGCGGACGGCCGCGGCTATCTGCCGGCCGGCACGGACGTGCTGCGCGCCTTCACGTATCCCTTCGACGACGTCAAGGTGCTCATCGTCGGGCAGGATCCCTATCCGACGCCGGGGCACGCCATGGGGCTGTCCTTCTCCGTCCAGCCGGGCGTGCGCCCGCCCCGATCGCTCGAGAACATCTTCACCGAGCTCGTCGACGACCTCGGCGTCGCGCGACCGACGTCCGGCGACCTCACGCCGTGGTCGCGGGAGGGCGTGTGCCTGCTCAACCGGGTGTTGACGGTCCGCCCGGGCACGCCGGCCTCGCACAGGGGACGCGGGTGGGAGCAGGTGACGGACTGCGCGATCGACGCGCTGGTCGCGCGCCACCGCCCGCTGGTCGCCATCCTGTGGGGCCGGGACGCGCAGACGCTGGAGCCGCGCCTCGGCGCCACGCCCGTCGTGAAGTCCCCGCATCCCTCGCCCATGTCCGCGCGCTACGGCTTCTTCGGGTCGCGTCCCTTCTCCCGCGCGAACGAGCTGCTGGCCGCCCAGGGCGCCCAGCCCGTGAACTGGGCGCTGCCCTGACGGGCGAACCTCGCGGGAGGGGACGACGTGGAGCCACCTGCGAGACTCGAACTCGCGACCGTCCGCTTACAAGGCGGGTGCTCTACCAGCTGAGCTAAGGTGGCCGGCCCCCACAGTCTGCCATGGCCGCAGGAGCGGACACGAATCGGGCTCGGCCCGCTCAGCTCGGCAGCGGGCGCCCGCGCCGCTCGACTTCCTGGGCCGGCCGCTCCACGTCCCAGCGTCGCCGCGTCACTTCCCGGACTGGTCCTCCGACTGCACGGAGGCGGACGGGGACGAGGACGGCGCCGTCGACGACGACGCGCCCATGGCCTGTGAGATGTCCTGAAGGACCTCGTCGGCGGAGTTGCCGCTCAGCGTGATGAGGGAGGTGCCGTCCTTGACGAACTCCGGGGTGCCGATCTTCTGCGGGTCGCGGCCGTCGATCGTGAGGTTGATCCAGGTGTTCGTGGAGGTCGTGAGGTAGGCGTCCACGGCGTCGGGCACGAAGGAGTCGATGACGTCCTGGGGGACGCCCGCATCCGCGGCGATCGCGGCCACCTGGGAGACCGACTTGTCGAGGTCCTGGATGACGGTGCCGTCGCTGGCGGTGAAGCGGTCATTGAAGTAGGCGAGCAGCGCGTGGTGGAAGTCCACCCAGTGCTCTGGATCCTTCTGCGCGACGATCAGGGAGGCCGTGGTCGCGGGCTTCGCGAACTCCATGCCGACGGTGGTGACCGGCTGGAAGGCGATGTTGAACTGGCCGGCGAGCGCCATCTGGCTGATCTGCGGGCCGGTCAGGACGTCAACGGCCGCGCACGCGTGGCACGAATAGTCGAAGTACTCCGTGAGCGTGGGCAGCGAGGGGTCGGGCTCGCCCACCCCGTCCGGGCCGAGCAGGATCGGCTCGCCGGAGGCGTAGGGCCCCAGGACGGCGGCGGCGTTGCCGCTCTGCTCGCTCTGGGCGGCCTCCTGCGCGTTCCTCTGGTTGACGACCACCAGCGCGACCGCGACGACGATGGCCACGATCAGCACCGCGACGACGCCGATGATCGTGTTGCGCGTGCGGCGGTCCTTGCGCGCCTGCTCCTCACGCATCCGCTGCGCCTTGAGGCGCGTCTCGTCGGTGGCGGTCGTGCTCTTCTTGGCCATGGAGGTCCTCCGGACGGTTCAGTGGTGTGCCCAGCCTACGTTCCGGCGCGCCGCCGCGCCCACCGCTGCGCCCCTCACAGTCCGCCGGTGGTGATCAGCCAGGTCGCCCCCAGGATCGCGGCGATCAGGACGCACAGGACGATGCGGGCCCACAGCGGCTCGAGCAGCGTCTCCACGGCCAGCCCCACCCCGTCGCGCAGGCCCGCGGTGGTCGGCAGCGCCCAGGCGGCGAGGAGGACGGTGAGGACGAGGAGCCACAGCGCCGGCTGGAGCACCGGGTCCAGGATCCGCGATCCCGTGTCGTAGTTCGCCGAGGCCCGCCCCAGCGCCTCCAGGGGCCAGGTGAGCGGCGGCGGGTCCGCCAGCCCCTGGCGGATCGCGAGCCACGCGATCGTCGCCGCGACCAGACCGACGGCGAGCCCGAGCACCAGCTGGGCCGCCGCCACCAGGAGGTGCCGAGGGGCGGCCGCCAGCGTCATCGGGGTGTCGGACGCGCGCGGTCCCCCGGGCTCGCGGCGCCGTTCCCTCCAGCCGTGGCCCGCGCCGAGCGCCGTGAGGACCAGCAGGATGGCCAGCGTCGCGATGACGCCGCCGGACGCGGCCATCACCGGTGGCGCCGCCAGCGCGGCCAGCAGGAAGAGCCCGACGACCGGCGCCCGGCGAGGGCGTCGCCGCAGATAGGGGGCGGGCAGCTCCACGGGCGGCCACAGGGGTCCGGCCATCCCCTGCTCCGGGGACGAGGGCGGCCACGCGCCCGTCTGGCCCGCCTGCGCCATCGGGGGCGGCGGACCGAGACCCGGATCGGCCGGCGGGGACCAGGAGGCAGCCGCGGCGGCCGCTCCGATCGGCATCGTCGCCTCCCCGTCCGCCAGCGGCAATGCCCGCGTGGGAGCGGGCCACGCCTCCCGGGGATCCCCCAGGACAGCCGTCCGGCCATCGCCGGCCTCGTCCGGCGGCGCTCCGTCCGGCAGTGGAGACGCGGCGAACAGATCCGTCCGGTCATCGTCCCCGACGTCCCACGGCGCACTGTCCGGCTCCGGGCCCTGCGCGAGGACCTCCGTGCGGCTCACGCGCGCGGTCCGGTCGATCGCGGCCGCCCCGGTCAGCGCCGCCGTCTCCTCCGCTCCTCCGTCCTGCGACGAGGGGGCGCCCTCGTCGGAGCCGGACCGGACCACGGGGCCGCGCCAGGAGGGCGGGTCGGACAGGACGGCGCACACGTCGTCCGGGACGGGGCGGATGGGCGGCGCCACGGAGAGGGCGGCGGCCAGGGCCCTCGCCACCTCGCGCGGCAGACCCTCGACGTCGGGGCGCCCCTCCAGGGTGCGCACGGCGACGGCTTCGGAGCGCCCCGTCCCGAAAGGCGGGCGCCCCGTCGCGGCGTCGAGGACGGTGGCGGCCCACGCCCACCAGTCCGTAGCGCTCGACGGCGCGCCGCCCCGCAGCAGCTCGGGGGCGGCGAAGCCGGCGGTGCCCGAGACCATGCCCGTCGTCGTCAGACGCTCGTCGGACTGGTCCTGGGCGATGCCGAAGTCGATGAGGACCGGGCCCGTCGGGGACAGGATGACATTGGACGGCTTGACGTCGCGGTGGACGATCCCCGCGTCGTGGACGGCGGTGAGGATGTGGCGCAGCGACTCCGCCAGCGCCGCGACCTCGCGGGCCGGCATCGCCCCGGAGCGCAGCCGGGTGGCCAGCGTGGGGCCCTCGATGAACTCGCTGACGACGAACGGCTGGGTCGCCTCCGTCTCGACGTCGACCACATGGGCCACCCCGGAGGAGCGCACGCGGTTGACGGTGGTGGCCTCCCGCGTCAGGCGGGCCCGCGCCCGCTCGGTGTCGGCCAGCGCCGGATGGAGCATCTTGAGGGCCACCCGCGATCCGCCGCCGTCCTCGGCCAGCCACACGGTGCCCGCGCCGCCGGTCCCGAGCCGGCGGATCAGGCGGTATCCGCCCAGCCATTGATCCTCCCCCACGCCCACAGGGTAACCGGGACGGACGGCGTGGCCGGAGCGACACCCGACGTGATACGTTGAGCGCGGCATCCGTTCGAAGTCTGAACGGGTTCCGGCGCCCGTGAAGCCGCGGACGTCCCCACTCCCTACTCGGATCGTCCGGCACGTACCTGCCGGTGGAGGAGAACATCATGGCAACTGTGACTTTCGACCACGCGACCCGGATCTATCCGGGCACCGACAAGCCCGCCGTCGACCAGCTCAACCTGGAGATCGAGGACGGCGAGTTCCTGGTCCTGGTCGGCCCGTCGGGCTGCGGCAAGTCGACGTCCCTGCGCATGCTCGCCGGCCTGGAGGATGTCAACGCCGGCCGCATCTTCATCGGCGACAAGGACGTGACGGACGTCCAGCCGAAGAACAGGGACATCGCCATGGTGTTCCAGAACTACGCGCTGTACCCGCACATGACGGTCCGCGACAACATGGGCTTCGCCCTGAAGATCGCCGGGCGCCCCAAGGACGAGATCCGCCAGCGCGTGGACGAGGCCGCGAAGATCCTGGATCTGGAGCCCTACCTCGACCGCAAGCCGAAGGCCCTGTCCGGCGGCCAGCGCCAGCGCGTCGCCATGGGCCGCGCCATCGTCCGCAAGCCGCAGGTCTTCCTCATGGACGAGCCGCTGTCGAACCTGGATGCGAAGCTGCGCGTGCAGACCCGCACCCAGATCGCCTCGCTGCAGCGCAACCTGGGCGTCACCACCGTCTACGTCACGCACGACCAGACGGAGGCCCTGACGCTGGGCCACCGCATCGCCGTCCTCAACCTGGGCGTCCTCCAGCAGGTCGGCACGCCCGAGGACATGTACGACCATCCGGCCAACGTCTTCGTCGCCGGGTTCATCGGCTCGCCCGCCATGAACCTCGGCACGTTCGACGTCGACGGCAACTGGGCGAAGCTGGGCCCCGCCCGCGTCGCCCTGTCGGACGCCACGGCCGCCTCCCTCACGCCCGAGGACAAGGGCCAGATCACCATCGGCTTCCGCCCGGAGAGCCTCGAGGTCGTCTCCGCCACCACCGAGGGCACCATCCCGGTGGAGGTCGACTTCGTCGAGGAACTGGGCTCGGACGCCTACGTGTACGGCCACCTGGCCGGCGCCGCCGAGGGCCACGGCCTGGGCTCGGGCGCCGAGGGCACCAGCGAGCAGATGATCGTCCGCGTGCCCCCGCGCACCGCCCCGGCCGCGGGCTCCGTGCTCCACGTCCAGGTCAAGCCCGGCGAGCAGCACAACTTCTCCGTCGCCACGGGCCTGCGTCTGCCCGAGTGACCCGCCGAGGGGCGGACGCTTCCCGCTCCCGCCCCTCCTGGCCGTCCGCCGCCCCGTCCTCGTCCCCCGAG
>JAFAAX010000183.1 GCA_023426345.1 Actinomycetes bacterium
TCAGTCGGGGAAGTGGAGGAGTTCGCGGGTGGGGACGCCGATGCCGTGGGCGAGGTGTTCGACGGTTTGGAGGGTGAGGTTGCGTTCGCCGCGTTCGACGCCGCCCATGAAGGTGCGGTGGACGCCGACGGCGTCGGCGAATTGTTCTTGGCTGAGTCCGCGGTCGAGGCGGATGGCGCGGATGTTGCGTCCGACCATGCGTTGCAGCTCGCCTTCCACGTCGTCAACTGTGGGCGGCAGCCACCGATGAGTCTACAGACCGATCAGTAGCAACCGCGCAGCTCGGGGCTCCTTAGCGCCCCGCCTGTTTGGTGCGATGCGCGGATCGCTTGTCTGCGGCGCCGGTGGGGGCCGTCTGGTCGAGGAAGTGGACGAGTTCGCGGATGCCGTCGGCAGGGTGCGGAAGACGGAAGGCGGGGGCGCGTGCGCAGACCGGCCGCTCTCAGCGCTGGCGGCGCCGGGGGAACTCGGTGACGGTCGCCTCGGGCTCGTCGTCGTCGTCGGCATGGCCGGCGCCGCCGCCGTGGCCCGGCGCCCGCCTCTCCGCGCCCCAATCGGGGACGAAGGGAGCGTCGAACTCGTCGAACCAGTGATCGACGTGGAAGAGCTCGTCCGGCGACGGGTGGTAGTTGACGGCGAAGAGCGGATCGACCAGGTCGACATCGGCGGTTCCCGCCAGGGCCTGGAACCAGTCGCGCATCCGATCGGCGGCCTCGGTGTGCCCCTGGGCGGCGCCCACGGTGCCGCCCACGATGAAGATGCGCTGCAGCAGCATGGCCTCTGCGACGGAGCGCACCAGCGGCTGTCCGGCGTCGATCGGGTGGACGACCAGCCGATCGCACAGATCCTCCGCCTGGCTGTACAGATGCATGACGAACTCGAAGTCGTAGCGCATCGTCCACCGCGACGGCAGGGCGTCGAGGATCGCGGACTCCTCCAACTGCCCCAGGTGGGTGCCGCGCGGCATCGCGGCCAGCTCCTCGAGGTTCTCCCGCATGGCTTCCCGGAGCAGGTCGGCGCCCAACGCGAAGGTGTGTGCGCCCGCCACGCCCAGGGTGTCGGCGAGCAGTGGCGAGTACGAGCGGCGGCAGTCCTCGGGATCGCGATCCCAGGCGGGCAGCCTCTTCGCGGTGCTGACGCCAGCGGTCTCCAGGAGCTCGCGGGTGAACTGGTCCCGCGCCTCGGGAGAGTCGCCCAGCAGGGCGGACAGCTGGTGGGGGTCGAAGGAGTCCATCCATGCCGCGAAGTCGTCGTCGGAGTCGCCGTCGAGCAGGCCTCCCCACGGATCGGGCCATACGAGTCTCCAGCCCAGCGCCGCCCAGATGCGCGGGGCCTTGTCCTCGCGCGGGGTCGTGCGTCCGGACTCGTAATTGCGCCACGTCTGGACGGAGACCTCGGCGCGGTCGGCCATCGCGGACAGAGACAGCCCCAGCGCTTCGCGGCGTTCGCGGATGAGCGCGGGCAGGCCCGGGTCGTCGAGGGCGACGACCAGGTCCGGGTCGTCGGAGGGCCGGGGCTCGACCAGGTTCTCGATCACCTGGTCGGAGGCGGGCAGTGGGCGCAGGTCCCCCGGCACGGAGGGGGATCCGGAGAGCTTCTTCGTGGCGGCCATGGCTCCAGCGTAAGGGGATCCGCCCTCATCTGAGGAGGGGCCGTCCCGCCTCCGCGGTGAGGACGGGAACGAGGGCGCCCCCGCCCGTCCGGTCCGCCGTGGATCAGCGGAGTCGACGGAGCGGGGACGCCCTCGTCACTGATGTGCGAGGAGCGCGGGACCTCAGAGGGTCACCAGCCCCCCGAAGGACGTGCGGGCCTGCTCGAAGCGCGCCGCGGCGTCGGCCCAGTTGGCCACGCTCCACCAGTTCTTCACGTAGTCGGCCTTGACGTTCTTGTACTGCAGGTAGAACGCGTGCTCCCACATGTCCAGCTGCAGCAGCGGCACGGTGGCGACCGGCACGTTGTTCTGCTGGTCGAACAGCTGGAACGTCACCAGGCGCTTCGCGACGGTGTCCCAGGCCAGCACGGCCCAGCCGGAGCCCTGCAGGCCCGTGGCGGCGGCGGTGAACTGGGCCTGGAACTTCTCGAAGGAGCCGAAGAACTCGTCGATGGCGGCGGCCAGCTCGCCGTCGGGGCGGCCCTGGCCGTCCGGCGTGAGGTTCTTCCAGAAGATCGAGTGATTGATGTGCCCGCCCAGGTTGAACGCGAGGTTCTTCTCGAACAGGTTGATGGCACCGAGGTCGCCGGCCTCGCGGGCGGCCTCGAGCTGCTCGAGCGCGGTGTTGGCGCCGGCGACGTAGGTCGCGTGGTGCTTGTCGTGGTGCAGCTGCATGATCTCGCCGGAGATGTAGGGCTCCAGGGCCGAGTAGTCGTAGGGAAGATCGGGAAGTGTGTAGACCGCCATGACGTCTCCTTGCCTCTCAGTGTGTGAGTTGCTGTCGATGCGGACGCGCCCCGGCGATGCGGGTCCCGGAGCGCGCTTCCTCCACCGTATCGCCCTTTGGTCCCGTCTGCCGGGCGTGCCGCGGTGGTAGGCGCGCGCCACGTGGGCAGTTCGCGGGTGGCGTACTCGATGTCGCCCCCTTGACGAGGGCGGCCCCGCCGTCGGGAGCAGGGCGGACGAGCTGCCCGGGGCGGACCTGCCGAGGGCAGAACCGGAGGTCCGGAGCCTCGGCGGTGAGGCACGGTGGAGGCATGGACGAGACGACGACACCCCCGGCCCCTGCGCAGATCGGCGAGCAGCTGGCCGCGCGCCTGCTCCATCAGCGGATCCTGGTCCTCGACCGCGAGCTCGCCGAGGACAACGGAGCGGCCCTCTGCGAGCAGCTGGTGCTGCTGGCGTCGGAGGACGCGCGCGCGGACATCACGCTCCTCATCAACTCGCCGGGCGGACTGGTCCACGAGATGCTGGCGATCGGCGACCTCATGGCGCTGGTGCCCTGCGACGTGCGCACGGTCGCGCTGGGGATCGCCGCCTCGGCGGGGCAATTCCTGCTCTCCGCCGGCACGCCCGGCAAACGCTTCGCCCTGCCGCACGCGCGCGTCCTCATGCACCAGGGATCCGCCGGATTCGGCGGGAGCGCCGTGGATGTCGGCATCCAGGCCCAGGACCTGCGGCGCAACCGCGACCTCGTCATCGACCTCACGGCCGCGGCCACCGGGCAGGCCCGGGAGACGATCGCCCGCGACTCCGACCGGGACCGGTGGTGGGACGCCGAGGCCGCCCGCGCCTACGGATTCGTCGACCATGTCGCGGCCTCCTTCGACCAGGTGGTCCCCGCTGCGGCGGCGCGGCGTGCGGGGATCGGACGATGAGCACGTACACGATCCCCAGCGTCGTCGAGCGCCTGTCCTCCGGGGGCGAGCGCGTCGCCGACGTCTTCTCCCGCCTGCTCAGCGACCGCATCGTCTATGTGGGCACGCCGATCGACGACGACGTGGCGAACACGGTGATCGCGCAGCTCCTCCACCTCGAGAGCGCGAGCCCCGACGAGCCCGTCGACCTCACCCTCAATTCGTCGGGCGGGGACCCGTCCGCGGTCCTCGCCGTGGTCGACACGATGAGGTACGTCCGGTGCCCGGTCCGCGTGACGTGCGTCGGGCAGGCCGTCGCTGCCTCCGCCCTGGTGCTGGCCAGCGGCCGACCCGGATCGCGGACGGTCCTGCGGCATGCCCGGGTGGTCCTGGCCCCCGTCCAGGCGCAGGCGCGCGGGGCCGTCCCGGACCTGATCCTCCAGGCGGACGAGGTCGAACGCGTCCGCGCGGCGACCGAGGCCGTGCTGGCGCGCGCGACCGGGCGGGCGCCTGAGCAGGTGCGGGAGGACACGGCCCGCCAGCGGGTCCTCACGGCGGAGGACGCCGTGCGCTACGGCATCGCGGATGAGGTGCTCGACCGGCGGAGATGAGGAGGGGCGGGACGCCTGCTCGGCCCTCGACGTGGGTCCGGCGCGCGGGGACGATCAGTCCTGGCGCGCGGCGGTGATCGCGTCCCGGATCGCGGCCGCAGCGACCTCGGCCGCTGCGGCCTGGAGAGCCATGTGGGCGGAGCGCCAGGCCTGCAGCCCGGCGAAGTCCCCGGCGTCGTCGTCGGGAAGGGCGACCGTCCCTGTGGACAGCGCGAACACGACGTCGCCGTCGGCCAGGGTGTGCACCGGGTCCAGGGCGCGCGCCAGCCCGTCGTGGCCCATGGCCGCCAGCCGCGTGAGCATTCCGCGGCCCACCGCGGCGTCCGTGGCGAGGACGACGAGCGTCGTGTTCATCGGGGCGGCGGCGCCCATGCCCGGGAGCGCGCGTCGGGAGAACGGCGCGGCCGGCACGTCCGGTCGGCCGGCCGCGTTGACGACCGCCAGCGCGCCGACGGTGGCCCGACGCGCGGGGCGCTGCGGATCGTCGGGGCTCGGAC
>JAFAAX010000195.1 GCA_023426345.1 Actinomycetes bacterium
CGTGTGGGGGGGGGGGGGCGCGGGGGGGGGGGCGGGGGGGGGGGGGCGCGCCGCCGCGGACCTGCCGCTCGTCTGCGGGGCGTCGGTCACTTCCCGCTGAGGACGTCGACGAAGGCGTCGATCGCCTGTCCGATGGAGCGCAGGCCCCCGGCCCCCCAGACGCTGGGCGGGAACGCATAGGCCCGGCCCTCCCTCACGGCGGGCAGCTCGTTCCAGATCGGGGACTTCTGCATCTCGGTGACGTAGGAGTCCTCCCCGATGGCCCCGGAGTAGATGAGCGTGGCGTCGCCGACGGCGGTCAGGCCCTCGATGTCGGTCTGGCTGAGGCCGTAGGCGGGATCGATCCCGCCCGATCCGTAGGAGGCGTTGATGTCGTCGGTCCAGGCCGGCGTGAGCCCCAGGTCGGCGCCGAGCTCGCTGAACTGGGCGCCCTCCCCGTAGGGGCGGATGACGACGTTGCCGGCCTCGACCCAGCCGTCGAAGAACAGGAACTCCTTGACCGGCAGGTTCAGGGCGTCCATGGCCGTGTGGCCCTCGGCCAGATGGTCGTCGAACTCCTGGACGAGCTGCTCGGCGCGCTCGGTGCGCCCGGTGGCCTGCGCGATCAGGGACAGGACCTTCTTCGTGTTGTCGATCTGCCCGTTCGCGTCGGCGCCGATCGTCGCGAGCACGGGCACGCCGCGGGACTCCAGCGTCGAGAGGATCTCATCGTCGACGCCCGCCACCTCGACGACCACCAGATCGGGGTCCTGGGCGTAGATCGCGTCCAGATCGGGCTCCCCGCGCTGCCCGGCATCGGCGACGCCCTCGGGCAGGGTCTCCGCCGAGACGTAGGTCGAGTACCCCTCCGGGTCGGCCACGGCCACCGGGGTGAGGCACAGGGAGAGGACGTCCTCGGTCTGCTGCCACTCCAGGACGGCGACGCGGCTGGCCGGCTGGTCCAGCTCGACCGTGCGGCCCACGCCGTCGGTCATCGACACGGGGCCGGTGGACGTCGCCACGGTGGCGGGGTCGCATCCCTCCGACAGCGTGTTGAACGTCGAGGCGGCCTCGCCGGAGGCGGCGCCGGTCGCGCCCGACGCGCCGGACGCCGATTCGGACGTGGAGGTCGTCCCGCACGCGGACAGGGCCAGGGCGGTGACGGCGAACAGGGCGAGGGGCGCCCTGCGGATCGTGGTCATGGGGTGGAGCCTTTCTGGGGTGGGAGGGGCCCCGATCGGGGCCCGTCGGGCAGAGACAGGGCAGGGACAGGGACGAGGGCGGCCCGCGCGGCGAGGTCCCGGCAGGCGCCCGGACCGCGGACGGACGCCGGTCAGGCGGCGGCCCCCGCGCAGCGCCGCCGCGGCGCCGGGTCGATGCGCAGACGGCCGTTGCCGGGGTCGACGTGGACGTCGACGGGCAATCCGTAGACCTGCTCGATGTTCCGGGCCGTCAGCACGTCCAGGGGGGCGCCCATCGCGTGGATGCGCCCCTCCCCCATGAGGACCAGGACGTCGGCCAGGCCGGCCGCCTGGTCGAGGTCGTGGAGGACCACGCCGACGCAGACGCCGTGGGCGTCGGCCAGGTCGCGGACCAGATCCAGGATCTCGACCTGGTAGCGCAGGTCCAGGTGGTTCGTGGGCTCGTCGAGCAGCAGGATGCCGGTGTCCTGGGCCAGGCAGGAGGCCAGCCAGACGCGCTGCATCTCCCCGCCGGACAGCTCGGCGGCGGTGCGGTCGACCAGGCCGGCCATGCCGGTGAGGGCCAGCGCGCGCTCGATGGCCGCGTGGTCGTCCGAGGACAGTCCGGCGAAGCGCCGGCGGTAGGGGTGGCGGCCCAAGGCGACCACCTCGCCGACCGTCAGCCCCTGGGGGGCGGTGCGGGACTGGGCGAACAGGGTGACCTCGCGGGCGTAGTCGCGTCCCGTGAGGGCGCCGACGGGGCGGGCCGCCTCGCCGTCGACCAGGAGGACCTCCCCGCTGGACGCCGGGTGCAGCCGGGCGAAGGACCGCAGGAGGGTCGACTTGCCGGATCCGTTCGGACCGACCAGGGCCGTGACGCGCCCGGGCGCGAGCGGGACGGAGACGTCGTGGACGACCTCGGCGCGCCCGTATCCCAGGGTGAGGCCGCGGCCGTCCAGTCCGCTGTGCCGCTCGGTGGGCATGGGCGCCTCCTCCTCAGGTCGATCACCAACAAAGGGTGACCTCACCTTAGGCAGGTGATCCTCCCCTCCGCCAGAGGGGCCGACCATTCCGACCTGCGGGAACGATCACATCACGGTGTCCGGATCGCCTCCCGCCCACGCGGCGCCGCGCCCCGGCGCCCCAGAATTCCGCGCCCTCAGAACCCCAGGCGCCCCAGCATCTTCGGGTCGGACTGCCAGTCCTTGGCGGTGCGCACGTGGAGGTCGAGGAAGACGCGACGGTCGAGCAGCCGCTCGATCTCGGCCCGCGAGCGCGTCCCGATGTCCTTGAGCCGGGCCCCCCGCTTCCCGATGATGATGGCCTTCTGCGAGTCGCGCTCGACGTAGATGTTGACGTGGACGTCGAGCAGCGGCTTCCCGGCCTGGCCCTCGCGCGGCTCCCGCTCGGTGATCTCCTCCACCTGGACGGCCACGGAGTGCGGCAGCTCCTCGCGCACGCCCTCCAGCGCGGCCTCGCGGACGAACTCCGCGATGAGGGTCTCGCGCGACTCGTCGGTGATGTCGCCGTCGGGGTAGAGCGGCGGGGACTGCGGCATGAGGTCCGCCAGGACGTCCGCCAGCTCCCCGACCTGCTCGCCCGTGGCCGCCGACACCGGCACGATCGCCGTCCACTCCCCCATCTTGTCGATGTCCATGAGGTGGCGCATCAGGCGCTCCCGGCTCACCAGGTCCGTCTTGGTCGCCACCGCCACCTTCGGGGCACGCACGCCGCCCAGCTCGCGCGCGATGAAGCGGTCGCCCGGCCCGACGCGCTGGTCGGCGGGCAGGCAGAAGACGACGGCGTCGACCTCGGAGAGGGCCTCGCGCACCATGTCGTTGAGGCGCTTGCCCAGCAGGGTGCGCGGCCGGTGGTACCCGGGCGTGTCGACGATGACCAGCTGGGACTCGGGGCGGTGGACGATGCCGCGGATGTTGTGCCGCGTCGTCTCCGGGCGACCCGATGTGATCGCGACCTTCTGCCCCACCAGCGCGTTCGTCAGCGTGGACTTGCCGACGTTGGGACGGCCCACGACGGAGACGAACCCCGCGCGGAAGCCCTCGGGGTAGTCCGGCATGACCAGGCCCGCCCCCGCGTTCGCGGCGTCCCTCAGGCTGCGCAGGTCCTCGAGGCCGGCCGCCGCGGCCTCGGCCGCCGCGTCCGTCGCCTCCTCCAGGCCCGCCGCGCCGTCGGGATCGTCGTCGGCGTCATCGACGAGGGCGTCGCCCTCCCGCTCGCCGTCGCCCCCGGGAGCGTCTCCGCTCTCCCCCCCGGCGGCGCGGGCGCCCTCCCACTGCGCGTCGTCCAGGGCGTTCGGCCCGGCCATCAACTCGTCGTCGCTGGGGAATCTCATGCCTGGGTGTCCTTCCGGTCGTTCCCGTCGGTCTCGGCGCCCGCTCCCGCCGCGTCAGCGGCGGCGCCCTCGTCGATCATCCGCGAGCACAGGACCGTGCCCACCTGGCGGCGGCGCCCCCGGGACTCCTCGGCCACCATGCGGATGCCCAGCAGGACGCCCGTGCTGCCGGGCAGCGGCACCTTCCCGATCGCCTTGCCCAGGAGCCCGCCGACGGAGTCGACGTCCTGGTCCTCGACCTCCAGGCCCAGCAGCTCGCCGAGCTCGTCGATGGGGAACCGCGCGGGCACGCGCCACACGCCGGGCGCCACCTCCTCGGGCTCCACGACGTTGCGGTCGTGCTCGTCGGTGAGTTCCCCGACGACCTCCTCCAGGAGGTCCTCCAGCGTGACCAGGCCCGCGATCCCGCCGTACTCGTCGACGACGACGGCCAGGTGGAAGTGCTCGGACTGCATCTGGCGGAGCAGGTCGTCCGCGGGCTTCATCTCCACGGTGTACTCGGCGGGGCGCATCATCTGCTCGGCCGTCAGCCCCGCCGCCTCCGCGCCGCGCGTCTCCAGGCGCTGGACGACGTCCTTGAAATAGAGGACGCCGCGCATGTCGTCGACGTCCTCGCCGATGACGGGGATGCGGGAGAACCCGGAGCGCACGAACAGGCTGAGCGCCTCGTGGGCCGCCGTGTCCGCGTCGACGCTCACCATGTCCGTGCGGGGGACCATCACCTCGCGCACCAGGGTGTGCCCGAGCTCGAAGACGGAGCGCAGCATCTCGCGGTCCTCCTCCTCGAAGCCCTCGGTCTCCCCCACCTGGTCGACCATCTCGCGCAGATCGTCGGCCATCTCCTGGCGGGCCTCGGCCTCGGTGCGCGACGGCTGGGGCATCCAGGAGCGCACGGCCCGGATCAGCGGGTCCGCGACGTGGGTGGCGCGCATGAGCCGGCGGGACAGGCCCGCGCCCAGCAGCGCGACGCCCTCGGGGGTGCGGGTGGCCAGGCGCACCGGGACCACGGTGACCACGGCGAACTGGAAGACGCCGACCACCGCGACGGCGATCAGGGCGATCGCCCACCACGGCAGCGGCAGCGCGACCAGAGCCAACGTCACGGCGACCGCGCCGACCACCTGGAGCAGCGTCCGCGTGCCGCGCAGCGTCATGCGGGTGCGCTCCCGGTGGGCGAGCAGCGCGACCAGGTCGTCCGCGTGGCGCCGGCCGTCCTCGACCAGGTCCTCCGCCGCCGCGCGGGAGAGCCGCTGCAGGGCCGTCTCGATCGCGGAGAGCACGCCGGCGGCCAGCAGGGCGAGGACCCCGATGACGACCAGCGCCACCACGGGCGCGGACCCGAAGGACCCTCCCGTCATCGGGTGGCCAGGAACGTGAGGAGGAGGCGGCGCTGGAGGGCGAACATCTCATCGCGCTCCTCCGGCTCGGCATGGTCGTAGCCCAGGAGGTGGAGCATCCCGTGGGTGGCGAGCATCAGCATCTCCTCCGCCGTCGAGTGCCCGGCCTCGGCGGCCTGGGCCTCCGCGACCTGCGGGCAGACGCAGATGTCCCCGAGGGTCCCCTCCGCGGGCTCCTCCTCGGTGCCCGGGCGCAGCTCGTCCATGGGGAAGCTCATCACGTCCGTGGGTCCCTCCAGATCGAGCCACCGCACATGGAGTTCGGCCATCGGCTCGGGGTCGATGAACAAGATGTTGAGCTCCGCCCCCGTCGACACATGCATCTGCGTGAGCACGAAATCGGCGAGCGCGGCGAACTCGGCCTCGTCGATGTCATACGTGGTCTCGTTGATGACCTCGGTCACCGGGGTCCTCCCTTCGTGGCGCCCATGCGGGCCTGCTGCTGGTCCCACCGGGCGTAGGCGTCGATGATCTCGCCCACCAGGCGGTGGCGCACGACGTCGGCACTGGTGAGGTGGATGAACTCGATGCCCTCGATGCCCGGCAGGATGTCCTCGACGACCATCAGCCCCGACCGCTGGTGGCCGGGCAGGTCGATCTGCGTGGTGTCGCCGGTGACGACCATCCGGGAGCGGAAGCCCAGCCGGGTGAGGAACATCTTCATCTGCGAGACGCTGGTGTTCTGGGCCTCGTCGAGGATGATGAACGAGTCGTTGAGGGTCCGCCCGCGCATGTAGGCCAGCGGCGCGACCTCGATGGTGCCGGCCTCCATGAGCTTGGGGAGGGCCTCCGGGTCGAGCATGTCGTGGAGGGCGTCGTAGAGGGGGCGCAGGTACGGGTCGATCTTGTCGGTGAGCGTGCCGGGGAGGAACCCGAGGTTCTCCCCCGCCTCGACCGCGGGGCGCGTGAGGACGATCCGGCGGACGTCCCCCGCGAGCAGGCGCGCGACGGCCTCGGCCATCGCCAGGTAGGTCTTGCCCGTGCCCGCGGGCCCGATGCCGAAGACGACCGTCGACCGCTCGATGGCATCGGTGTAGGCCCGCTGGCCGGGCGACTTCGGGCGGATCGACCGGCCGCCGACGCCGAGGATCTCCTCGCCCCGCCCCTGCGGGGACACGGCCGCCTTCAACAGGTCGATCGCGTGCTGGACGGCCGCCGCGTCCAGGACGGCGCCGGAACGGGCCACCTCGATGAGCTCGACGAGCAGCTGGGAGGCCAGATCGACGTCCTCGACGGGCCCGGACGCCGTGAGGACGCGTCCGGCCGCCAGGAACCGGACGGCCGGGAAGCCGCGCTCGACGGCGCGGAGCACCTGGTCGGAGGTCCCCAGGACGGCGAGGGGCTCGACCCCTTCGGGGATCGCGACGCGGCGCGTCGTCGCGACGACGCTGGGAACCGTCGGGTCACTCATGCGATGCGCCCATCACTCCTCATGTCCGTCGTGTGCGCGGTGCTGCCTGCGGCCAGTCTAGTCGGCGGCGGGCCTCGGGTGTGGCCCGCTACCAGCGGTCGACGGCGGCGCTGACGAGCAC
>JAFAAX010000198.1 GCA_023426345.1 Actinomycetes bacterium
GAGCACGAACGGCCGCGCCGCCGCGCCGCCCGCCCACTCCACGGCGTCGGCCAGGTGGGCGACGCCCACGACGTCGATGCCCGGCACCAGCCGCGCCTCCGCGACGCAGGAGTCCGGGACGACGACGCGGCCGGCTCCGGCCCGGGCGGCGGCGATCACGGACGGCAGGACGCCGGGGACCGCGCGGACCGCCCCGTCGAGTCCGAGCTCCCCCACCCAGACCGTGTCCGCCAGGGCGGCGGCGGAGACCCTCCGGTTCGCGGCGAGCACGCTGATCGCGATCGCCAGATCGAAGCCCGACCCGTGCTTGGGCAGGCCGGCCGGCTGGAGGTTGACGGTCGTGCGCCGGTCGCCCATGCCGATGCCGCAGGACTGGACGGCGGCGCGCACCCGGTCGCGGGCCTCCTTGAGTGAGGCGTCGGGCAGTCCGACCAGCACGAAGGCCACCAGCCCGGAGCCGACGTGGGTCTGGACCTCGACGAGGTGCCCCTCCAGCCCGACCAGGCTGACGGCGCGGGCGACCGCGACCTGCAGGTCGCTCATGGGGCCACCCCCCTCACCCAGGCGACCTCGGCCCCGGACAGGGCCTCCTCGACCGGAGCCGGTGGCCCGGGCCTCCAGGGCGCCGTCACGGCGACCACGTCGAAGCGGACGGGACCGTGGGCGTCGTGCGCGGACAGCCAGGCGGCGGCCAGGCGCCGCACCCGCGCGATCTTGCGGACGTCCACGGACTCCAGCGCCGACCCGAACCGGGAGCCGGTGCGCGTGCGGACCTCGACGATGACCAGGCCCCCGCCGTCCGGGTCGGCCGCGACGATGTCGAGCTCCCCGCGCCGCCCGTCCCTCCAGTTGCGGTCGAGGACGCGCAGGCCGTGGTCCTCCAGCAGGCGGGCGGCCAGGTCCTCCCCGGCCCGCCCCAGGTCCCTCCGATGCTCCGTGCGCATGGCCCCACCTCCGCGACCACGGTCGCAGGCGCCGCCGTCACGCCGCCACTGGGCCCCCCGCGTTCTGTGGACGGGGAAGAGCCCGGCCGCGGACTTGTGGACGGGGACCGCCTGTGGACACCCCGCGGGACGCCCTCGTCACCGCGGGAGGGAGGGGATCACAGGACGTCGAGCTCCGGCTTGTTGAGCTCCTCGACGTTGACGTCCTTGTAGGTGATGACGCGCACGGACTTCACGAAGCGCGAGGACCGGTAGATGTCCCAGACCCAGGCGTCGGTGAGGGTGAGCTCGAAGAAGACGTCCTGCCCGACGGGGCGGGCCTGCACATCGACCTTGTTGCACAGGTAGAACCGGCGCTCCGTCTCGACGACGTAGCTGAACAACCCCACCACGTCGCGGTACTCCCGGAAGAGTTCCAGTTCCAGGTTGTTCTCGTAGCCCTCGATATCGTCACTGCTCACGGGACCATCATGCCCGATCCGGACGTCCGGGGCGTCATCGGGGGGACCGGGTTCACCCCGGGCAGACGCCAGGAGACGCGGTGGAGGGGGCCGGGCCCGCGCTCGGCGAGCGCCCGGACGTGGGCGGGCGAGGCGTAGCCCTTGTTGTGCGCCCAGTCGTAGCCCGGGTCGTTGAGGGCGCACATCCAGGCGTCCCGCGCGACCTTCGCCAGCACGGAGGCCGCCGAGACGACGGCGCAGGAGGCGTCGGCGCGCACGCGCGTGACCACGGGCAGCCCGAGCTCCGGCCACGAGGGCCCGTCCGCCTGCCCGACGTCCGCGAAGAGATCCCCGGCGGGCGAGCTCAGCCAGTCGTGGGATCCATCCAGCAGGACCACGCCGGGCGCCCATCCGGCGGCGCGCACCTCGTCCAGGGCCCGCCGCCCGGCCAGGCGCAGCGCGCCCACGATCCCGAGGCGGTCGACGTCGCGGGCCTCCGCCCATCCCACGGCCGTGGCGAGCGACCAGGACCGGCATGGACCGCACAGGCCCTCCCGACGCCGGGGCGTCAGCATCTTCGAGTCGGTGAGCCCCTCCGGAGGCTCGCCGCAGGCGCCGTCCACCACGGCGACGCCGACGGCCACCGGTCCGGCCAGCGCGCCGCGGCCGACCTCGTCCATGCCGGCGACGACGCCGTAACGGGCGGCCAGCTCCAACTCGGTCCGGCGGGAGGCCGTCCGGATCACTGCCCGCCCCCGGAGGAGGCGTCGGGCACCGCGTCGAACACCTCGCGCCCGCCCAGGGAGGCCCAGTGGTCGAGCGGCCAGATCACCCACCGGGCCCGTCCGACGATCGAGGAGACGGGGACGAAGGCCGTCTGCCCGGCCGCGAGATGGGCCCGCGAGTCCGCGGAGTGCCCGCGGTTGTCGCCCATCACCCAGACCGTGCCCTCCGGCACGGTGACGTCAAAGGGCGTCGTCGAGGGCGACTGCCCGGCCGCCAGGTAGGGCTCGTCCAGGGGGACGCCGTTGACCGCGATGCGCCCGGACGCCGTGCAGCAGGTCACGTGATCCCCGCCCACGCCGATGACGCGCTTGACGAGGGTCTGCTCGCCGTTGTCCGGCACGAGGCCGACGAACTCCCCGATGTCGCGCAGCGCGCCCGCGGCGCCGCCGTCCTGGATGGCGGGCAGCCAGCCCAGGGTGTCGTCGAAGACCACGACGTCGCCCCGGTGGATGTCCCCGGTCCACTGCGAGATCCGCGAGACGGCGACGCGGTCGCCCTCCACCAGCGTGTCGTGCATCGACTCCGACGGGATCCAGAAGACCTGGACGACGAAGGCCCTCAGCAGGGAGGAGAGGACGAGCGCGATGACGACGATCAGGCCGATCTCCTTAAGCCAGGAGAGCCGGCCCGAGCCCGCGCCGCGGCCGTCGGCCGCCCGCCCCTGGTCCGCCATGCGCGCCGTCCCCCCGGTGCCCGGGTGAGGATCAGTCCTCGGCCGCGTAGTCGCGGTACTCCTTGATCTTCGCGGCCTTGCCGTGCCGATCGCGCAGGTAGTACAGCTTCGCGCGGCGGACGTCGCCGCGGGTGACGACCTCGATGTGGTCGATGGACGGCGAGTGCACCGGGAAGGTGCGCTCCACGCCGACCCCGAAGGAGACCTTACGGACCGTGAAGGTCGAGGTCACGCCGTGGCCGCGACGGCCGATGACGACGCCCTGGAAGATCTGGATGCGGGACCGGGTGCCCTCGACGACCTTGACGTGCACCTTGACGGTGTCGCCGGCTCGGAAGTTCGGGATGTTGTCGCGCAGCGAGGCCGCGTCGACCGCGTCGAGCTTCTGCATGTTCACTCCTCAACGCCCCTGCCGCAGGCCAGTCGCGCCGATCCGGCAGGCCCGGGGCCTGCGTCCGTCTCGCGGGTCCGACGCCTCGGCGTCCCCCTGCGGCAGGTTGCGCCGCGCCGGGCCCAGCGCCCCAGTCTGCCACATCCCGCGCCCGGGCCCAAGGCGGCGACGGCCCGGTCAGTCGACGGCGGGCGTGACGTTGCGCACGAGGATGTCGTCGATGTTGGCCACCCGCCCCACCATGAAGGTGCGCCGGCCCGCCACCGCGAAGCCGTGATGGCGGTAGAAGCGCCGGGCCCGCTTGTTCGCGATGTTCGTGCCCAGGACGATCTGCGAGTTGCGGGCGCGGGCCTCCACGTCCGCCACCGCGCGCTCGAGCAGCGCCCCCGACACGCCGGAGCCGTGCCACTCGGGGCGGACGTAGCACTTCGAGAGGTACGCGGCGCCCAGCTCGATGCGCCCGGGCCGGACCAGGTCCGCGGGCATGCCGTCGGGGCCGCCGAGGATGGTCAGCGTGTACCCGATGAGCGACGGGTCCGCGCCCGCCGCCTCGACGACCAGGATCCGGTGGTCGGCGGGGTCGGCGAGCATCCGCTCGAACTCCCCGGCCGACAGGTGCTCGTCCATGAACGCCTCGATGTCGTCCTCCCCCAGGTGCTCGGGGCAGGCCAACGGGAACGTGTCGCGGGCGAGGCGGGCGAGGGCCCCGGCCTCTCCGGGGCGGGCCGCCCGCAGCGCCACGTCGGCCCGCCGGGGCACCAGCACGCGTCCCGCGCCGGCCAGGACCTCCCGGTCGCGTCCGTCCAGGGCGGCGGGGTCCAGAGCGTCGACGAGGTCGGGGCGGCGGCGCGCGGTGCGCACAAGCGCGCGGTCGCGCCGCCACCGCGCGATGCGCGCGTGGTCCCCGGAGACCAGCGCCTCCGGGGCGTCCAGGCCCCGCCAGGAGCGCGGCCGGGTGTAGACGGGGTACTCGAGCAGCCCGCCGTCGGCGTAGGACTCCTCGACGAGCGACTCGGGATTGCCCAGGACGCCGTCGAGCAGCCGCCCGACGGCCTCGACGAGGACCAGGGCCGCGACCTCGCCGCCGTTGAGCACGTAGTCGCCGATCGAGTACTCGAGGACCTCGATCTCCTGGTCGCGGTAGTGGTCCGCCACGCGCTGATCGATGCCCTCGTAGCGCCCGCAGGCGAGAACGAGCTGGTCCGCCCCCGCGAGATCCTGCGCGATCCGCTGGGTGAGCGGGACGCCGCCCGGGGTGGGCACGGCCAGGACGCGCCGCGGGCCGTCCTCCCCCGACGAGGGCGCCCCCGCGGGGCCGGGTCCGTCGTCCGGGTGCCCCTTGGCGTCGTCGGGGGCGAGGCCGAGCGTGGAGTCCAGCGCGCGGCCCCAGATGTCGGGCCGCATCACCATCCCGGCGCCCCCGCCGTAGGGGGGCGCGTCGACCGTGCGGTGCCGGTCCGTCGTCCAGTCGCGCAGGTCGTGGACGTGCATGTCGAGGAGGCCCGCCTCCCGGGCCTTCCCCAGCAGGGACACGTCGAGGACCCGGAAGTACTCCGGGAAGATCGTCACCAGGTCGATGCGCATCAGGCGCGACCCTCCGCGTCCGGGTCCTCGAACAGGCCCGCGGGGGCGTCGATGACGACGCTGCCGCCCGCCACGTCGACGACGGGCACGAGCGCGCGCACGAAGGGCACCATCACCTCGCGTCCGGCGTGGTCGACGAGCAGGAGGTCCTGGGCGGCCCCGGCCCGCAGGCCCGTCACCGTTCCCAATGGCTCCCCGCCCGGGGCGACCGCGCGCAGGCCGGCCAGTTGGTGGGGGTACCAGGCGTCGTCCTCCTCGACGGCCTCGACGAGGAGCTCCGCCCCGCGCAGCGCCTCCGCGTCCTCGCGGGTCTCGATCTCCTCGAACCGCGCGTACACGCGGTCCTTCTGGGTGCGCAGGGCCGCCACCGTCAACCGGGGCCGGCTCGGGTCCGACGTTCCCACCCGCTCCCCCGGCGCGAGCCGCTGCGGGGAGTCCGTGCGGACGTCCAGGACGACCTCTCCGCGCAGTCCGTGCGCGGGTCCGACGATCGCCGCCCTCAGTTCCATGGCACCCCCAGGTGTTGTCCGTCCGGCCGGTCCATCCTATCGGCGCCGGTCCGCACGGCGGAGGGGCCCGGGATCGCTCCCGGGCCCCTCCAGATGATCAGTCGTGCGCCCGAGGGCTCACTCGCGGTCCGTGTCGACGACGTCGACGCGGATGGGCCCGCGCGTGGAGAGCGCCCCGATGACGGTGCGCAGCGCGCGGGCGGTGCGGCCTCCGCGCCCGATGACGCGGCCGAGGTCCTCGGGGTTCACACGGACCTCGAGGAGCTGTCCGCGCCGCTGGCTGCGCGACGCGACCCGGACGTCCTCCGGGTGGTCGACGATGCCGCCGACCAGATGCTCCAGGGCGTCGGCGAGCATGATCAGGCGTCCTCGGCGGCCGGCTGGGCCTCGTCGACGGCCTCGGCGGCCTTGTGGGCGGAGGCGGCGGCCTTGCTCTTCTCGGCGGCGGCCTCGGCGGCCGTGACCGCCTCGGCGGCCTGCGCGGCCTTGTCGGCCTCGGAGACCCGGACGCGGGAGACCGCGTCCGCCTTGCCGTGGAACTTGGCGATGTCGCCGGTCAGGACCAGCAGATTGCGGACCTGGTCGGAGGGCTGGGCGCCCACGGACAGCCAGTACTGGGCGCGGTCGGAGTCGATCGTGATCACCGAGGGATCGCGGGTGGGATCGTAGATGCCCACCTCCTCGATGACGCGGCCATCGCGCTTCTTGCGCGAGTCCACGACGACGACACGGTAGAAAGGCGCGTGGATCTTGCCCATGCGCTTGAGACGGATGCGAACTGCCACGGGTGTGGTCACTCCTGTTTCGTATTCGGGTGGACCGCACGCATCGCCGGTGGGTCACGGATCAGCGGGCGCTCCTGGACGCGACGCCGATTGGAGAGAGGGTCCGCCCGGGCCGGGTACGCGTGCCATTGTGCCACGGATTCGGCGCCGTCCCCACCGTCGGGCGCCCCGCCGCGCCCCGGCGGCCCGTGCGATCCGTCACCTGCGGGCGACGAGGCGTCCCTCCAGGAGGATCCGGGCGGGATCGAGCAGGGCGCCGAGGTCCCGGTCCGGGTCGGCGTCGAGCACCAGCAGATCCGCCCGGGCGCCCTCCTGCAGCGACTCCAGGCCGAGGACGTCGCGGGTCCGCCAGGTGGCGATGGACAGGATCCTCGCGGGGCTCATGCCGATCCCGCGCCAGAGCGCGAGTTCGCGGGGGAGGCTGCCGTGCGGCTGGTTCCCGCCCGCGTCGGTCCCCGCGACAACGTCCACCCCGGAGTCGAACAGCTTCGCGGCATGGTCGTGGCGGTCGCGGAACATCTCGCTCATCGTCGCCGCGTAGCGCGGGTACCTCCGCCCCGCCTGCCGGGCGAAGTCCGCGAAGAGGTCCGCCTGGAGAAGAGTCGGGGTGACGGTGACGCCGCGCAGCCGGGCCTCCGCGATCTGGTCGTCGTCCATGCCGGTGCCGTGCTCGATCCCGTCGACGCCCGCGGCGAGGAGATCGTCGACGGCGGCGCGGGAGAACGTGTGGACGGTGACCCTGGCGCCCTCCGCATGCGCCGCGGCCACCGCGTCGACGAGGACGTCCCGGGGCCACAGGGGCGCCAGGTCGGCGTCGGCCCCCTGGGAGCGGTCGATCCAGTCGCCGACCAGCTTGACCCAACCGTCGCCGGCGCGGGCCTGACGGGCGGCCTCGTCGGGAAGGGCCGCCGGGTCCTTCAGCTCGACGGCCATGCCGCGGATATAGCGCTTCGGCCGGGCGATGTGGCGGCCGGCGCGGATCAGCACCGGGAGGTCGCGGCGGCCCTGGACCCACCGGTTGTCCACGGGCACGCCGCAGTCGCGCAGGGCGAGCACCCCGGAGTCGCGGTCGGCGACGGCCTGCCGCTCCTGCTCGGCGCGATCGGCCGGGCCGGCGGCGCCGATGCCGATGTGGCAGTGCACGTCCGCCATGCCGGGGACGAGCCAGAGCGCCGGGGCGGGCCCCGCCGCCGCCGGATCCGACGCCGGCAGGCGGTGGAGGCGGCCGCCCTCGACCGCCCAAGCCCCGTCGACCCAGGCCGGATCCGCGCCCGGGGACTCGCGCCACAGCGCCCGCCCGCGCAGGACCACCTCAGCGACCCTGCAGCATCCGGCGGATGTCGTCGGGCAGGTCGTCCATCGTGGGACGCGCCGCGGGCTCGGCGACGGCCGGCTGGGCGGCGCCGAAGGCGGAGCCCGCGGGCGCGGCCGGGGAGGAGGCGGAGCGCTGGTCCTTCGGCAGGAGCGCCTCCAGCTCCTGCTGGCGCCGCTTGGCGGGGTTGCCGGAGCGGGCCTTCTTTTGGACGCGCGCCTTCTGGGCCGCGGCCGCGCGCTGCTGGGCCTTCTGCTTGGCGCGTCCGCCCTGGCCCGGCATCGAGCCCATGCCGGGCATGCCGCCGGCCTGCCCCATCTGGCCCATCATCGTGCGGGCCGCCTCGAAGCGCTTGACCAGGCCGTTGACGTCCTGGACGGTGGTGCCCGAGCCGCGCGCGATGCGTGCGCGCCGGGACCCGTTGAGGATCGACACGTCCTGGCGCTCCGCGGGAGTCATCGAGCGGACGATCGCCTCGGTGCGGTCGACCTCGCGCTCGTCGAAGTTCTCGAGCTGATCGCGCATCTGCCCCATGCCCGGGATCATCCCGAGGACCTTCTTCATCGAGCCGAGCTTGCGGACCTGCTGCAGCTGGGAGAGGAAGTCGTCCAGCGTGAGGTCCCCGGACATGGCCTTCGCGGCCATCCGCTCGGCCTCGTCCTGGTCCATCCGCTTCTCGGCCTGCTCGATGAGCGTGAGGACGTCGCCCATGTCGAGGATGCGCCCGGCCATGCGGTCGGCGTGGAACCGCTCGAAGTCGTCGAGCCCCTCGCCGGTGGAGGCGAACAGGATCGGCACGCCCGTCACGCCGCGCACGGACAGGGCCGCGCCGCCGCGGGCGTCGCCGTCGAGCTTGGACAGGACGACGCCCGTGAACCCGACGCCGTCGCGGAAGGCCGTCGAGGTCTGCACGGCGTCCTGGCCGACCATCGCGTCCAGGACGAAAAGGATCTCATCGGGGCGGACGGCGTCGCGGATCGCGATCGCCTGGTCCATCATCTCCTGGTCGACGCCGAGCCGGCCGGCTGTGTCGACGACGACGACGTCGATGCCGGACTCGCGGGCGTGGCGCAGGCCCGAGCGGGCGACCTCGGCGGGATCGCCCACGCCGTTGCCGGGCTCGGGGGCCCACACGGGCACCCCCGCGCGCTCCCCGACGACCTGGAGCTGCTGGACGGCGTTGGCCCGCTGGAGGTCGGAGGCGACCAGGAGGACGCTGCGCCCCTCCTCCCGCAGCCACTTCCCGAGCTTGCCGGCCAGCGTCGTCTTGCCGGCGCCCTGGAGGCCGGCGAGCATGAAGACCGTCGGGCCCCGCTGCGCGAAGTGGAGCTCCCGGGTCTGCCCGCCGAGGATCTCGACGAGTTCGTCGTGGACGATGCGCACGACCTGCTGGCCGGGGTTGAGGGCCTTCGAGCGGGCCGCCCCGTAGGCCTTCTCGCGGACCGCCGCGGTGAAGGAGCGGACGACCGGCAGCGCGACGTCCGCGTCGAGCAGCGCGCGCCGGATCTCGCTGATCGTGGCGTCGACGTCGGCCTCGGTGAGGACGCCGCGTCCGCGCAGCTGCCTGAAGGACTGACTGAGACGGTCGGAGAGAGTGCCGAACACGTGTCCCACTTCCGTTGGCGAGGGACGGGCCGCCCGATGAGCGCCCGGATTGACTGCCGACCAGACTACCGCAGGCCCGGCGGGAGCCCCCCGGGCTCGGTCACCGGCGCCCGAGAGCCTCCCAGCACGCGCGCGCCAGCCCGTTGACGAGGCTCGCGCGCCACGGGTTCCACGCCTTCTCCCCCGCGGCGACCGAGTCCGCCCGCGTGAGGGCGATGAGCGCGGCCAGCTGGCCCGGATCCCCGTCCACGGCGGCCAGGACGGCGTCCACGGTCGCGGGGTCCTGCGGGTCCTGCGTCGTCGCCGACTGGGCGAGCACGAGGTGGTGCTCGACCAGCGACGCCACGGCCGCGACGCGGCCGGGCAGGCCCAGCCGCTCGAGGATGGCGGGGATCAGCAGAGCGCCCTCGTGGGGGTGGTCGGCCCCGCCCCTGGGCGGGCGTTTGCCGATGTCATGGAGCAGGGCGGCGAGCAGGGCGGTCGGGCGGTCGATGACGGACCGGTCGAAGGGCGGCAGCCAGTCCGCGTCGCCCTGGAGCATCGCCCCCATCTCGGCGACGGTGCCCACGCAATGGCGGTCGACCGTCCAGCGGTGGAACTCCGCGCGCTGGGGGCGCGAGCGCAGCGCCTCCCATTCGGGGATCCAGGCGGCGGGCACGCCCGCGCGGTCCAGGGCGAACCAGGCCGGGACGATCCCCGGCCCCGTCCCGAGGAACTCGAGGAGGAGCTGCGTGCGGCCCGGGGTCCACGCGCCGGGCCCCGACAGCGCGCCGTCGCGGACGCCGGAGGCGATGTCGTCGAGGGTCGCCGTCGAGGGCGCGATCCCGGTGCGCGCGGAGGCCCCCGCCAGTTCCAGGACGGCCGACGGGTCGCGCGCCAGGACGGAGCGCGTGAACACCAGCGCGTCGTCGGACACGGCGATCCCGGCTCCCAGCTGCGGAAGATCGGGGGCCCCGCGGTCGGGGGAGCCCGACGCGCCGCGGACCGGCCGGGGCCGGGCGAGGCGCCGGCGCAGCCCTCCCGACCCCCAGGCCTCCCGCG
>JAFAAX010000016.1 GCA_023426345.1 Actinomycetes bacterium
GCGCAGGTGGCCACCGCCGTGTCGCACCTGCGCGACGCCGGCGACGGCGTCCACGTCCTCACCCTCAAGGTCCACCCCGAGGACCTCGGCCCCGTCCGCATCACCGCGCACCTGGGGCCCGACGGGAACCGCATCGAGCTGGCCGGCCTGACGGCGGCCTCGCGCGACGCCCTGCGCTCGTCCCTGGGGGACCTGCGCCGCGAACTGGCCGGCACCGGGATCCAGGCGAGCCTGGACCTGGCGTCGGACTCCTCGGGCGGCGCGGGCTCCCGGCAGGACCGCTCGGGAGAGCCCGCGCCGAGCGCGCCGCTCCCGCAGAGCCACGCCGACACGGCGGCCCGCGCCCGCGCCCGGCCGGAGGCGCCGCCCCCGGAGCCCGGCGTCGGCCCGACCGCCTCCGGCTCCCTCGACCTGCTCGTCTGACCCCTGTCGAAAGGACGACTCCCATGACCACCCCCGTCTCGGCCCTCCCGGCCGACTACTCGGCCTCCACCCTGGCCGCCACCTCGACGACCGGCACGCAGGAACTGGGCAAGGACGACTTCCTCAAACTGCTCGTCACGTCGCTGCAGTACCAGGACCCCAGCGAGCCGATGTCCACCAGCGAGCTGATGTCCCAGACGACGCAGCTGTCCTCGATGGAGCAGCTGTCCGAGCTCACGCAGACCTCGAGCCGCGCCTTCGCCATGCAGGTCCAGCAGATCGCCCTGTCGCTGGTGGGCACCACCGTCAAGTACCTCGACGCCCAGGGCGCCGTGGCCACCGGCCGCGTCGACTCCGTCGACTTCACCGGCACCTCGCCGGCGCTGGTCGTGAACGGAACGCGCGTCGGGCTGGGCAACATCGCGACCGTGGCACCCACGGACGCGCCCTCGTCCTCCTCCGCATCGGCGGACGCCTCATCCACGGCGTCCTGACACCGCCGTCCATCGACACTGCACTGCTCCCCGAACGACCCCGCCTCCCCGGGCCCCGGCCCCCACCTCCAAGGAGATCCCCCATGCTGCGCTCACTGACCACCGCCGTCTCCGGACTGCGCGCCCACCAGACCATGCTGGACGTCACCGGCAACAACATCGCCAACGTCAACACCATCGGATTCAAGGCGTCGCGAGCCGTCTTCGACTCCACGCTGTCCGAGATGCTCCAGGAGCCCTCCGCCGGCGGCAACGGCAACGGGGGCATCAACCCGTCCCAGGTGGGCCTGGGCACCCGGGTGGCCGCCATCAGCGCCGACCTCACGCAGGGCGCCACGCAGGTCACCTCGCGCACCCTGGACATGATGATCAACGGAGACGGCTATTTCGTGGTCAGCCAGGGCGGAGAGCAGCTCTACACCCGCAACGGCGCCTTCGGGCTGGACGGGGCCGGCAATCTGGTGACGGCCACCGGCGCCATCGTGCAGGGCTGGTCCGCCCGGGCCGGCGTGGTCGACACGAACCTGCCGATCGGCAACATCACCCTGCCGCTGTCGGCCACCCGCCCCGCCAGCCAGACCCACAACGCGACGGTCGGCGGCAACCTGCCGGCCGACGGCACGGAGGCGCTGGTGCGCACCATCGACGTCTACGACGCCCGCGGGACGGCCTCGACGCTCACCGTGACGTTCACGCCCGACGTCGACGCCACGACGGGCGCGACCACGGGGTGGAGCGTCAGCGTCGACGGCGGAACGGCCCAGCCGCTGGCCTTCGGCACCGACGGGACGCTGACCAGCCCGACCACGATGACGAACGCGGCGGGGATCGTCGTCGACCTCAGCGCGATGACCGGCTTCGCCAAGCTGTCGACCGTCGAGGTCTCCCACCAGGACGGCATGGCCGCGGGCAAGCTGTCCTCCTTCTCGCTGCACTCGGACGGCACCGTCGTCGGCGTGTTCTCCAACGGCGAGGAGCAGGTGGTCGGCATGCTGGCGCTGGCCTCGTTCGGCAACGCGGGCGGCCTGGAGGACGCCGGGGACACGATGATGCGGACGTCGGCGAACTCCGGCGCCCCGCAGGTGGGCGCTCCTTCCACGGGCAGCCGGGGCTCCTTGACGGGCGGGGCCCTGGAAGGGTCCAATGTAGATCTCTCTCAAGAGTTCACGAATATGATCATCGCCCAGCGCGGATTCCAGGCGAACTCGCGGGTCATCACCACCTCCGACCAGGTGCTCCAGGAGCTGGTCAATCTGGTGAGGTGAGGCCCGCGGGGTCCTCCTCCCGGCCGGTCTTCCTCACAGGGAGCGCCTTCCGGCCGATGTGATGGACGCAGGGTCCACGGATGGGCCCCGAGACAGGAATGGATTCACTGTGATCATCGTCACCAGGTTGTCGGGGCAGAAGATGGCCGTCAACCCCGACCTCATCGAACGGATCGAGCGCACGCCCGACACGATCCTCGTGATGGCGGACGGCAGCCGCTACCTCGTCGCGGAGACGATGGAGGAGACGGCGGATCTGGTGCGCGACTATCGCGCGAGCATCATCGCCCGCGCCCTGGACTATTCCTCTCCCGATCCCCAGGGAAGGCGCCAGGACGCGCTCCGCCTGGTCGCCATCACCCCCGAGCCCCAGGAGGAGGACTGATGGATCCCTCTGGAATCATCGGGACGGTCATGGCGTTCGGCGCTCTGATCTCGCTCATGCTCATCGAGGGGACGGGCGTCTCCGCGATCTTCCTGCCCGGCCCGATGGTCATCGTCTTCGCGGGCACGATCGGCGCCACGGTGGCCGGCTCGACGCTGGGCGACGTCAAACTGGCGGTGAAGAGCCTCCCGAAGGCCCTCATGGGCCGCGTGCCCTCCCCGCAGCCGGTCATCGACACGCTGGTCTCGCTGGCCGAGCGCGCCCGCCGCGAGGGCCTCCTGGCCCTCGAGGACGCGATGCGCGACATCGAGGACCCCTTCCTCCGCCGCGGCCTCAGCGCCGCCATCGACGGCACCGACGCCGACGAGCTGCGCGACCTGCTGGCGGAGGAGATCGACTCGAAGCGCGACCACGATGCCTGCGCCGTCGACTTCTTCCAGTCCCTGGGCGGGTACGCCCCGACCATCGGGATCATCGGCACCGTCGTCTCGCTGGTGCACGTCCTGGAGAACCTCAAGGACGTCGGCACGCTGGGACCGATGATCGCCAGCGCCTTCGTCGCCACGCTGTGGGGCGTCACCTCCGCCAACATGCTGTGGCTGCCGATCGCCAGCCGCCTGCGGCGCCTGTCGACGTTGGAATGCCGCCAGATGGAACTCACCATGGAGGGCGTACTCGCCGTCCAGTCCGGCGCGAACCCGCGGGTCGTCGGCCAGCGCCTCCAGTCGATGCTCGCCTCCGAGGTGGCGGGCGTCAAGGACCGCGCGGGCGCCGGAGCGAAGGAGCGTGCCGCATGAAGCGGCCGCCGACGAGGCGCCGCGCGGGCCACCGCACCCACGCGCCCGACGTCACCGACCGCTGGACGGTGAGCTACATGGACATGGTGACGGTGATGATGTGCCTGTTCATCGTCCTGTTCGCCATCAGCCAGGTCGACCAGGACCGTCTGACGGCGCTGGCGAACTCCCTGGGCGCGGCCCTGGGATCCGACACCAGCCAGGGCGCCGTGGTCGACGGCGGGGACGGCATCCTCACCGACCAGGCCCCCGTCGAGGGCGACGGGCTGGACCAGCAGGCGCCGAGCGTCCAGGGCGTCCAGGAGGCCCGGGAGGCCCAGCAGAAGACGGAGGAGCTGGCGGCCCAGCAGAACCGCGCCGACGCGCAGGCCACCATCGACGAGTTCACGCAGCTGCGGGCCGCGCTCCAGGGCGACCTCGACGCCGCGGGGCTGGGCGACACCGTATCCTTCCAGGTGACGGACCGCGGCCTGGTGATCGGGCTGGTCGCGGAGAACGTGTTCTTCCAGCCGCGCAGCGCGGAGCTGTCCGACGCGACCTGCCAGGTGGTCGACGTCCTGGCCCACCGCCTGTCCGGACTGGACAAGGACCTCGTCGTCGAGGGCTATGCGAACACCCTGCAGGAGACCCAGCCCTACGAGACGAACTGGGAGCTGTCCGCCGATCGCGCCGTCAAGGTGCTGCGGCGGATGGTGGAGACGGACGGCATCGCCGCGCAGCGGGCGAGCGTGGCGGCGTTCGGCGACGCCCATCCGGTGTCCGATCCGCAGGCGGATCCGCTGGTGGTCAACCGGCGGGTCGATATTGTCGTGGAGACGTCGGCCAATGCGGCCGTGCGCGAGGAAATCGCGCGGCTGCTGGCGGCGGGGGAGGGGAAGTGACGGATGCCTGAGCGACGAGTAGTGGGAAGCGCCGGAGGCCGCGCCCAGCACGGAGCGGTGTCGGAGCACGCCGCCCCGCCGGTGAGCGGTCCCGAGCCCTCCGCGAAGCGGGGCGGTGGGGCGGTGGCCCGCGTCGTCGCGGTCGTGGCGGTCCTGGTGGCGATCGCCGTGGTGGCCGCGGCGCTGCTGCACCTGGGCCCCTTCGGGACGGCCGAGGAGCAGGCGGCGCCCGCCGAGGAGCCGGGCCGCGTCGTGGCCGTGGACCCCGTCAGCGTCAACCTGGCCAACGGGCACTATCTGCGCCTGGGCTTCTCGATGCAGATGACGTCGGAGGCGACGGCGGAGGTGGACACCGCTCCCGCCCAGGACACGGCCATCACGCTGTACGCGGGCCGCACGGTCGAGGAGCTGACGGACAGCGCGCAGCGCGAGTCCCTGCGCTCCCAGCTGGTCGAGGAGCTGTCGAAGGACTACGACGGGCAGGTCATGGGGGTGTATCTCACCGACTTCGTCACGCAGTGACGCGGACAGGCGGCCCGCGGCGGACTCGTCGGCGCATCGCCGACGAGCGCTCCCGCATGGACTCCTCAAGATCGCGCGCGGCCTGCCGATGATGAGAAGGTGACGCCCCTTCCGACGCAACACGCGCCCGGTCGGCGGCCGCCGGTGCCCTACGACTTCCGGCAGCCGATGACCCTCCCGCGGGAGTACTCGCGCGTCCTCGAGATGGCGTTCGAGACGTTCTCCCGGCATTGGAGCACGCAGATGATGGCCCATCTGCGCACGGCTGCCCAGGTGCGTTTCGAGTCGCTCGAGATGCGCTCCTACGACGAGTACGTGTCCTCGCTGGAGCCCGTCACCACGCTGCTGGTGTGCGGCATCGAGGGCGGGCGGCGCACCGCGCTCATCGAGTTCCCCCTGTCGTCGGCGCTGATGTGGATCGACCGGCTGCTCGGCGGACGCGGCGCCCCGGGCGCCGTCGAGGATCGCGACCTCACCGAGATCGAGGTCCAGCTGATCCGGCTCCTCATGGACCGCGCGCTCAAGGACCTCAACTACTCCTTCTCGACCCTGCTGCACCTGGACGCGGAGATCAAGTCCATCCAGTACTCGCCGCAGATGGTGCAGGCGGCCGCCGCGTCGACGCCCGTCCTGGTCGCGCGCTTCACCATGGACGTCGACGGCGACGAGTGCGCGGCCTCCCTGATGCTGCCCGCCGAGGACGTCATCGCGGCACTGCGCGACAGCCAGGCCTCCGAGGCCCCCGAGGAGGACGAGGAGCTCCGGGAGCAGCGCGAGGCCCTGGACCGCTCCATCCAGGAGGTCCCCGTCGAGCTGGCCGTCCGGTTCCGCCCTCAGCAGTTGAGCGCCCGGGCCGTCGCCACCCTGGCCGTCGGGGACGTCCTCGGGCTCCAGCAGTCCTCCGCCGAGCCCCTGGAGGTCGTCATCGACGACTTGGTGGTCGCCCACGCGGCCCCCGGATCGGAAGGCCCCCGCCTGGCCGCCCTCATCGTCACCGTCAAGGAGAACTCATGACGACCCCGACCGATGCCGCCGCCTCGCGGCTGGCCACCCTGCTCCCCTCCGAAGCGCCGCTCGCGGTCCGCCCCGCGGGCGTCGCCGACCTCCCGGTCCCGGCGGCGCGCGCCTACCGGTCCAGCTTCGTCGGCGCCGAGGGCACCGACATCGTCCTCGCCATCGGGCCGGAGGTGCTCGAGGCCCTGGGAGGGCTCTCGCGCGAGAGCGTCGGCGATGCCCTGGCCTCCCTGCTCGAGGAGTCCATCGGCGGCGGCGAGCCCGGCGTCCTGGGGCCCGTCGAGGAGATGCCCCTGGACCAGATCGTCACCGCGGACGCCGTGGGCCACGTGCTCGAGGCCGGGGGATCGCCGCGCGCCTGGCTGTGGCAGCGCCGCCACCATCAGAGCGCCGCGTCCTCCTCCGCGCCCCTGCCCGTGGGCTCCATGAAGGTCCTCTACGACGTGGAGCTGGCCCTCACCGTGGAGATCGGGCGGACGCGCCTCCTCATGCGCGACGTCCTCAACCTGGTGCCCGGCGCCGTCCTGGAGCTCGACCGCAGCGCCGGCAGCCCGGCCGACATCCTCGTCAACGGCCGCGTCGTGGCGCGCGGCGAGGTGGTCGTGGTCGACGAGGACTACGCGGTGCGCGTCACGGAGATCCTCTCCCCCGAGGGGGACGACGCTCCGTGAGGGAGGACCTGCTCCTGGGGTTGCGCGTCCTCGTCTCCCTGGTGGTCGTGGTCGCGATCCTGTGGTTCTCGGCCCGCCGGCTGGCGGGCTCGCGCGGCGGCGGCGCCCCCGACCTGCGGGTCGTGGGGCGGCTCTCGCTGTCGCGGCGGTCCTCGGTGGCCCTGGTCGAGGTGTCCGGGCGCCGCCTCCTCGTCGGCGTGGGCGACGCGGGCGTGACGCTGGTGTCCGACCTGGGGGCCGCGGAGGCGGCCCTCGAGGAGGGGCGCTCCGCCCCGGCCCCCACCTCCGCGCAGCTGGCCGCCTGGTTCGCCGCGGAGACCCCTCCAACCGCCGCCGCGGGGGCCGCCCGCGTCAATGCTCCCGCA
>JAFAAX010000029.1 GCA_023426345.1 Actinomycetes bacterium
CGCCTCGGCCGCCGCCTGCGGACGCCGCGCGTCGCGCACCGAGGCGGACATCCGCGCCGCCGCCTTCTTGCTGGCCCAGGACCGCCCGGTCGCGGACATCACCGTCGACCAGATCGCCCAGGCCGCCCAGGTGTCGCGCCGGACCTTCTTCAACCACTTCGCGACGAAGAACCACGCCTTCATCCCGGAGTTCACGCCCTTCGACCCCGACGTGCTCGAGCGCTTCGCCACCCGGGCCGTCCCCGACCTCCTGGACGCCACGGAGGAACTGGTCGACTCCCGCGCCGCCATGATGACCCGCGCCTTCGCCGACGACAGCCCCGGGCGCGACATCCGCCATCGCAACCCCGAACTGCAGACGATCGTCTCCGCCGCCTTCCGCGACTCCGAGGACGCCGTGAGGCCCGTGTCCGCGAGGCGCCTCGGCGTGCCCGAGGACTCCCCGCTCGCCCACACCGTGGCCGCATTGGTCAACATGGTCGAGCGCACGGCTCTGGACCTGTGGCGCCACGCCCCCGACCCGTCCGACTTCCGCGACGCGGTGCACCAGACCGTCGACAGCCTGCGCGCCGCGCTGCGGGAGTGATCCCCGAGCGGCACGCCCCTCGGCGGACCCGCGCCCCCGGGAGGGGGCCGCCCTCGTCCCCGTCCCGAGCCAGCCTCCCGAACGATCCCTCTCCGCACGCCATCCCCCATCCCCGACACAGGAGCGCCATGACCGAGCCCGACACCACCGCGGCAGAGCCCGAACCCGCCGTCGACTTCCACCCGGACAACCGGTTCTGGGCGATCTACGCGTGCCTGCTCATCACGATGTTCCTGTCGTCGGTGTCCCAGACCATCGTCGGCTCCGCGCTGCCCACCATCGTCGGCTCGCTGGGCGGCGTCGAGCACATGTCGTGGATCATCACGGCGTACTCGCTGGCGATGACGATCTCGATGCCCGTGTACGGCAAGCTCGGCGACCTCATCGGCCGCAAGCACGTGCTGCTGGTGGCCATCGCCTTGTTCCTCGTCGGATCGGGCCTGTCCGGCACGGCCCAGACGATGGGCATGTTCATCGTCTTCCGCTTCATCCAGGGCCTGGGCGGCGGCGGCCTCATCATCTGCTCGCAGGCCATCACCGCCGACATCATCCCGGCGCGCGTGCGCGGGGTCTACCAGGCGCCGATCAGCGCCATGTTCGGCATCGCCTCCGTCCTGGGCCCGCTCATCGGCGGATGGCTGACCGACGCCGTGTCCTGGCGCGCCGTCTTCTGGGTGAACATCCCCCTGGGCGTCATCGTGTGGATCGCGATCTTCATCGCCATGAAGCTGCCGTCCCACGAGCTGCGCGCGAAGGTCGACTGGCTGGGGCTGGCGCTCCTCGACCTGGGCGCGGTCGCGCTCGTCCTCCTGGCCACCTGGGGCGGCCACCAGTACGCCTGGGTCTCCTGGCCCATCCTGGCACTGGGCGCGGCGGTCATCGCCTGCTGGGGGCTGCTGCCCGCGGCCGAGCGCCACGCCGAGGAGGCCATCCTGCCCCTCCAGCTGCTGCGCAACCGCACGTTCATCGTGTGCACCCTGGTCGGCATGCTGACCATGGCGGCCATGTTCGGCGCGATGGGCTACCTGCCGACCTACCTGCAGATGGTCTACGGGCTCACGCCGACCCAGTCGGGCCTCATGCTCATCCCGATGACGATCGGCCAGCTCGGCGCCGCGACGATCGTCGGCGCCCTGGTCTCGCGCACCGGGCACTACCGCGCCTGGCCGGTCACGGGGACGCTGGTGGCGGCCGTCGGCATGTTCTTGATGTCGACGCTGGACGCGCACTCCCCCGCCGGCCTGGTCATCGCCTACACGACGCTGCTGGGCACGGGGATCGGCATGATCCTCCAGCTCCTCGTCCTGCTCGTCCAGAACTCCGTGCCGCCCCACATCGTGGGCACCGCGACCTCCGACAACAACTTCTTCCGCCAGATCGGCGTGAGCCTGGGCGCGGCGATCATCGGCGCGGCCTTCACCTCGCGCCTGGCCACGAACCTCGAGGGCTTCCTCGGCGGTCTCGCGGCCTCCGGGGACGACGCCGTCAAGGCCGACCTGGCCCAGGCGAAGGCCCACGGCCTTGATGCCGCCTCTCTCACCCCGCAGGTCGTCGGCGCGCTGCCCGACACCGTGCGCGGGGGCATCGTCGACTCCTACGTCCACGCCCTCACGCCGGTGCTGGGCGCGCTGGTGCCGATGCTCGTCCTGGCCGCCGTGGTCTCCGTGTTCCTTCCCCACCTGGACCTGGCCACGAGGTCGGGCCTCCAGCAGGTCGCCGACCAGGACCGCGCCTCCGCCCACGAGGCCGTCGAGGAACTCCTCAAGGAGCGCGCCGAGGAGGAGGCCGCGGAGGGAGCCGAGCCACGCGACGACGATCGGGGAACGCGGGCCGCCGGCTCGGACGGCTCCGATCGCCCCGGTGGCACCTCGCCGGGCGGCCCCTCCTCCTCCGCCTCCGCCCGCTGAGCACCGCGCCGGTCAGACCACCAGCGCGAGCGTGCCGACGACGATGAGGACCAGGCCCGCGGCGGATCGCGCGGAGAGCCGCTCATGGAAGACGGCCGCGCCCACGCTGATGGACACGAGGATGCTCAGCTTGTCGATAGGGACGACCACGCTGGCCGGCCCCTCCTGGAGAGCGCGGTAGTAGCAGAGCCAGGACGCGCCCGTCGCCAGACCGGAGAGCACGAGGAACAGCCAACTGCGCCCGTCGATCCCCCGGATCCGGCGCTGCCCGCCCTGGAGGAGGACGATCAGCCACGCCATCGCCAGGACGACGCCGGTGCGGATGGCGGTACCCAGCGTCGAGTCGACGCCCTCGATCCCGATCTTGCCCAGGATGGCGGTGAGCGCGGCGAACAGGGCGGAGCCTCCCGCGTAGAGCAGCCACGTCCAGCCGCCCCCGCGCGAGGCCGACGAGGGCGTCCCGCCCGGCTCGGGACGGCGTTCGATCATGAGGAACGTGCCCACCCCGATGAGGATCATCGCCCCGACGACCAGCACGTCCAGACGCTCGCCGAGGAAGGCAACGGCCAGGATCATCGTGAGGACCGTCGACGTCTTGTCGACGGGCACGACCTTGTTGACGTCCCCGATCTGGAGGGCCCGGAAGTAGCAGAGCCAGGACGCGCCCGTCGCCAGACCGGAGAGCACGAGGAACAGCCAGGTGTGTCCGTCGATCGATCCGATCGTGCCCTGCGACCCCACGACCAGCACCATCGCCCAGGCGAGGACCAGGACGACGACGGTGCGCAGCGCGGTCGCCAAGTTCGAGTCGACGTCGCGGATCCCCAGCTTCGCCAGGACCGCCGTCGCCCCTGCGAACACGGCCGAACCCAGCGCGAAGGCCATCCACATCGTCGTCCGCTTCCTCTGTGTCTGCTCGGCCCGGAAGCCGTCGTGAGAGGCCCGGCTGCTCGGAGCCCGGCGGCTCAGGGCCTGTCAGACGCGCGCCGGACGCCACGTCCAGTGTAGGCCGCGTCCGGAGCGACGCGGCCGGCCGGACCACGAGGCCCGCCGGCCGGGCGGGTGGGTGGGTGCTGACTGGACTGGGCCCACGGGTGAGGCTGCTTCGACGACCGCAGTTCCTCTACCCGTAAAAGATCTCGCGGCACTGCCGGGGCCTCCAGGCCTCCCACCACCCACCCCAGCCCACCGCGGGACGCCCATGACTGATCTCAATGACCCGGTTGCCTCCCACGACTGATCTCGGAACCGAAGTCTGTCGGAAAGCCACCCGTGCAGCCGTGAGATCAGTCGTCGTTGTCACAAGCGACCCTCGAGATCAGTCACAGGCGCTCTGACAATCACCGCACGAGCGCAGGGACCGCTCTCGGACATGAGCGCAGCCCGCACTTGCGTGTCACCTCGGCGATGACGGCCTGCGGATCGTCGTATTCTGCGGGAACGAATCGGGCAAAGACCAGACCGACCGATTCCAGGTCCTTCTGCCGATCCGACTGGCGCCGATAGGAGGCATGGACCTCCCTGATTGACCCGCCCGTCCTCTCATGCTTGCCGTCACTATCCGACTCCAGCGCCACGCGATGGTCGGGCACCTCGAAGTCCACGTAGTAGTCCCTGCCTCGGACCCGATGATGGACTTGAGTGTGCACACCTGTGAAACCGCCGCTCTTGAGGACCCACAGCAGGACGCGTTCCGGTACCGACTCGCAGGCGGCATCCGCCGCCGCGATCACTACCCGTGCCCGGCGTCTCCCCCGCCGAGAGGACAGCTCCTCCAGACGGTCCAGGATCTGTCGGCGCGCCGCTTCCTCGCGAACGCGACTGGCCTCGGCCTTCTCCCAGAACCGATCGAATGAGCTCATCCGCCGCAAGAGACCAGAAACGACGACGCTTCCGCTTCTGGCTGGCAAGTCCTGAGCGCACATCGCGCCCGCCGTCGCCAGATCGACCACCCGGACGCCCGGCGCCTTCTCCAGGATCCACTTCTCATCAATCGTTGTGAGATGGCGCACGACGGCCGCAGGCGGGATCGTCCCCGATACGGGTCCATGGCCCGGGATCAACAGAGGCGGCAGGACCACCGGTGCCGTCCGGGGGATACAGGGCACGCACACATGGACGTCGATGAGCTCGGTCACCGTGTCTATCCCGTGGAGCACGGCGGCGGCCTCTCCGACGAACACTGCTGAGGGGCCGAGCACACGGGCCACCGCAGCGATCCTCAGAGCTGTCGCCCTTCTGGCCGCTTCCCACTTGTCAGGCGCTCCCGCCACGCGGTCGGTCGGCACATACACGTGCCGGAATACTCGAAGGAGGTCCTGCTGCTCGCGCGCCTGACAGCATCGGCGGGAGGTCCTCCGGTCCGAGACCACGATCTGATCGAGCGCCCACGAGAGCATGTCCATGGCGCCCAGTCCAGATCAGTTCTCATCTTCAGCCAAGGCCGTGTCGCAATCTGTGGACGACGCTGTGTCACTCCACAGATCCACGGGCGATCCTTGCCACTCGTTCAAGATGGTGAGTCAGACCGGGGTCACTCCACAGATCCACGGGAGATCCCCTGATTCGTGATGAGCCCCGGTCGGTACCCATGACTGATCTCGGCGCGCCAGCTGCCGACGGCGACTGATCTCGGCGCCCCTACTGCCTTCCACTACTGCTCTCAAGGGCCTGCGGAGAGGATTCCGAGCTCTGAGGATCTGCGAGATGTGTCATGGAAGGCAGCAGAGGCGCCGAGATCCGTCATGGGCGCCACCGCGACCACCGAAACCAGTCACGGGCGCCACCGCGACCTGCGCGCGGACCACCGTGATGAGGCATGAAGGCGCAGATCCGGAGGGCTGCCGACAGCGGCTCTCCCTCACACCGAACTCACGGCCGAACAGCACCGAAGTCGGCGCAAACAAGGACCGAAGTCGGCGGAGGACGGCTGTCCCCGGGGCGCGCGGGGCGCTCAGGCGGCCGCCGTCTCCGCATTCGTGGACGTCAGCGCTCGGGGGGCTCGGGCTCCTGCCACTGGCCGCGGGCCTGCAGCAGTTCGCGGGCGAGCGTCGGCCGGTCCGTGATGAGGCCGTCGACGCCGAGGTCGAGCAGGCGCACCATGGCGGCCGGATCGTTGACGGTCCACACGTGGACAGCCAGGCCCGCGGCGTGCGCCGTGGCGACGAAGCGCCGGGTGACCACGCGGAGGGGGCCGTAGCGCTCGGGCACCTGGACGGCGCGCACGCCGTGGCGCGGCCCCGGCACGTGCCAGTCCTCGGCGTCCATCGCCGTCTGGGCGGCCCCGACCAGCCGGGCCACCGCCGGCACGCCCAGCGAGGTCGTCACCTGATCCGCCGGCACCGCGGCCCGGATGCGGGCGAGCCGCGCCTCCGAGAACGACGCCAGCAGCACGCGGCCGAAGGCGTCGTGGGCGGCCAGCACGTCGAGGAGCGGGTCGACGACGTCGTCGGCCTTCGCGTCGATGTTGAGGTACATGTCGGAGCCGGCGTCGAGGACCTCGGCGAGCAGCGGCATCCGCTCCCCGGCGGCGTTGCGCAGGTGAGAGATCTGCTCCCACGTGAGGTCCGAGATTGCCCCCGTGCCGTCGTACGTGCGGTCGACGGTGTCATCGTGGTGGAGGACCACGACGCCGTCGGCGGTGGCGTGGGCGTCCGTCTCCAAGTGGCGCACGCCCAGGGACCGCATGTGGGCGAAGGCCGCCAGGGAGTTCTCGGGGGCCTCCGCGCCTCCGCCCCGGTGGGCGAACACCAGCGGGTGCCCGCCGACGGCGGCGACCGGGATCATCCGCACTCCTGGCCGAGGTACACGGCGCCGCCCGCCTCCATCCAGCTCAGCGGCTCGACCGCCGTGTCGGAGGCGTCGCGGATCTCGAAGTGGAGGTGCGGGCCCGTGGACCATCCGTTGGAGCCGACCGCGCCGATCTGCTCCCCGGCGGTGACGGTGTCCCCCTGGTGGACCAGGATGTCCTCCATGTACTCGTGGGCGTAGGCGGAGTAGAAGGTCGACCCGTCGGGGGCCGTGTGCTGGATGCGCACGTACGTGCCCGAGCGGTAGTCGGAGGAGACCTCGACGACCACGCCGTCCGCGACCGCGTGGATCGGCGTGCCCAGGGGGGCGGACATGTCGACGCCCTCGTGGGCGAGCAACTGCCCCGAGATCGGGGAGATCCTCATGGAGAAGCCCGAGGTGATCGTGTAGGAGCCCTGTGTGAGCGGCCACAGGAGCTCCGGCGTCTCGACGACGGGGCGCGATCCGTTGGCGGCGGTGTCGGTGGCCAGGCAGCCGGTGGTCTCCAGAGGGGTCCGCGCTTTGGCGCGCGACGCCGCGGTCACGGTGGCGGACAGGTCGGTGGCCTGCGCGACCCCGCCGGACACGCCGTCGGCCCAGGAGACGCCGCCGACGGGTTTGCCGATAGCGCGCACGGGCAGGGACACCGACGAATGGGGCCCGACGAACCCGGTGACGGGGATGGCGACGGTCATGGCCGCCAGCGCCACCAGCAGGGAGGTTCGGCCCACCCGGTGGGGAGCGGGGGCGCGCTTCCCTGCGGCGGGCGGGTCCGGGAGGAGCGCGATCGGCACCTCCGACCAGGGCGGGGCCATCTCCGACGAGGGCGACGCCGCCTCAGCGACGCGGGCGTGCAGGGAGCGGCGGGAGGGATACGGGGACATGGACGAGGGCGCACCGGGGGCCGGCTCGGCGGATGCCGGGGAGTGGATCTGTCGACGCGAGGGCAGCGGGCATTCGATGCCGCCGAAAGCCGTCACGTCCCCTCCCCTCGCTCCGGTCCGTCTTCCACCGGTCACAAACCTATAACGAGGATCCGGCCGCCGGGGACACTCGGACCCGGATCACAGCGCCGAGCCCCGTGAGACACCTCACATCCCAGCCGAATCCGGCCCGGTCCTGCGGAGCCCGGGCGCCCGGCGCCGCCCTCGTCAGTTCTGCGGGTCGCGCTGCAGGGAGTCGCGGACCTCGCCGACCAGCTGCTCGAGGATGTCCTCGAGGAACAGGACCCCGCGGACGTCGCCGCGGTCGTCGACCACCTCGGCGCAGTGCGTGCCGGTGCGCTGCATGTGGCGCAGCGCGTCCTCGATCTCCGCCGAGTCGCTGACCTGCTCCATCGTGCGGACGCGCCACTCATCGACGGGACGGTCCCGTTCCTCGCCCTCGGCGTAGAGGACGTCCTTGAGGTGGAGGTAGCCGCGGATCGACCCGTCCTCGGCGGCCACCGGGTACCGGGAGTAGCCGGTCAGGGCGACCTCGCGCTCGACCATCGCCGGCGTGCAGTCCGCGGGCAGGAGGACGAGCTCGTCCAGGGGGACCATCGCGTCGCCGGCCGTCTGCTCGGAGAACTCCAACGAGCCCGTGAGCAGGCCCAGGTCGTCGTGGATCGTGCCCTCCTTCTGGGAGAGCTCGACGATGGAGGCGACCTCCTCGACCGTGAAGGTCGCCGAGATCTCCGCCCGCGGGGTGAGGCCCGCCTTGCGGACGAACCAGTTCGCCGTGCGGTCCATGTCCTCGATGACGACGCGCAGGACGTGGCCGAAGGCCACCAGGGGCGGCGCCAGGAGGAGCAGTGCGCGGTGCGGCATCGCGATCGAGATGTTCTTCGGCACCATCTCCCCGAAGACCACATGGAGGAAGACGACCACCAGCAGCGCGATGACGAAGGCCACGGCGTGGGCGCTGCCCTCGGGCAGGCCGGCCGCCTCGAGGGGATCGTGGAGGAGGTGCGCGACGGCGGGCTCGGCCACGGCGCCCAGCGTCGTCGAGGCGATCGTGACGCCCAGCTGGCAGATCGCCAGCATCAGCGACACGTGCTCGAGGGCGTACATCGCCTGGGCCGAGCCGCGCGCGCCCTGCTCGTAGAGCGGCTCGATCTGGGAACGGCGCGTCGACGTGGTGGCGAACTCCCCGGCGACGAAGAACGCGTTGACGCCCAGCAGCGCGACGGTGACGAGGAGGCCGACGGCGGGGCTCACAGCTCGACCTCCTCGTGGGCGGCGGGAGGCGGGGGCGTCACGGAGATCTGCGTGAGGCGCCGCCCGTGCATCGACACGACCCGCAGCTGCGCGCCGTCCACCTCCACGGCGTCCCCCACCTCGGGGACGCGGCCCAGCTCCGTCATCACCAGTCCGGCGAGCGTCTCGTAGGGGCCGTCGTCCGGGACGACAACGCCGGTGTGCTCCTGGAGCTCGTCGGGGCGCAGGCGGCCGGGGACCAGTAGCGTCCCATCGGGCTGGGTGCGGATGCCGAGGCGGCGGTGGTCGTGCTCGTCGGAGACCTCGCCGACGATCTCCTCGACGGCGTCCTCCAGCGTGACGATGCCCGCGAACCCGCCGTACTCATCGACCACGACCGCCATCTGGAGCCCCTCGTCGCGCAGTTGGACCAGCAGGGGGCCCAGCCCGAGCGTCTCGGGGACCCGGGGGGCGGGGGCCATCAGCGAGGACGAGACGACGGGCACCTCGCCGCGTCGTTCGGCGGGCACGGCGATCGCGCGGCGCAGGCTGACCAGTCCCTGGATCTCGTCGGCGTCGTCCCCCATGACGGGGAAGCGGGAATGCCCCGTCTCCCGCGCCAGGGCGACGACGTCGGCGGCCGTGTCGGACTCCTGGAGGGTCTGGACCAGGCCGCGGTCCGTCATGACATCGACGGCGGAGAGCTCGCCGACGCGGATCGACTTCGTGAACAGGCTGGCCGTGGACGTGTCGAGCGTGCCCTCCTCGGCGCTGTGGCGCACCAGGGCCGCCAGCTCCGAGGCCGAGCGCGCGGAGGAGATCTCCTCCTGGGGCTCGATGCCCAGCCGGTGCAGCACCCAGTTCGCCGTGCCGTTGAGGACGACGATGAGCGGCTTGAACAGGGTCGAGAAGGCCATCTGCGCGGAGGCGACGGCGCCGGCGGTCTTCAGGGGGTGGGCCAGGGCGAAGTTCTTCGGCACGAGCTCGCCGAAAAGCATCGAGAACAGGTTGATCGCCACTGCGGCCACCGCCACCGCCAAGGTCGTCGCCAGCGCCTGGGCGACGCCGACGTTGCCGAGGAGGCGCTCGAGGAGGTCCGCGAGCGCCGTCTGCGTCGTGTAACCCAACAGGATCGTCGTGAGCGTGATGCCGACCTGGCTGCCGGACAGCTGCGTGGACAGGTGGCTGATGGCGCGCAGCACCTGGGCGGCCCGCCTGTCCCCGTCGCCGGCGCGGCGCTCGACCGAGGCGCGGTCCAGGGCGACCAGGGAGAACTCGGCGGAGACGAACAGGGCGGTGCCGGCTGTGAGGACGACGCCGAGGACCAGCATGAGGACGTCAACGAGCACGTGTCACCTCGCGCGTCGCACCGTCTGGCGGAGGATCGGCCGATTGTCGGCCGCAACTGTCGCTGTCCATGGTGGATGCCAGTGTAGCGGGTGGTCGGCGCGGGACGCCGGGCGGTCCGGGCGCCCGCGCCGGCGGAGGCGGAGGCGTCCCCCGCCGGGAGGGCGAGGCGGGCGCCGGCCATGGAATCGCCGGGGCTTGGCCGAGCCGATGACAAAGACACGTCAAGGCTGTGGAAATTGCCGCGAGGGCGCCGGATTCACGGGACTTTCGTCATATGCTGGGCGCGTCCCGGACGCCCTGCCGCGCCCGGCACCTCATGCGACGGAGACGGAGTGACCACGGTGAACGATCCGGCACTGACGGGGACGGCGGACCAGGCCGACGCGGGAGAGCAGTGGTACGTCGAGCGGCTGCTCGAGCAGTACCGCGCGGACCCCGACTCCGTCGACCCCTCGTGGAGGGACTACTTCGAGGCCCATGGCCAGGCGGTCGAGGCGACGCCTCCGCAGCTGCGCCACGGCGCCCCGCCGGCGCCCCCGGTGCCGGTCCCCGTCTCCGAGCCCGCCCAGTCCTCCGGCGCCCCGCTCCCGGGGCCGTCCTCGTCGGGGTCGGGGCGGGGGGCGGGATCGCAGGAGCCGCCCGCGAGCGCCGCGGTCTCCGCCGAGGCGTCCTTCGCCGACGAGCATGCCCCGGAGTCCGCGCCGCGCGGGAGCGGGGCGGATGCCCCCGCCCAGCGGTCC
>JAFAAX010000090.1 GCA_023426345.1 Actinomycetes bacterium
GTGGGAGGGCGGGGGGCAGTGGGAGGGCGGGGCCAATAAGGCTGGGCCCCGGCGGATCCGTGGAGGATCCTCCGGGGCCCAGCCATCGACGAGACCCGCAGCGGTCAGTCGCCGACACTCTCAGCCAGTGCGGTCCGGGCTCGGCGGCCGATCATATCGGCCGATCCGACCCGGACCCGCCTCCCCTCAGAACGAGGTGCGCGGGAAGGAGGTGCGGCCCGCGTAGACGGCGGCGTCGCCCAGCTCCTCCTCGATGCGCAGCAGCTGGTTGTACTTCGCCACCCGCTCGGTGCGGGCGGGCGCGCCGGTCTTGATCTGGCCGGAGTTCGTCGCCACCGCGAGGTCCGCGATGGTCGTGTCCTCGGTCTCGCCGGAGCGGTGCGAGGTCATCGTGCGGTAGCCGTTGCGGTGCGCGTCCTCGACGGCGTCGAGGGTCTCGGTCAGCGAGCCGATCTGGTTGACCTTGACCAGCAGGGCGTTGGCGACGCCCATCTCGATGCCCTTGCGCAGGCGCTGCGGGTTGGTGACGAACAGGTCGTCGCCGACCAGCTGGACGCGGCCGCCGATCTCGGAGGTCAAGGACTTCCAGGCGTCCCACTCGTCCTCGGACAGCGGATCCTCGATGGACACCAGCGGGTAGTCCGAGATCAGCTTCTCGTAGTAGGAGACCATGTAGTCGGTGGTGCGGCCCTCGCCCTCGAACTGGTACATCCCGTCGGCGAAGAACTCCGAGGAGGCGACGTCCAGCGCCAGCGCCACGTCGGAGCCGGGGGTGAAGCCGGCCTTCTGGATGGCCTCGATGATGAGGTCCAGGGCCTCGGCGTTCGAGTCGAGGTTCGGCGCGAAGCCGCCCTCGTCCCCGAGCCCGGTGGACAGGCCGCGCTCCTTGAGCACGGACTTCAGCGTGTGGTAGACCTCGGCGCCCATGCGCAGCGCCTCGCGGAACGTCGGAGCGCCCACGGGGGCGATCATGAACTCCTGGATGTCGACGTTGGAGTCCGCGTGGGATCCGCCGTTGAGGATGTTCATCATCGGGACGGGCAGCACGTGGGCGTTCGGGCCGCCCAGGTAGCGGTACAGCGGGAGGCCGGCGGACTCCGCGGCGGCCTTCGCGACGGCCAGGGACACGCCGAGGATCGCGTTGGCGCCCAGCTTGCCCTTGTTGTCGGTGCCGTCCAGGTCGATCATGGCCTCGTCGATGTGACGCTGCTCGGTGGCGTCCTCGTCGATGAGCTCGGGGGCGATCACCTCGGTGACCGCGTCGACGGCGTCCTGGACGCCCTTGCCCTGGTAGCGGCCCTTGTCGCCGTCGCGGCGCTCGATGGCCTCGAAGGCGCCGGTCGATGCGCCGGAGGGGACGGATGCGCGGGACACGGTGCCGTCCTCGAGCAGGACCTCGACCTCGACGGTCGGGTTCCCACGGGAGTCCAGGATCTCGCGAGCTCCGATTGCCTCAATCCTTGCCACGTTCTTCTCCTTCAGTGTCGCCGGGGACTCGGGGGTCGGGTCCACGGTAGTGCGGGGCGGTGGAGTGTCCACGCCCCTTCAGGGGGTGCGGGGTCGCAGGGCGGGACCCAAGGGCGACCGCTCCTGCGGGAAGGCGACGATGGTCCCGTCCGGTGCGGGTTCTTCGCCACAATTCGGGCGGCGACGGGACGCGTCGGCCCGCAGACCGCCGACCCCGTCGCGCCTCACGTCAGTTGCCGCTCTGGGAGGTGCCGCCATCCGTGCCGCCGTCCGGACTCGCCTGCTGGGCGAGCTCCTGGGCGGTGACGACGTCCCCGAGGGCGGTGTCCAGCTGACCGGTCGACGAGGACGGCGCGCTGGAGCCGTACCGGGGATTCACCGAGGCCGGCATGGCCTGGAGGGTCTGGTCGTAGGCCGCGTTGAAGGCCGTCGCATCCACGCCCGACGTCTGGAGGGCGTTGTAGACGAACTCATAGCGCAGGATCTCGCGCAACGCGGGGTTGATCGTGTCCGGGATCTCCTTGAGCGTCTGGCCGTCGTTGAGCTGCTGGAGGTCCGCGTCCAGCGTGGCGTCGTCGATGGTGACGCCCATGGACGACGCGGTGGCGAGGAAGACGGGGATCGTGGCCAGCGACCACACGTACTGGTACCGCGGGATCGAGTCACTGCCCGTCATCTGCGTGTACTGGGCGGCCGCCTCCGTGATGTCCTTCTCGCTGTACGTCGTGCCGCCGACCGACAGCGCCGTCCCGGGCTGAGCGGAGCAGGCCCCGAGTCCCGTCACCAGTGCGGCTGCGGACAGGCCCGCCAGGAGCCTCCCCAAACGAGTGCGAATCACGTGCGTCCTCCCTGTCAGGTCTGATCGACCGCCCACCAGTCTACGTCAGTGGCGGCGGAACCTCGCTGCGGGTCCGCATCAGGAGGAGAACGGGATGAGGACCTTCTCGACCAGGCTCTGCGCCCACCCCAACAGGTCGGCGTCGGCCAGCGGCTGCCCGCCGACGGGCGCGGTCATGGGCAGGGGGACCAGCACCTGGCGGACGGCCGGCTTGAGGACGGACCCGCGGTGGAGCCGCTTGAGGCGCACCACCTGGGAGTCGGCCAGCTCGACGGGGGCGACGCGGACGAAGCGCCCCTGCGTCGTCATCTCCTGGATGCCCGCCCGGCGCAGCGTCTCGCGCAGATGCGCGATGCCGAACAGGAGGTCGACCTGCGGCGGGACGGGGCCGTAGCGGTCTGCCAGCTCCTCGCGGACGTCGCGCTCCTGGGCCTCGGACGTCACGCCGGCGATCTTCGCGTAGACCTCCAGGCGCAGTCGCTCGCCCCGCACGTAGTCCTCCGGGATGTGGGCGTCCACGGCCAGCTCGACGCGGACGTCCGTCGTGGGAGCCGGCCGCTCGCCCTTGTACTCGGCGACGGCGTCGGCGACCATCCGGACGTACAGGTCGAAGCCGACGCCCTCGATGTGGCCGGACTGGGCGCCGCCCAGCAGGTTGCCGGCGCCGCGGATCTCGAGGTCCTTGGTCGCCACCGCCAGCCCCGCGCCCAGGTCCGTGTTCTGGGCGATCGTCTGAAGGCGCTCGTGGGCGGTCTCAGTGAGGGCGCGGTCCCCGGGGTAGAAGAAGTAGGCGTAGGCGCGCTCGCGTCCGCGCCCCACGCGTCCGCGCAGCTGGTGGAGCTGGGAGAGGCCGAACACGTCGGCGCGGTCCACGATCAGGGTGTTCGCGTTGGAGATGTCCAACCCGGTCTCCACGATGGTCGTGCAGACCAGGACGTCGAACTCGTGGTTCCAGAAGTCGACGATCACCCGTTCCAGCTGGTCGGGGGTCATCCGCCCGTGCGCCGCGCGCACTCGCGCCTCGGGGACCAGCTCCTCGACGTGGGCGGCGACCGAGGCGATCGACTCCACGCGGTTGTGGATGTAGAAGACCTGCCCGTCGCGCAGGAGCTCGCGCCGGATCGCAGCCGTCACCTGCGCGTCGGTGAAGGCGCCCACGAACGTGAGGACGGGCTGGCGCTCCTCGGGCGGGGTCTGGAGGATCGACATCTCGCGGATGCCGGACACGGCCATCTCCAGGGTGCGCGGGATGGGCGTGGCCGACATCGACAGGACGTCGACGTCTGCGCGCAGCGCCTTGAGGGTCTCCTTGTGCTCGACGCCGAAGCGCTGCTCCTCGTCGATGACGACCAGGCCGAGGTCCTTGAACCGGACGGTGCCGGTGAGCAGCGAGTGGGTGCCGATCACCAGGTCGATCCGGCCCGACGCCAGGCCCTCGCGCACCTCGTCGGACTCCTTGCGGGTCGAGAATCGCGACAGCGTCGCGATGTCGACGGGGAACCCGGCGTAGCGCTCGGAGAACGTCTCGACGTGCTGCTGGACGAGCAGCGTCGTGGGCACCAGGATCGCGACCTGCTTGCCGTCCTGGATCGCCTTGAACGCGGCGCGCACGGCGATCTCCGTCTTGCCGTAGCCGACGTCGCCGGTGAGGAGGCGGTCCATCGGCATCGGCTTCTCCATGTCGGCCTTGACCTCGTCGATGGTGACCAGCTGGTCGGGGGTCTCGACGTAGGGGAACGCGTCCTCCAGCTCGTGCTGCCAGGGCGTGTCCGGCCCGAAGGCGTGGCCCTTGGTAGACTGGCGCACGGCGTAGAGGCGCACGAGCTCCGCGGCGATCTCCTTGACGGCCTTCCGGGCCCTCGCCTTGGTGCGCGCCCAGTCCGATCCGCCCATCCTCGACAGCGCCGGGTCGTCGGACCCCGTGTACTTCGAGACCTGGTCGAGGGAGTCCGTGGGGACGAACAGCCGGTCGGCGGGCTGGCCGCGTTTGGAGGGCGCGTACTCGATGACGAGGTAGTCCCGCGTGACGGCGCCCGGCGGGCGGCCCACGGTGCGCGAGACCAGCTCGACGAACCGCCCGATGCCGTGCTGCTCGTGGACGACCAGGTCCCCGGCGTGCAGCGTGAGCGGATCGACGCCCTTGCGCCGCCGGGACGGCATCCGGCGCATGTCGCGGGTGCTGGTGCCGGCCCGGCCCGTGAGGTCGCCCTCGGTGAGGACGGCCAGCTGCTGGGCCGCCATCACGAAGCCGGCTCCGGCCTGGGCCGTCGTCACGTGGACGATCCCCGGCTCGGGGGCCGCCGGGGTCCCCTCGACGACGCGCGCCGCGACGCCCGCGTCGTTGAGGATGCTCGCGATGCGGCGCCCGGGGCCGGGGCCCTCGGTGGTGATCAGGAGCCGCCACCCCGCGCGCGCGAGTTCGCGGAGGTCGCGGGTGGCCGCGGCGAAGTCCCCGCGGTAGGGCCGGACCTCGCGCGCGCCGACGCGCATGAGGCGCGGGGAGGCCACCAGGGCCCCCTCCTCGTGGGCCATCAGTCCCCCGCGGGGCGTCTCCCCGTCCGCGCCCGTCATGGACGAGGGCGCCCCCGCCTCGTCCTCTGCGCCGGACGCGGCGAGGTCCGCGGCCAGCTCGGCGGGCGGCAGCGCGGTGAGCCGCCACCAGCCGCGGCCGCCGCCCGCCCCCCAGACGTCGTCGAGGTCGAGGAAGGAGGCGTCACCGGCCTCCACGGGCATCGCTCCCCCGCCGGCGGCGGCGGACCAGGCGGCGGTGAGGAACTCCTCCGTGGTCGCGACCAGGTCCGCGGCGCGGGCGCGGACGCGCTCCGGGTCCGACGAGACGATCACAGCGTCGTCGGGCAGCAGGTCGATGAGGCGGTCCATGCCGTCGGCCAGCACCGGCGCCAGCGACTCGATGCCGGGGCTCGCGATGCCCTCCGCGGCCAGTTCCAGCATCTCGGCGGCGCCGGGCAGCTCCGCGGCGAGCTGCGGGGCGCGGCCACGGACCTCCGGGGTGAGGAGGAGCTCGCGCCCGGCCACCGCCCACAGCCCGTCGCCGGCGAGCGCGAGGGTGCGCTGGTCGGACACGGAGAACCAGCGGATCTCGTCGACCTCGTCGCCGAAGAACTCCACGCGCAGCGGATGGGCCTCCTGGGGCGGGAACACGTCGAGGATGCCGCCGCGCACCGACATCTGGCCGCGCGACTCGACCATGTCGACGCGCTCATAGCCCAGCGCCGACAGCCGCTCGACGAGGTCCGTCAGGTCGACGACGTCGCCGGCGCGCAAGCGGACGTCGGGCAGGTCGCCCAGCCCGCGGATCACGGGCTGGAGCAGGGCGCGCACGGACAGGACGAGCACCCGGATCGGGCCGGTGCGCGGATCGCGGGGATCGGGATGGGCCAGGCGCCGCAGGACCGCGACGCGGCGGGCCATCGTGTCGGCCTGGGGGCTCAGGCGCTCGTGGGGCAGCGTCTCCCAGGAGGGGAACACCGCGACCCCGTCCGTCCACCCGCGCAGGGCGTCGGCCGCGGCCTCGGCGTCGCGCCCGGTGGCGGTGACCAGTACGACGGTCGCGTCGGGGCCCAGGCGCTCGGCGGCCGCGGCGATGAGCGCGGGGCGCACGCCCGAGGGGACCACGACGGTGCCCTCGCCGCGGCGCGCCATGCCCGCCACGGCCGCCTGGACGGCCGCGTCGCGCGCGATCAACCCGGTCAGTCCGTTCAGTGTCATGGCCCTCCTCGGGGCGTTCAGAGCGCGGGTTCTGCTCAATCCTCAGGCCCGCAAGGGATCTGCCAGCCCGCGGAGTCTACCGTCGGCAAGTGGTGGTGGCGCCGCCGCGTCCGCGTCTCGGGGAAAGGAATGCCGTGAGAAGTCCCGCGCCTCATGCAGCACGCGCGAGACATGCACCGTGTCACCGATGGCCCGATAGAACACGACGTGAGCGGGAGCGAGGATGCGACGGCTCTCCTCGCCGACGCGGTCCCGACTGATCCTCAGAGGCACGGCCCGGATGCCCCGCCCGAGTTCGGGCCGCGGATGGGAGCCGGGGTGCTCAGGATCGGCCACGATCTCAAGGAGAGCCGTCCTGATCAGGGCCGCGTAGCCGTCGCTCACCGCCAGCCCGAAGTCGGTGATCGACGCCAGAAGGATGTCGTCGATGTCGGCCTCGGCGAGAGGAGAGAGATGGAGCTTGAGCGTCATGCCGTCGTGGCGCTGGCGCGCGCGACGGCCAGGCGTCCCCGTTCGCGCAGATAGTCACCGATCTGGTCGGCTTCCAGGACAACGCCCTCACCCCGGTCGATCTGCTCAAGACCGGCCGCGACGTCGCGGCGCAGAGCCTCGAACCGTTCGGTCTCCTCAATGCCCACCGATCGCAGCAACTCAGCGGCCAGATCGATGCGCTCGTCAGGACTGAGCGCCATCGCACTCTCAAGCACGTGGGAGACGGGAGGAGTCATACGGCGATCCTACGGCTTGTCCCGGACGTCCGGCAGAAGGGAAAGATCCGGACGCGCCTCCCCGCAGAGGGCCCCCCGCGTTCCGTGGATGACAAGCCGGTCAACGGGACGAGTGCAGCGTCTGCTGGGCCTCGGCGAAACCGCGCAGGACGACGTCCTCGACCGCGTCGGCGGCCAGTTCGACCGTGACGTCCCATTCGGGGCGCTCGCGGGCGGGGATCGGCGCCAGGACGAAGTCGGCGGGGTCCTGGCGTCCCGGCGGACGCCCGATGCCGACGCGCAGCCGGTGGTAGTCGCGGGTGCCCAGGGACTGTGAGATCGACAGGAGGCCCCGGTGCCCGCCCTCGCCGCCGCCCTTCTTGAGGCGGAGGTCATGGGCCGGCAGGTCCAGGTCGTCGTGGACGACGAGCAGGTGGTCCGCCCCGATGCCGAGGAAGCGGGCCAGGGCGGAGACCGGGCCGCCGGAGGTGTTCATGTAGGAGTCGGACTCCGCCAGGACGACCCGCGGGCCGGGCGCCCCCCCGGGCAGCGTGCCCAGGCGGACGTCCGCGACGTGGGTGCGGGAGCGGTGGGAGGCCAACCGGGCGCCGGCGCGCCCGCACAGCGCCTCTACGGCCATGTGCCCGACGTTGTGGGGGGTGCGGGCGTACTCCGCTCCGGGGTTGCCCAGGCCGACGACCAGCCAAGGACCAGGATCAGGACTCATGGGACCGATTGTGCCATCCGCCGCCCCCGCCTCGGCCGGCGGGGGCCCGGGTGCGGGCGACCTCACGCGGCGGCGGGAGGCGCCGGCCCCGCGCGCCGGGGCGGGGAGCCCTCAGGCGT
>JAFAAX010000169.1 GCA_023426345.1 Actinomycetes bacterium
CTCCCGGACCGCTCGGGCGGGGCGGGCGGCGGCCGGTCCGGGGTGGCGGGGCCGCCTCCGATGGCCGGGGCCGGACGGCCGGGGCCGGCACCCCGGCGGGGGCCGGAGGATCCGGTGGCGCGCGTCGAGCGGGAGGCCCTGGAGGCGCTGCTGCAGCGGCCGATGGACCTCATCGGCTCCGGATTCGAGGAGCTGGAGGGCGCGTCGTTCTCCGTGCCGTCCTACCGCGCGGTCCATGACGCGATCCGCGCGGTCGGCGGACTGGATGGGTTCGTCGCGATGCTGCAGGAGGCCGAGGCCCGCATGGGGGTCGGCGAGGACGCCCAGCGCGCAGCCACCCGCGCCTTCGACGAGGCCGTGCGCGAGATGGCCGGCGACATCGTCGGCGGCGTCGTCACACAGCTGGCCGTCGCCCCCCTGCCCCAGGACCGGCCTGACGGACTGCGCGGGTATGCGCGCGGCGTCATGGCGGCCCTGGTGCGCATGGACCTCACCCGGCGGACCGCCGACGCCCGGGCCGCCCTGCAACGCCTGGACCCGGACGATCCCGATTACGCCCAGGCGTTCCAGGAGTTGATGAAACTGGAGCAGCGCCGCCAGACATACTCCGCCTACGAGCAGTGACGCCCCGATGGCATAGTCCCGCCCGGCTCTGCTGCGGTACCGGTATCCGGACGGCTCGCTCCAGGCGGCGCTGCCGATGCGCGTCGGTTCATCGAGGGGACGGGCCACTGGAGCTCGTTCCGCCCACCACCGGCTGGAGACCGCTCCGGCTTCAGGTCGGCTGGGCCGGGTGAGCGCCGGCGGACGCTCCGGCGGCAGCCGGACTCCATCACGTCTGGTAGCGTGTCGCCCGTGCGGATGAAGCGGTGTTGTCGTCCCCGCCTGAGCTGAGCTCCTCGGCCGTGGGCGGCGCATCGACGCGCGCCTGGTGGCATCGTCCGGGGAGCCGGCCTCGTGAATGAGCCCGACGACACCCCAGGAGAACCGCGCCATGACCATCACCGCACCCACGTCGACGCCCTCGTCGATGAACTACGCCGAGCACGTCACCGACCTCATCGGGGGAACGCCCATGGTCCGACTCCGCCACGTCACGGAGGGGGTCGCGGCAACCGTCCTGGCGAAGGTCGAGTACCTCAATCCCGGGGGGTCCGCCAAGGATCGCATCGCCGAGCGGATCATCGGCGAGGCCGAACGCGCCGGCCAGTTGCGGCCGGGCGGGACGATCGTGGAGCCGACGTCGGGGAACACGGGCGTCGGGCTGGCGCTGGTCGCGCAGACGCGGGGCTACCGCTGCGTGTTCGTCGTCCCCGACAAGGTGAGCGAGGAGAAGCGCGCGGTGCTGCGCGCCTACGGGGCGCGCGTCGAGGTCGCCCCGACGGCGGTGGCGCCCGAGGACCCGCGGTCGTACTACTCGGTGTCACGCAGGTTGGTCGAGGAGATCCCCGGTGCGTGGATGCCGAACCAGTACGACAACGCGTTCGGGCCGGCCTCGCACTACGCGACGACCGGGCCGGAGATCTGGCGGGACACCGCGGGCCGGATCACCCATTTCGTCGCCGGGGTGGGCACGGGCGGGACGATCACCGGGACCGGACGGTACCTGCACGAGAGGTCGGAGGACCGCGTCCAGGTGGTGGGAGCCGATCCGGAGGGATCGATCTATTCGGGCGGACCCGTCCACGGCTACCTCGTCGAGGGCGTCGGAGAGGATTTCTGGCCGGGGACGTACGACGCCGGCGTGCCGGACCGGATCGAGCGGGTGGGCGACGCGGAGTCCTTCGCGATGACACGGCGGCTGGCCCGCGAGGAGGGGCTGCTCGTCGGCGGCTCGTCCGGGATGGCGGTGGTCGCCGCGCTGCGGGTCGCGCGGGGACTGGGGCCGGAGGCGGTGGTCGTCGTCCTGCTGCCGGACTCGGGGCGCGGGTACCTGGGGACGATCTTCGACGACGGATGGATGGCGGATCGCGGCTTCGAGGTGTGAGGTCTGGCCGGGCCGCGGGCGCCCTGGTACGAGGGGGCAGGACGCTGGTCGGTGATTCCGCGTTGGGCGCGCAGCCATGGGATGCGTACTTCACAAGGGGGTATCCATTTCGGGCGCTTGTGACTCATGTGTGGGTGGTGGCCCTGGGGCGTCCGGGTGCGGCCATCGGTTCTCACGTGGGGAGGCGGGTTTGGTGGGGGCGCTCCCGGCGCACGTGTTACAAACGTCCGGAAACGGGCACTGAGCGGCGCGGACGCCGCGGCCGCGACGACACTTCCCACCATGACGACACATCGATCCGGCGCCGCCGGGCGCCTCGCAGCGATGGCACTCCTCCCCGCGATTGCCCTGGGGCTGGCGGCGTGCGGGGGAGCGGGGGCGTCCTCGTCGGGCGAGGAATCGACGGACGCCGAGGGCGCCGACCTCACGACGCTCACCGTCGGCTTCAACGCGGGCCCCTACGAGGACCAGTTCACCCAGGGGATCCAACCGATCCTGGAGGCCCAGGGATACGAGATCGAGACCCAGACGTTCACCGACGGAATCCAGGTGAACGCGGCGCTCGCCGACGGCCAGATCCAGGCGAACATCATGCAGCACAGCGTGTACATGGACTACGTCAACGACCAGCGCGGATTCGACAACACGGCGCTGGTCCAGGTGCCCAGCCCCCCGATGGGACTGTTCGCCGGCACGTCGGACAGCACGACGCCCGCTGACGGCGCGACGGTGGCCGTGCCGAACGAGCCGTCGAACCTGTACCGGGCCCTGCTGCTCCTCCAGAAGGTCGGATGGCTGACGGTATCCGACGACATCAATGCGGGCACGGCCTCGCTCAACGACATCGCGGACAACCCCCACGACCTCCAGCTCACCCTGCTCGAGCCGTCCCAGGCCGTGCGCTCGCTGGAGGACATGGACTACGCGACCGTCCAGGGCAACTTCGTCGTCTCCTCGGGAATGAAGCTGACGGATGCCCTGGAGCTGGAGGATCTCCAAGACCAGTTCTCGGTGATCGTCGCCGTCGCCGGCGGCACCGAGGATACGTCCTGGGCGCAGGACATCGTCGACGCCTACCACTCCCAGGAGTTCCAGGACTTCATCACCTCGAACGACACCTACGCGGGCTACCGCCTGCCCGACTACTTCACCGAGCAGTGAGCGCCGTTCCACCGACGGATGCCGCCCCCGCGGTGCGCGTCGCCCATGTGACGAAGGTCTTCGGAGAGGGGCCGGGCGCCGTCACCGCCCTGGACGACGTGTCCCTGGACGTCGCCCGCGGGTCGATCCAGGGGGTCATCGGGTACTCGGGCGCCGGCAAGTCGACGCTGGCGCGCCTGGTCAACGGGCTCGAGAGCCCCACCGACGGCCAGGTCGAGGTCGGCGGGCAGTCGATCGTCGACGCGCGGGGCCGCGGGCGTCGCGCGCTGACGAAGACCACGGCGATGGTGTTCCAGCACTTCAATCTTCTGGACACCCTGACGATCCGCGCGAACGTCGAGATGCCCCTGAGCCTGGACGGGACGGGCCGCCGCAGTCGCCCCGATGTGCGGGAACGCACCGCGAGGGTCGCCGAGGCCCTGGACTTCGTCGGCCTGGCCGATCGCGCGGACGCGTATCCCGGCGAGCTCTCGGGCGGGCAGAAGCAACGCGTCGGCATCGCCCGGGCCCTGGTCCGCCGCCCCGACGTCCTCCTGTGCGACGAGGCGACCAGCGCCCTGGACCCCGCGACGACCCGCCAGATCGTCGACCTCCTGCGCCGCGTCAACGCGGAGTTTGGGACGTCGATGCTGGTTGTCACCCACGAGATGGACGTCATCAAGGACCTCTGCGACCACGTCGCAGTCATGGAGGACGGCCACATCGTCGAGTCCGGCGCGGTCCTCGACGTCTTCACCGCGCCCCGCCGTCCCACGACCCAGCGCTTCGTCGACACCATCGTGCCGCGCACTCCGCCCGCGAGCCTGGACACCGGCGCGCCCGGCCGGACCGGCCCGATCTGGCGCCTCGTCTACACGGGGGACTCGGCGGGCCGCCCGATGCTGTCGACGCTGGCCCGAGACCTGGGCCTAGAGGTCAACATCCTGGCCGCCACGATCACGGAGATCCACGCCCAGACCGTCGGCTACATGGTCGTCCGCGTCACCGGCGACCCCGCGACCCTGTCCCGCGGCCGAGCAGAACTGGAGCACAGCGGCGTCCTGGTCGAGGACGCGTCCGACACGACGGAGGCCACCCGATGATCGGCCAGGTCGTCACCATCGACCAGTTCCTCGCCGCCCTGTGGGACACGCTCTACATGGTCCTGGCGTCGCTGGGCATCGGATCGGTCCTGGGCATCATCCTGGGCGTCGCACTGGTGGTCACCCGCGAGGGCGGGGTCCTGGCCAACCGCTGGGTCTATCGCGTCCTCAGCCCGGTCATCAACGTCCTGCGCTCGATCCCGTTCATCATCCTCATGGTCGCGATCCTCCCGCTCACCCGGTTCCTCACCGGCACGACCGTGGGCACGACCGCGGCGATCGTCCCCCTGGTGGCCTTCGCCGCGCCCTACATCGCGCGCCTGGTCGAGAACTCCCTCCTGGAGGTCCCCCGCGGCATCGTCGAGGCCGCCCTCTCCATGGGCGCCACCTCGTGGCAGGTGATCTGGCGCTTCCTGATCCCCGAGGCCCGCTCCTCCCTGATCCTGTCCGTCACCACCGCGATGATCGGCCTCATCGGCTCCACCGCGATGGCGGGCACGATCGGCGCCGGTGGCCTGGGCGATCTCGCGATCACCTACGGCTACCAGCGTTTCGACACGGCCACCATGGTCGTCACCGTCATCGTCCTGGTCATCCTGGTCCAGGGCATCCAGAGCCTGGGCGATGTCCTGGCCCGGCGTTTCCGGAGGCGCTGACCGTGTCCTCCACCGCCGTTCCCGTCGTTCCTGCCGTTCCCCCCGATGATTCACGAGGGCGCCCCCTCGCCCGGGAGTCCCGTCTGGTGGGGGGCCTGTCCTCCCCGTTCTTCGACACGCTGGACGCGAGAGTGACCGAGGCGCGCCGGGCCCACGGCGACATCATCGACCTGTCGAAGGGCAACCCCGACCTGGCGACGCCCCCGGAGCTCGTCGACGCTCTGGTCCGCAGCGTGTCCGATCCGGCGAACCAGGGATACCCGCCGTTCCTGGCCCGGCGCGGCGTCCGCGAGGCGGTCGCGCTGCGCTACCGCGAGGACCACGGCGTCGAGCTGGACCCCGACACGCAGGTCACCGGGTTCCACGGGGCGCACGAGGCCCTGATGGCGGTGCCCCGGGCGCTCGCGGATCCCGGCGACACCATGGTGGTTCCGGACCCGGGCTACCCGCCCTACCTGGACGCCGCCCGCCTCGCAGGGGTGGGGGTCCGCCGTCTGCCCCTGCGAGAGGAGGACGGCTGGTTGCCCCGGTTCGGTCGCGCCGACGGGGACGACGGCGACGGCGGCAGCGATGACGGTAGCCTCCTGACCGGCGCCCGCCTGCTGCTCCTCAACTACCCGAACAACCCGACGGGCGCCGTCGCGGGCGCCGCGTTCTGGGAGAGCGCGGTCGGTATCTGCGGCGAGGCCGGCGTCCTCCTGGTCAACGATCTGGCGTACGGCTCGCTGGACCTCGACCACGCACGGGCGGCGTCCGCGCTGACGGCCACCACGCCGGGCGGAGGGAGCGCCCACCCGGCGGCGTCGCCCTCGTCGATGGGGGTGGTGGAGATCGGGACGGTGTCGAAGACGTACTCGATGGCGGGGTGGCGGTTCGGTTGGGCGGTCGGTGACGCGGACGCGATCGGGGCGCTGCAGCGCTACCAGACGGTGGCGTACTCGGTGATCTTCGGGGCCGTGCAGGATGCGGCGGAGGCGGCGCTGCGGGGCGATCAGGCGTCGGCACGCGCGATCACCGCCGAGTACCGGGCGCGGCGCGACCTGATGGCCCGCGCGCTGTCGGAAGCCGGATGGCACGTCTCGCGGCCCGCGGGGACGTTCTTCCTGTGGCTGCGGGCCCCACGCGGACTGGACGGCGAGCAGGTGGCGGAACGACTGGTGGACCAGGCGCGCGTCGTCGTCTCTCCCGGGGCGGGCTTCGGCGAGCAGGGACGCGACTGGGTGCGGCTCAGCCTGGTGCAGGACCGGCGGACGATGAAGGAGGCGGCCGGGCGCCTGGCTCGCTGGCTGGACGACGTTCGGGAGAGGACCGCATGAGGACCGAGCAGGGACTGGTCGCCCACCCCGGGCCGGCGACCTGGGTCTTTCGCGCAGGGGCACTGGCGGAGCTGCCGCAGATCCTGGCGTCGCGCGAGTGGCGTCGCGTCGGCGTCCTCCACGGGGAGCGCGGATGGCGGGCCGCCCGGCGGTTGCTGCCCGAGCCCGCGACGTGGGCCGTCGAGGTCGTCGACGCGCCGTTCGGGGGTGAGTGCTCGCCCGAGGAGGTCGGCCGGGTGCGCGACCTGGTACGCGAGCAGGATCTGGACGCGGTGGTCGCCGTCGGCGGGGGGAAGGTCATGGATACCGCGAAGGCGGCGGGACTGCGCGCCGGGGACACGCCGGTGGTCCTGGTTCCGACGCTGGCGTCGAACTGCGCGGCATGGGCGACGATCAGCGTCCTGTACCGACCCGACAGCACCCCGATCGGGCACGAGGTCCATCCCCACCCCGCCGACGTCGTCCTGGTCGATCCCCGGGTCCTCGCGGACGCGCCGACGGAGTACCTCAGGGCCGGGATCGCGGACACCCTGGCGAAGTGGTACGAGTGCGCGGGCGGGTTGGCGGCCGCCGACGGCTGGGACCTCAGCGCGGGGATGGCCCGACACGCCGCGCGGATGTGCCGCGACCTGCTCACCGAGCACGCGGAGGCGGCGCTGGTCGATGCGGAGGCGGGCGTGGTCTCCGACGACGTCAGGATCGTCCAGCAGGTCGTCATCCAGACGGCGGGCCTGGTCGGGGCGTTCGGTGGCGCGTACGGCCGGGCGACCGCGGCTCATGCCGTCCATGACGGGCTGTCCGCTCTGCCGTCGCTGCACGACACGCTCCACGGCACCAAGGTCGCCTACGGCGTCCTGGTCCAGCTGGCGCTCGAAGGGCGTTGGACCGAGGTCGCCGATCTGGACGTGCTCTACCCGCGTCTGGGACTGCCGCGCACGCTCGACCAGCTGGGGGTCGTCGAGCCGGAGGCCGATGCGGTCGCGACCATCGCGCGCATCGCGGCCGCACCCGGGACGACGATCCACGCCCTGCCCGTCCCGGTCGCCTCCGCGGACGTCGAACGGGCGTTGCGGGAGCTGGAGGAGCACGAACGTCCGACAGTCGACACCACAGACCACGGGGCGCCCCGCCCCACCCACCACTGAAGGAGAACACCATGGCAGACGTCGAGAGTTTCGAGCTGGACCACACCGCCGTGCACGCGCCGTATGTGCGGCTGATCTCGGTCGAGACCGGTCCTGCGGGTGACCGGATCTCGAACTTCGACCTGCGTCTGGTCCAGCCCAACCAGAACGCGATCCCCACCGCGGGTCTGCACACGATCGAACACCTGCTGGCCTCGCTGCTGCGCGACCGGATGGACGGCGTCATCGACTGCTCGCCGTTCGGGTGCCGGACGGGATTCCACCTCATCACGTGGGGTACGCCGTCCGTCGAGACGGTGACCCGAGTGCTCACGGACTCCCTGCGCGCGATCGCCCAGGACGTCACGTGGGACGACGTCCCCGGCGTCGCCGAGGTCTCGTGCGGGAACTACCGCGACCATTCGCTGTTCTCCGCGAAGGAGTGGTCGGCCAAGATCCTGTCCGAGGGCTTCAGCGTCGACCCCTTCGAGCGCAGGCTGCTGGACGCATGAGCGCCATTCCCGCGCCCCCGCCGGACCTGGGCGTTGATCCGTTTGCCTCCTTGGCGGGGGAGGTCGTGTGGGTGACGGGGGCGGCTCGGGGGATCGGGGCGGCGGTGGTGGAGGCCTTCGCTGCGCGCGGTGCCCGCGTCGTCGCCTCGGACCTGTCGTTCCCGGAGGGCCCGCTGTCGCCTGCTGATCCGCCGAGTGGTCGCGTGGCCGCGAGGGTTGACGGGGGTGGGGTGTGGCGGGCCCACGTTGATGTCTCCTCGGAGTCGTCGGTGGAGGCGTTGGCCGATGCGATCGGGGCCCACCCGCAGTTGGGGACCGTGGGAGTGTTGGTCAACAGTGCCGGGTCCTCGACGATGGCGCGGGTGGTGGACACGACGGTGGAGCAGTGGGAGTTCAACCAGGGGTTGAATGCCCGCGGCTCGTTCCTCACGGCCCGGGCGGTGGCCCGGCGCTTGGAGGGGGCGGGGTGTGCGGGCAGGGTCGTCCTGGTGGCCAGTCAGGCGGGGAAGAACGGGTATCGGTGCATGGGGGCCTATGTGGCGTCCAAGCATGCGGTGCTGGGTCTGGTGAAGACCTTGGCGATTGAGGAGGCGCCGTTCGGGATCACGGTCAATGCGGTGTGCCCGGGGATCGTGGAGACCGACATGAAGCGCCGCGAGCGGGTGGAGGGCGGGGCGCTGCGTGGCATGACAGCGGCGGAGGTTCAGGCCGAGGACACGTCCCAGGTGCCTCTGGGGCGCACGGGTCAACCCGCCGATGTCGCGGGGGTGTGCCTGTTCCTGGCCAGTGACCTGGCTGGCTACATGACGGGCCAGGCCATCAACGTCACCGGCGGAATGACCATGCACTGACGCGACACCGGTGTCGTGGTCACACCCGGGCGGCGGACAGCGCCTCGCGCAGGCGCACGCGCGGGCCGACGTGGAGCAGGGAACGGCGGTAGATCCGCGCGGCCACGGCGATCGCCGCGGCCGCCGAGGCGCCCAGCACCACCAGCGACACCAACGGCTCCCACCACGCGGCCGTCCCGACGAACAGCCGGACGGGCATCGCGACGGGCGCCGAGAACGGGAAGTAGGAGGCGATGGTCATGACCAGCCGGTTCTCGGGGAACAGGATGACGACGAAGTAGGGGAGCATCGTCAGCATCATCGCGGGCATCAAGACATTGCCGGAGTCCTCGATCCGCGACACCAGGGACGCGCTGGCGGCGAAGATCGCGGCCAGCAGCACGAACCCGACGATGAAGAACAGGACGAACCAGAGGATCGGCGCGCCGAGCATCCCCAGCAGCTCCGACTGCCCCGTGACCATCAGCCCGATGACGGACACGGCGGCGACGGCGGCGGTCTGGCCCAGGGCCAGCACGGAGTTCCCCAGGATCTTGCCGGCCAGCAGGGCGCGCGCCGGGACGGCGGCCAGGAGGATCTCCACGGTGCGGGTCTGCTTCTCTACGATCGTGTTGTTCGCGATCGTCGCGCCGAAGCCCATCGCCGACATCATGAAGACGGCGCCGAACAGGGCGGCGACCAGGTAGGCGACGCCGGACCCGGACGCGGAGGGCTCCAGCAGGTCGACGGGCGGCGCCACGGTGAAGGCGGCGACCACGTCGGAGGGCTCGGCCTCCAGCGCCAGGATGCGCACGCCGGTCGGGGAGGCGGGGTCGGCCACCACTGCGGCGTCGACGGCCCCGTCCTCCACGGCCGCCCGGGCCGCCGACTCGTCGGCGACCACCTGGGGATCCACGGGGGCGCCCTCGGGAATGAGGGGGACGACGTCCGCGGTGACGGCGACGGGCGCGGGGTCGGGTGCGCGCCCGGAGAGGATCCCGCCGGCGATGACGCCCGCCAGGACGGCGACCAGCAGGATCGCGGTGGAGATCAGGAAGGACTTCGTCCGGATCTGGGCCGTGATCTCGCGGGCGGCGACCAGCCCGGTCGCGCGCCAGAAGCGCGAGGACCTCGAGGATGACGGGGAACTCATGCGGCTGTCTCCTGACCGGTCGTGGGGGCGGCGGCGCCGTCCGTCGCCTCGGGGGCGTCGCCGACGACGTCGCGGAAGATCTCGGTGAGGCGCGGGACCTCGGGCGTGAAGGCGTGGACGGGGCCGCGGGCCACCAGCTCCCGGAGGACCCGCTGGGCGGCGTCCTCGTCGAGCGGCTCGATCGTGGCCGTGTCGCCGGCCAGCTCGGTGACGGCGAGGCCGGGCTCGTCGCGCAGCCACCCGAGGTCCTCCGCGGCCTCGATGCGGTAGCGGCGCGTGGAGAACCGGGCGCGCAGCTCCTCGATGCTGCCGCGCGCCCGGATGACGCCGCCCGCGATGATGACCAGGTCGTCGCACAGGCGCTCGACGACATCGAGCTGATGGGAGGACAGTAGGACGGGGATGCCGCGCTCCGCGCGTTCGCCCAGCGCGGCGACGATCGTGTCGACGGCCAGGGGGTCCAGACCGGAGAAGGGCTCGTCCAGGATCAGGGCGGTCGGGTCGTGGACCAGGGAGACGGCGATCTGGGCCCGTTGCTGGTTGCCGAGCGACAGCTTCTCGATCGGGTCGTCCGCCCGATCCGCGAGACCCAGGGACTCGATGAGGCCCTCGGCGTTGCGGGTGGCGCCGTCCCGGTCCAGCCCGTGGAGGCGCGCGAAGTAGACGAGCTGCTCCAGGAGCGCCATCTTCGGGTAGAGCCCGCGCTCCTCGGGCATGTAGCCGAACCCGTGGCGGGACTCCTGATCCAGGGGGCGCCCGTCCCATGTGACCCGGCCGGCGTCGGCGGCGAGCACACCCAGCATGATGCGCATCGTCGTGGTCTTGCCGGCGCCGTTGCCGCCGACGAATCCCGTGAGACGGCCGGGCGCGATCTGGAAGGAGACGTCGTCCAGCGCGGTCCGGTCCCCGAACCGCCGCGTGACGTGCTCGATGGCGAGTGCCATGGTGCGTCCTCTCGTTGCGTGCCCTCCACGCTACGAGGGCGGCGCGCCGCCCGCCTCCCCCTGGGGGATGAATTCGCGGGTCATCGGGCCGAGCCGTGGCGATACGCCCACACGACGGCCTGGACGCGGTCCCGGACGCCCAGCTTCATGAGGATATTGGAGACGTGGGTCTTGACGGTGGCGACGCCGACGACCCTCCGGGCGGCGATCTCCTCGTTCGACAGGCCCTCCGCCATCAGGCGGAGCACCTCCGCCTCACGGGGGGTCAGCGCGGTGTCCGTTCCGGCCGCCGCGGGCGCCTCCGGCGCCGTCGCGCCCAGCGCCCGGCGGATCAGGGCGCTCGTGAGTTCGGGGGCGACCAGCCCGTCGCCTGCGGCCGCGGAGCGCACGGCGGCGATGAGCTGCTCGGGCCGCGTGTTCTTCAGCAGGTACCCGCACGCGCCCGCCCGCAGGGCCTCCACCAGGTAGTCCTCGCGCTGGAAGGTGGTGAGCATGAGGACGGCGCACGCCAGGTCCGGATCGGCCGTGATCCGGCGGGTCGCCGTCAGGCCGTCCGTCCCTGGCATCTGGACGTCCATGCACACCAGGTCCGGGCGCTCGCGTCGAGCGGCCTCCACGCCGGCCTCCCCGTCCGTGGCGGTCGCCACCACGCGGATGCCGGGGTCGGTCTGGAGGATCATCGCGATGCCCGCGGTCATCAGCGGCTGGTCGTCGACCAGGACGACGCGGATCGGGTCGGCACCGTCGTGTCCGCCCGACAGCCCGTGGGCGCCCTCGTCAGCCATGTCCCACCTCCAGGGGGATGCGGGCGCGGACGACCCAGCCGCCCCCGGACAGGGGGCCGGCCTCCAGGGCGCCGCCGACGGCCCCGACGCGCTCGGCCATGCCGACGAGCCCCAGTCCGGCCCCCTCCCCGCGGGACCGCCCGCCGGACAGGTGCCGCGCCGGGCGGGCGTTCGCGACCTCGATCTCGACCCAGCCCCGCCCGTGGCGCACCCGCACGTCGGTGGCCGTTGCTGGCCCCGCGTGGCGGCGGACGTTGGTCAACGCCTCCTGGGCGACGCGGTAGAGGGTGAGGGACACCAAGGGCGGCAGCGGAACCGCCGCCCCGATCTCCGCGAGCGTCGTGGGGACGCCGGCCTCGCAGGACTCGGCGACCAGGTCGGGCAGGCGGTCCACGCCGAGCGAGTCCGTGGGATCGCCCGGCGTGTGGCGCAGCGTGCGCAGGAGCCCGTGCATCTCGTCGACGGCCTGGCGGGATGCGTCCTCGATCCGCACCAGCGCGTCGCGCACGACGGGATCCGCCGGGGCGCCCGCGCCCTCCACCGCCAAGCGGGCGGCCCCCGCCTGGACGCCGATGAGGGAGACGTGGTGGGCGACGGCGTCGTGGAGCTCACGGGCGATGCGCACGCGCTCCCAGGCGACGGCCTGCTGCTCGCCGCGGCGGCGCTCCGCCGACAGGCGCCGCGCCAGGTCCTCCAGCGCGGCGCGGTCGCGGGCCGACGCCCAGGCGCGCTCGCCGAACCAGTACGCGCCCGCGAAGTAGACGGCGTTGTTGATGAGCTGGATGAGGCTGAAGGCGAGCAGCGGCGACAGCGACCATCCGGCGGCGGCCCGCGCGGGCAGCTCCTTGATCACGTCCGGATCGGTCGACAGCTGGAACAGGTTGACGAGCAGCCACACCAGCATCGCCAGGACGACGCCGAGGCGCACCCACGCCGCGCGCCGACGGTCCGCGTCCCAGGCGCCCTCGGAGTACAGCGCCAGGAACAGCGAGATGTTGAGGACCAGGTACTCCTGCACGCCGATCTGCCCGGCCACGCCGAACGCCGTGGCGACCGTCAGCAGCACCTGCCAGGGGTGGGTGAGGCGCGCGGCCAAGGGGAGCGTCGCCGCCGCCAGCAGGGCCAGGGACACCCACGCGGCGGGGGGATCCCCGTACAGGCCCGTCATCCCCGTCAGCGTGCTGGTGAGCACGGAGCCCAGGAACATCGCGACGGCGACCCCGATGGCCAGGCGCATCCGGTCGGCGGACGGACGAGGGCGGCGCCACGTCCCGGAGGGGGCCGTTCCCGCG
>JAFAAX010000171.1 GCA_023426345.1 Actinomycetes bacterium
CCCCGATGGATCCCGCGGTCCTCGCCTCCTGGCTGGCCGCCACGGCACGCCGCGACCTCGCGGCGGCGGAGGACACCGACGTGCCCGGCCCCGACGCGCGCACGCTCGCGGCCGTCGCCACGGGCAGGCTCGCCTCCGCCCAGGCGCTCGCCTCCGCCTACGGCGTCGCACTGGATGCCGGCGCGGACCGGCTCACCGCCCTGGACGCCCGGTTGTCCCAGGCGATGCTCGCTGGCGGGCAGGGCTGGCGCGGCTGGTCGTTCCCGACGGAGGATCCGCCCGCCGTCGCGCCCTCGCCCTCCCCGCTCCCCTCCGACAACGCCGAGGCGCAGGAGTCCCCGGAGCTGTCCGAGGCGGTCCGCGTCTGGGACTGCGTCGCGCAGGCCCTGCCCCGCCGGCAGGTGGTCGACCAGGCCCTGGACGACGCCTCCGCCCGGTCGGACGCGCTACTCGCGCGCTCGGCCTCCGTGCTGGCGCTCGGGATCTCCGACACCCGCGAGCAGCGCTGCGAGCTGTCGGACGACCTCACGCTCCCCCAACTCGACGCGCTGGTCCTCGGCGCGGACCTCGATCTCTTCGCCTCCGAGGCGCCGTCCGTGCGCGGGGTCGGCGCGCGGTTCGCCTCCCAGGACGTCCTGGACTGGCTCGCCTCCGGCGACGGGGGGCTCGTCGCGGTCCCGGGCATCGCCGGGTCATGACCGGGACGGCCCGCGGCCACTACGCTGAGGACATGGCGAAGCGACCGACTCTCCCCGACGGCCTCGTCGCGCTCGTGCCCGCGGAGGACGCGCGGGCGTCGGCCGAGGAGCTCGCCGACGGACGGTGGGTCGTCGCCGGGCGCGACGCCCTGCTCGTCGTCGCCGCGGACGGCGTCGCAGAATCGGCGATGTGGTACCAGATCCAGCACGTGCGCTGGGACGGCCAGACGCGCCTGCTCACCATCGACTGGGTGGATCCGTCGCGCCCCTCGTTGGCGGCGCGGACCGCGACGGACGATCCGCAGGGCTTCATGGCGGATGTCTCCGCGAAGGTCACGCACGCCCTGGTGGTCCAGAAGGTCTGGGTCGCGGACTCCGGGACGCGCGTCACGGCGTCGGTCCGCCGACGCGAGGACGGCGGGCTGTTCTCCACCCTGGTCGCCGACGGCCCTCTCAGCGCCGCCGATCGACGCCGCGCCGATCGGCTCGAGCAGGAGGTCCGCGAGGGCGTGGGACTGGACTGAGTCGCGCGCCACTGCCCGGCGATTTGCCCCGGTCCGACCGACATCGGTAACATCTTCCTCGCGCCACACGATCCCGCGTAGCTCAACGGCAGAGCATCCGACTGTTAATCGGACGGTTACTGGTTCGAATCCAGTCGCGGGAGCCAGCAGGGCCCCCGGCCCGGAATGGGCCGGGGGCTTTCTGTTGCTCCAGGACGTGACCGCGCAGGTCGTCCGCGGTGCCGTCCGGAGGGGCCCCTGTAGCTCAGTCGGTCAGAGCAGCGGACTCATAATCCGTCGGTCCTGGGTTCAAGCCCCAGCGGGGGCACCGGCCGCTCGCTTCCGCGCCACCCGCTCCTCCAGCGCCCGCCGCGCCTCCGGCCACTCGTCCGCGGTGATCGAGAACATCGCCGTGTCGCGGGGCCGGCCGTCCTCGCCGTCGGCGGCGGAGGGCTGCCAGGAGCGCAGCACCCCCTCGAAGCGTCCGCCCACCGCGGCGATCCCGGCCCGGGCGCGGTCGTTGCGCGCGTCGGTCTTGATGTCCAGCCGCGCCACGCCCCACTCCTCGAAGGCCCACGCGAACAGCACCAGCTTCGACGCGGAGTTCGCAGCCGTCCCCCGAGCGGCGGGCGTCAGCCAGGTGCTGCCCACCTCCACCGCCAGCAGGCGCCCGCCGGGGAACCACCGCGGCGACAGATACGCCGTGTGCCCCAGGACGCGCCCGTCTCGCGGATCGATCTGCGCGAACGGCAGGTACTGCCCGCTCTGGGCACGCGCCAGGGAGCGGGCCGCGAACGCCTCGGCTCCGTCGGGCGTCGGCACGTCGGCCAGCGAGGCCGGGAACGGCGCCCTCGCCCCCTCGCTGGCCGCCCGCAGCCCCGGCACATGGCGGGGCGCCAGGGGCTCCAACCGGACGACGCCGGGCGTCTCCAGGACGCCGTGGACGGGAGGCAGGCGCAGATCCTCAGACATGCCGCCAGCGTAGAGAACCCCCGCCGCCCGGCTCGCATGCGCCCACGGGGCGGATCGCCCCCGCCCCCGCCCTCGTCCTCGTCCCGCCCCGGCTTCATCCCGCCCCCGGCCCCGCCCTCGTCCGCCGGGGCGGCGCTCCCCCGGGCCCCGGTCCGAGGCTCCGCGTCAGACCCCGGCGCCGCGCCCGTTGCGGATTCCCACGGCGGACACCGCCCCGCCGGCCACCATCAGCGCGACGCACACGAGCAGGACCCGCCGCAGGCCCCCGACCCCCAGCGGCCCCCCGATGATGAGGCCGGCGCAGGCGGTCGCCACCAGGCCGGCGATGCGCGCGACCGCGTTGTTGACGGCCGAGGCGATGCCGGCGCGCTGCGGCGGCGCCGCGCCCAGGATCGCCGAGGTCAGCGGCGCCACCGTGATCGCCAGGCCCAGCCCGAAGACGACGACGCCGGGCAGCAGCTCCGTCCAGTAGTCGACCTCGGCGCCCATGAGGAGCATCAGCGCGAAACCGCCCGCGGCGATGACGGGACCGGCCGCCATGAACCAGCGCGGCCCCCAGCGCCCGGCCAGCGCGCCCACGCGCCCGGACAGCGCGAGCATCACCAGTGTCGAGGGGATGAGCGCCAGACCGGCCAGCGTCGCCGGGAACCCCGCGACCTCCTGGAGGTACAGGCCGACGATCAGCGTGCCCAGCGACAGGGCGGCGTAGATCGCGAGCGTCGCCAGGTTGCCCGCGCCGAAGTTGCGGACGCGGAACAGCCCCAGGGGGAGCATCGGGTGGGCCGAGCGCCTCTCGACCACGACGAACGCGATGAGGGACGCGCCGCCGACGGCCCCGACGCCCCACACCGAGGGGCTGCCCCACCCCGCGCCCGCCTGCTCGATGAGCGCGAAGACGACACCCCCGAGTCCCAGCGCCCCCAGCACCGCCCCCGGGTAGTCGACGGGGACCCGCGCCTGCCGCTCCTCCCGGGGCAGGCGCCGCAGCAGCACCAGCGTCACGGCGAGGGGCGCCAGATTGATCGCGAACACCCACCGCCAGGACAGCGCATCCACGAAGACCCCGCCCAGCAACGGGCCGGCCAGCTGCGCCACCGACGTCCAGGCCGTCCACCGCCCGATGGCGCGGGGCTGGTCGTCCTCGTCGAACGCCTCGATGATCAGGGCGAGCGAGCTGGGGACCAGCAGGGCCCCGCCCACGCCCTGGACGGCTCGGGCCGCCACCAGCCACAGGGGACTCGGGGCGACGGCGCAGACCAGGGACGCCAGGCCGAACACGGCCAGGCCCGCCTGCAGGATGCGCAGGCGCCCGAAGGCGTCCGAGAGCGACCCCGCGAGCAGGATGAGGGCGCCCAGGGTGATGAGGTAGGCGTCCACCACCCACTGCTGCAACGCCAGACCGCCCCCGAGCTCGCGCTCGATCGCCGGCAGGGCGACGTTGACGACGGATCCGTCGAGGAACGCGACCAGGGAGGCCAGGATCGCCACCGTCAGGACCGTGCGCTGCACCGGGGTCATGGCGTCCAGTCAAACACGCGGCTGCCCCCCCGCGCTCGGCTCCCGTGATCGACGAGGGCGGCCCGCGCGGTGGCGTAGCGTGGTCGCGTGACCTCCCCGCCCCCGTCCTCGCCAGGGCTCCCGTCCTCGCCGGCCCCCGCGGCCCCCCCCCCCCCCCCCCCGCCCGCGGGCGCGCCCCCGGGCACGGCCCCCACCCGGCCGGGGCGCCCCCCACGTCCCAC
>JAFAAX010000143.1 GCA_023426345.1 Actinomycetes bacterium
GTCCGAAGGCGTCGACCACCTGCGCCAGCCCCGGCGTCCCCGGCTCGACGACCGCGCGGGCCAGCTCGTCGGCATCGGCCACGGCCGCCCCCCGATCGCGCAGGGCGCCGGTCACCGTCGACTTGCCGGTGCCCACGCCGCCGGACACGCCGACGCGCAGCGCCCGACCGGGGGCCGATCCGACGGGGCGCAGGAGTGCCGCCCGAGCACCGCCGCGCACGAAGGCCCGCTCCGTCATGACCGCTCCTCTCCGAGGCGCCCCACCGGGGACGCCCTCGTGCCGTGCCCGCCAGGATCCCGCGGACCGAACGACGGCTCCCCCCGATCCTTCGCGGATCGAGGGGAGCACGGCGACCGACCGCGCCGTCCGGGGACGGCCGCGGGGATCAGTTGTTGTTCGTCAGCTTCTCACGCAGCGCGGCCAGGGCCTCATCGGAGGCCAGGGTCCCGGCGTTGTCGACCGGCGTGGAGTAGGAGGCCTGCTCCTCGATGGAGCCCGTGGACTCCTGGTCCTGCTCGAGGGCCCGGGCGACCTGCGCCTTGTGGGCCTCCCAGCGGGCCTGGGCCTCGGCGTACTCCGCCTCCCACGCCTCGCGCTGGGAGTCGTAGCCCTCCATCCACTCCTGGGTCTCCGGATCGAAGCCCTCGGGGTACTTGTAGTTGCCGTTCTCGTCGTACTCCGTGGCCATGCCGTACAGCGACGGGTCGAACTCGTCGGAGTGCGGGTCGATGCCCTCGTTCGCCTGCTTGAGCGACAGGGAGATCCGGCGGCGCTCCAGGTCGATGTCGATGACCTTGACGAAGACCTCCTCGCCGACCTTGACGATCTGCTCGGGCAGGTCGACGTGGCGCTGGGCGAGCTCGGAGATGTGGACGAGGCCCTCGATGCCGTCCTCGACGCGGACGAACGCGCCGAAGGGGACGAGCTTCGTGACCTTGCCGGGGACGACCTGCCCGATGGCGTGCGTCCGGGCGAAGGCCTGCCACGGGTCCTCCTGCGTCGCCTTGAGCGACAGGGAGACGCGCTCGCGGTCGAGGTCGACGTCGAGGACCTCGACGGTGACCTCCTGGCCGACCTCGACGACCTCGGAGGGGTGGTCGATGTGCTTCCAGGACAGCTCCGAGACGTGCACGAGGCCGTCCACGCCGCCCAGGTCGACGAACGCGCCGAAGTTGACGATCGAGGAGACCGTGCCCTTGCGGACCTGGCCCTTCTGGAGCGTGTGGAGGAAGGTCGTGCGGACCTCGGACTGGGTCTGCTCGAGCCACGCGCGACGCGAGAGCACCACGTTGTTGCGGTTCTTGTCCAGCTCGATGATCTTCGCCTCGAGCTCGCGCCCAATGTAGGGCTGGAGGTCGCGCACGCGGCGCATCTCCACCAGCGAGGCCGGGAGGAAGCCGCGCAGGCCGATGTCCAGGATCAGACCGCCCTTGACGACCTCGATGACGGTGCCGGTGACGACGCCGTCCTCCTCCTTGACCTTCTCGATCTTGCCCCAGGCACGCTCGTACTGGGCGCGCTTCTTGGACAGCAGCAGCCGACCCTCCTTGTCCTCCTTCTGGAGGACCAGGGCCTCGATCTCATCGCCCACGGAGACGACGTCCTCAGGATCGACATCGTGCTTGATGGACAACTCGCGGGAGAGGATGACGCCTTCGGTCTTGTACCCGATGTCGAGGAGGACCTCGTCGTGGTCGACCTTGACGACTGTGCCCTCGACGATGTCGCCATCATTGAAGTACTTGATGGTCTTGTCGATGGCGGCAAGCAGGTCCTCCTCGGACCCGATGTCGTTCACTGCAACCTGAGGAGTGCCGGTGCTCGGTTGCTCGGTGGAGGTGGTCATGTAGGTGTGTTCTCCGGACGGACGATGTAGTAGGTGGATGGACAGCGATGCGCGCATGCCCACCCGAGGGCCGGTCCAGCGCACACCGCACAAGAGTCTAGCAGGTGCGGCGCGGCCGGAGAACCCGCATCAGTGCGCCGCGTCCATCCAGGAGTGCCCGACTCCGATCGCGATGTCGAGGGGGACGTCCATGCGCACCGGCGACGCCATGCCCTCGGTCACGATGCGCGCGACGTCCGCCTCCTCGCCGGGCGCGACCTCGACGATCAGCTCGTCGTGGATCTGGAGGAGCAGGCGCGAGGCCATCCCGGCCTCGTCGAGGGCGCGCCGGACGCGGACCATCGCGATCTTGATGATGTCCGCCGCCGATCCCTGGATCGGGGCGTTGAGCGCGGCGCGCTCGGCCATCTCCCGGCGCTGGCGGTTCTCCGAGCGCAGGTCCGGCAGATAGCGGCGGCGGTGGAACATGGTCTGCGTGTACCCGTCGCGCCGCGCCTGGGCGACCAGGCCCTCCAGGTAGTCCCGGACGCCTCCGAATCGCTCGAAGTAGCGCTCGCGCAGCTCGGCGGCCTCGGGCACCGGGATGCCCAGCTGCTGGGAGAGCCCGTAGGAGGACAGCCCGTAGGCGAGTCCGTAGGAGGTCGCCTTGATCCGTGTGCGCTGCTCGCCGGTGACCTGGTCGACGGGCGTGCCGAAGATCATCGAGGCCATCGTCTGGTGGAGGTCCTCCCCGGAGTTGAAGGCCTCGATGAGCCCCGCGTCGCGCGAGAGGTGCGCCATGATCCGCATCTCGATCTGGGAGTAGTCGGCGGACATCAGCGACGCGTATCCCGGCCCGGCCACGAAGCCATGGCGGATGCGCCGTCCGTCCGCGGTGCGCGCCGGGATGTTCTGCAGATTCGGGTCGGAGGACGCGAGCCGCCCGGTCGCGGCGACCACCTGCGAGAACGTCGTGCGGATGCGCTGGTCGGGCGCGATGGTGGTCTGGAGGGTCTCCACCATCTGCAAGAGCTTGATCCGGTCGCGGTGGGCGAGCAGATGGGTGAGGAACTCGTGGTGCGTGCGCACCCAGAGCTCCTGCAGCGCCTCCGCGTTCGTCGTGTATCCCGTTTTCGTCCGCTTCGTGTACGGGAGCTTGAGCTCCTCGAAGAGGACCTCCTGCAGCTGCTTGGGGCTGGAGAGGTTGACCTCGTGGCCGATCACCCGGTAGGCCTCGGCGGCCGCTCGGTCCACGCCCGCGGCCAGCTCGCCGTGGAGCGCGTCGAAGACCTCGGGGTCCACCGCGATGCCCGTGTCCTCCATGCGGGCCAGCACGCCCTGGAGCGGCAGCTCGATGTCGCCCATCAGGTGCGACTCCTCATGCTCGTCGAGGACGGGGACCAGGGCCGTCCGGAGGTCCGCGCACGCCTGGGCCGCCTCGCCGGCGCGGACCTGCGCGGCGGAGGGGCGTCCCGGCTCCGCGGCGACGTCCTCGAGGTCGAACAGGGCGGCGTCGCCCGAGGCCGTCGTCAGCGTCCGGCCGAGGTAGCGCTGGGCGAGCGTCTCCAGGTCGTAGTCCCGCTGCTCGGGCCGGATGAGGTAGGCGGCCAGCTGGACGTCGAACTCCGGGGCGCGCAGCGACCATCCGCGTCCCCTGAGCGCGTGCCAGGCGCCCTTGCCGTCGTGGACGACGAACCGCTCGCAGTCGGCGAGGAACGCGCCCAGCGCGGCGTCCTGGTCGGGGGTGAGGTCCTCGGTCTCGATGACCAGGGCGCGTCCGCCTCCGGCCAGTGCGACGCG
>JAFAAX010000052.1 GCA_023426345.1 Actinomycetes bacterium
ATCGGCGCCCGCCCGGCCGTCGGCGCTCAGCCCGTCGGCCGCCAGGTCGCCCGCCGCGTCCGCGGTGTCGTAGTCGATGCCGGCGTCCTCCGCGCCGGTCGCGGCCTCGTCGTCGGCCAGGGCCGCCGCGCGCTCGGCGCGCACGGCCAGGATGCGGTCCTCGACGTCGTCGACGACCTCGTCATGGCCGGACAGCCGCCACGAGCGGTAGGCGAGCGCCAGCCCGAAGGCGGTGGTCCCCAGCGACAAGACGATCGAGGTGAGCATCATCGCCTGCGGCAGCGGGTCCGCCATGGCCCCCGAGTCCTCGCCGCCGAGCAGCGGGGGCCGCCCCGCCGCCCCGCCGGACGCGAGGATCAGCACGTTGATGCCGTGCGTCATCAGCCCCAGCCCGATGAAGATGCGCGACAACGTGCGTTCGAGCAGCAGGTACACGCCGGAGCCGACCAGGACGCCGGCGATGATCAGGAGCGCCAGGGAGGGGACGTTCATCGCGGGCCCTCCTTCCCGCGCGAGGACCGCGCGCCGGCCGCCGGCCGCGCCCGATCGGCACGCCCCCCGACCGGGGCGGGACCGCCTGAGGGGGCGTCGCCCTCGTCGAGCGGGCGCCCGGAGGGGGCGGCGGGGGTGGCGGGCTGGCGGTCGATCTCCGCGCCGACGGAGGTGACGAGGTCGAGGACAAGGCCGACGACCAGCACGTACACGCCGATGTCGAGGATCATCGCCGTGGTGAAGTGGAGGGCGCCCAACGGGCCCAGGCCGATGTCGACGGGGGTCGACTGGAGGACCGCGTTGCCGAAGAAGAGGGGCGACAGCGCGCCGGCGCCCGCGATGAACAGGCCGAGGCCCATGATGCGGCCCGGGGCGACGGGCATGGCCTCGACCAGCTCGTCGGCGCCGCCCGCCAGGTAGCGCAGGACGAACGCGATCCCGGCCACCACCCCGCCGGCGAATCCGCCGCCGGGATTGTTGTGGCCGATGAGGAGCAGCCAGACGGACAGCACCAGCATCGTCGGGAAGAGGAGGCGGGTCGTCACCTCGAGCACCGTCGAGCGGTCCTGAGGCCGCAGCGCCGCGACCGCCGGCAGGAACGGCCGCTCCGGAGCGGCATCGCGGGAATGCCCCCACGCGTGGCCGTCCCGCCCGGAGAGCGCCGAGGCCCCGGAGCGTGCGTCGCGCCTCGGAGGCCGCCGCGTCGCGTAGATCAGCGAGGCGACGCCCGTCGCGGTGACCAGGAGGACGGAGAGCTCGCCCACGGTGTCCCACGCGCGGATGTCGACCAGGATGACGTTGACGATGTTCTGGCCGTTGCCGAAGCCCAACGCCTCCGAGGGCATGAGGTCGGACACCGGGGCGGCGACGCGCGCCGAGGAGGCGGCCAGTCCCGCCACGACCACGCCGGCGCCGACCAGGACCGCCAGCAACAGGTGCCACCAGCGGGAACGCGCCAGCGGACGGTCGGAGAAGAAGGGAGGCAGCCGGCGCAGCACCAGGACGAAGACGACGATGCTGACGGCCTCGACCACCAGCTGGGTGAGCGCCAGGTCGGGGGCGCCCTGCGAGGCGTAGAGCAGGGCGACGCCCAGGCCCACGACCCCGAGCGCCAGCGCCGCGCGCAGGCGGCGCCGCGAGCGCACCGTGAGGATCGCGGCGACGGCGATGAGCGCCCCGATGCCGACCTGCAGGGGCGAGTCCCAGGCGCGCACGGTGAGGCTGCCCGGAGGGTGCGTCGCCAGGGCCGCGCCGACTGCGGCGATCAGCGTCACGACGATCGTCGACAGGTCCCAGGGCAGGGACCCTCGCTGGGAGAGCCGGGTGACGCCCGTCGAGAGGATCTCGAGTTCGCGCAGGCTCCAGGAGAACACGTCGGTCACGGCCACCGGGAATGACACGCGCTCCTGCCACGCCCGGAAGCGCTCCGTGAACAGGGCCAGGACGACGCCGCCGGCCAGGATGGCCGCCGTCGCCGCGGCCGGCTCCCAGCCCGACCACCACGCGAGATGGGCGCCGCCGGGAAGCAGGCCGTCGCCGTGCCGGGCGAGGACGTCCTCGAGCGGGCCGGGGAACAGGCCGATGAGGGCGCCGAGCGAGAGCACGGCGATGGGGACCGTCATGAGCGCGGGCGTGGCGGCCGGATGATCGGGGGAACGCTCCGGGGAGCGGTCGGAGCGGTCGGAGCGGTCGGAGGGGGGCGCGGGGGTGGGCTCGGCATGAGGGGAGGCGGCGGGGGCGCCCTCGTGGGCGTCGGGAGAGGATGGCGTGCGCCGCGTGCCGAAGGCGCCCCACCACACGCGCCAGGAGTAGGCGACGGTGAGGACGCTGCCGAGGGCGATGACGACGGCGAGGGCGATGTCCCAGGCGGCCGCCCCGTGGGCACCGGCGGGGGCCTCCCCCACGAGGGTCCACGCCGCCCCGGAGCCGTGGAGAAGCGCCCCGAGCAGTCCTTCCTTGCCCAGGTAACCGGTGGTCAACGGCACGCCGGCCATCGACAGGGCAGCCAGGCCCGCGGCGGCGGCCAGCACCGGCTTGCGGCGTCCCAGGCCGGACAGGCGGCGCAGGTCGCGCGTGCCCGTGGCGGACTCGACGGCGCCGACGGTGAGGAACAGCGTCGACTTGAACAGGCTGTGGGCGACGAGCATCGTGAGGCCGGCCGCCATCGCGCCCGCGCTGCCCTGGCCGACGGCCGCGGTGATGAGGCCCAGCTGGGAGACGGTGCCGTAGGCCAGGACGAGCTTGAGGTCGCATTGGCGCAGCGCGCGCCACCCGCCGATGAGCAGCGTCGCCAGGCCCACGGTCTGGATGAGCGGGGACCAGACGGCGATCTCGGTGAGGCCCGGGGTCAGGCGCGCGATGAGGTAGACGCCGGCCTTGACCATGGCGGCAGCGTGGAGGAACGCGGACACGGGGGTCGGCGCGGCCATGGCTCCGGGCAGCCAGAAGTGGAAGGGGACCAGCGCGGACTTCGAGAACGCGCCGGCCAGGACCAGGAGCGCCGCCACGACGACCTGCGGCGAGGAGGCGTCCACCGTCCCATCGGCGACGGCGGGGACCAGCTCGGACAGCCGGAAGGATCCACCGGGGGCGAGGCCCAGCATGACGAATCCGGCGAACATCGCCAGCGACCCGGAGGTCGTGACCAGGAGGGCCTGGCGGGCGGCGGCGCGGGCGGGGCGGCGCTCGTGGTGATGGCCGATGAGGAGGAACGACAGGAGGGACGTCGCCTCCCAGAAGACGTAGACGCCGATCGTGTGGTCGACCGTGACGACGCCCAGCATGGCGCCCGCGAACGCCGTGAACACCCCGGCGAAGCGCCCCAGGCCCGCCGCGGTGTCATGGAAATAGGCGCTGGCGTAGAGGAGGACCAGGGTCCCCACCCCGCCCACGATCAGCGTCATCAGCCAGGACAGCGTGTCCATGCGGAACCAGAGGTCCATGTCCAGGCCGGGGATCCATCGCAGATGCTCGACCGGAGGCGCCTCCGACAAGGCCTCCCCGGTGTGGGCCAGCGCCCAGGCGACCGCGGTGGCGGGCGCGAGCGCCAGGACGGCCAAGGCCCGGTTGCCCAGACGCCGCACCATCCAGGGCGCCAGCATCGCCGCGCCGAAGGCGACGGCGAGCACAGCGATCATGAGGGTCTCCCGGACAGGCGCGCGAGGATCGGGCAGGGGCAGGCCGGCCGACCCGCCGCAGATGCCCGGGGCGCGGAGGCGCACGGGCGCTGACTGCTCAGACATCGACAGATGGGACCGACCGTTCCCAGACTAACGGAGCCGCTTTCCGCGCGCCCGGCCAGGACCGCGGCATCCCCCACCTGCCCTCCCGCGGCTCCCGCCCTCCCCGGCGAGGGGGGCGCGGTCTCTTCGTCCTCGGGCGAGCCTCCGATCAGGGGAGATAATGGAGCGAGTCGCTCTGCCCCCCCCGGGACGGACCGGCCGCATCGACTGATCAGCCAAGGAGCTCTCCGCAATGGCCACTCCCCTCCTGTCCACCCTGGCGTGGGCCTTCGCCATGCTGGCGACCCTTTTCGGGCTAATCTCGTTCATCCGCGGCATCGCCGCCCTGTGGCGCCAGGTCTCCCAAGGCAAACCGGCGCCCGGACGGCTCCGGCCGTTCTGGGGGAGGCTCGGCGGGATGCTCGCGGCGGCCCTCACCCACCGCGAGTTCAAGGGGCGCACGGCCGTCAAGGTCGCCCACTGGTTCGTCATGATCTCGTTCCCGCTGCTGTTCCTCACCCTGGTGACGGGCTACGCGCAGCTGCGCACACCGACGTGGTCCTTGCCTCTCATCGGCCACTTCGCGCCCTGGGAGTGGCTGACCGAGGTCTTCGCATGGGGCGGCCTGATCGGCATCGTCGTGCTGATGGCCGTCCGCTCGCGCGCGGGCCACGGCGCCCCCGGCGAGGCCGCGCTCTCCGGTGACGGGACGCCCGCTGCCGGGACCGCGGAGGCCGGCGCGAGCGCGGCAGCGTCGTCCTCGTCAATGAGTGACGAGGGCGACCCCGCGGGCGCGGACCCGGCGCCCCCGACCACCGACGACGGGCACTTCCCGCGCGACGGCTCGCCGCGGGGCGTCGCCTCCCGGTTCCTGGGGTCCACGAAATGGCAGGCCCGGTTCGTGGAGTGGGTTGTCCTGCTCGTCTGCCTGTGCGTCGTGGTGCTGCGCGGCCTGGAGTACGCGCTGTTCGGCGAGCTCGGGGCCGCGGGCGACGCCCATCTGGCGGGGCTGGCCACCGCCTGGCACTTCCCGCTCACCGCCTGGATCGGCGCCCTGCTGCGCGACGCCGGCGCCACGACGACGGTGCTGGCGGACTTGGTGGTCGCGACGTCCGCCGTGAAGATCGTCGTGTCGATGGCGTGGATGATGGTCGTCGGCGTCCAGACCCGCATGGGCGTGGCCTGGCACCGCTTCCTGGCCGTCGTCAACCTCTATGCGCGACGCGAGCCGTCCGGCGCGAAGGCGCTGGGGGCGGCGGCCCCGATGGTCGTGGACGGCCGGCCCGTCACCGACGTCGAGCAGATCCCCGACGACGCGGCGCTGGGCGTCGGCACGGCGGCGGACCTCACATGGAAGGATCGCCTGGACTTCTACTCGTGCACGGAGTGCGGGCGCTGCCAGGAGCTGTGCCCCGCGTGGAACACGGAGAAGCCGCTGTCCCCGAAACTGCTGGTCCTGGCGCTGCGCGACCATGTGGACGCGATCGGCACGACCGAGGTCACCGAGCAGGTCGTCCCCGACGAGCTGCTCCCCGCCGAGGGCCAGGTGCTGCTGGAGAAGGGCCTCGACCCGCTGGCGCACACGGCCGACGTGCTGGGGGCGCTCGCCGCGTCGGGCGCCACGGGACCGACCGGCGTGCCCGTGGTCGCGGGGCCGCTGGTGCCCGACGTGATCTCCCCGGAGGTCCTCTGGGACTGCACCATGTGCGGCGCCTGCGTCGATCAGTGCCCCGTCGACATCGAGCACGTCGACCACATCCTGGACCTGCGCCGCCACCAGGTCCTCATGGAGGGCGCGTTCCCCCAGGAGCTCGGCCGCGCCTTCCGCGGCATGGAGACGAAGGGCAACCCCTACAATCTGCCGGCGCGCAAGCGCCTCGACTGGGCGAAGAACCTGGACTTCGAGGTGCCCGTCATCGGGGAGGACGGCGAGTCCGCCCAAGAGGTCGACTATCTGTTCTGGGTCGGTTGCGCCGGCGCCTCCGACGACCGCGCGAAGAAGACGACGGCCGCCGTGGCCGAGTTGCTCCACACTGCGGGCGTGTCGTTCGCGGTCCTCGGATCGGGCGAGTCCTGCACGGGCGACCCGGCGCGCCGCGCCGGCAACGAGGTCCTCTTCCAGATGCTGGCCGCCCAGGCCATCGACACGCTCCACGAGGCGCGCGCGCAGAGAATCGTCGTCACCTGCGCCCACTGCTTCAACACGATCGCGAACGAGTTCCCCCAGCTCGGCGGCACATTCGAGGTCATCCACCACACGCAGCTGCTCAACCGCCTGGTCCGAGACGGGCTGTTGAAGCCCGGGGCGCCGCCCTCGTCGATGGGCGACGGGACGGACGAGGACGGCGCCCGCGCCCGTCCGACGATCACGTACCACGACCCCTGCTTCCTGGGTCGCCACAACCGCGTCTTCGAGCCGCCGCGCGAGTTGCTGGGCGCTCTGCCGGGGCTGGACGTGGTCGAGATGCCCCGCGCCCGCGACCGCGCGATGTGCTGCGGGGCGGGCGGCGCACGCGCCTGGATGGAGGAGACTCGCGGCATCCGCATCGCCGACGCCCGCATGGCCGAGGCCTCGTCCACCGGCGCCTCGGTGGTGGCCACCGCCTGTCCGTTCTGCTCGCAGATGCTCGGCTCGGCGACGGGGTCCAGCCTGCCGCAGCCGGTCGGCGCGAGGGCGGGCGGGTCGTCCTCGTCGGGGGACGAGGGCGGCGCCGCGAGGCTTCCCATGCCCGAGGTCAAGGACGTCGCCCTGCTGCTGCTGGACGCCGTCCACCGGGGTCAGGATCACCCCGCGGACGACTGATTCGTCCCGTCCGCCTCCTTCCTTCCCCTCCCGCGACTTCGGTGCCCTTTCGCCGCGACTTCGGTGCTGTTCCGCCGCGAGTTCGGTCGCGAGTTCGGTCCCTGCCAACGTCGGACCAAGTCAACGACCGCCAGAACCGAAGTCGACGGGAAAGGGAACCGAACTCGACGGAGAAGGGAACCGAACTCGCGGAAGGGGAAGGGGAAGGGGGAAAGAGAAGGGAAGGGAAGGGCGGGAGGTCAGCGGCGGGCGAACAGGTCGCGCGCGGCCCACATCGGCGCGAACCACCGGTTCCAGGCGGCCGCGCCCAGCAGCGCGGAGACGACACCGACCACCGCCGACCCCGCTGCGGCGACCACCGTCGAGGAACCGGCCAGGACGAGCAGCACGGACACGCCCGCCGCGAGCGCCCCGAGCACGAGACCCGCGACGAGCCGACGCTCGGCAGGGACGGCCAGCGTGAGTCCCGTGGCCAACGCCGCCGTGAACGCCGCCGCCTGGACGACGAACGGCACGCTCGCCGACGCGGTCACCGTCGCTACGAGCCCCGCCAGCATCCACGCGGTCGCCATGACCGTCAGGAAGGCGGCCGCGCCTGGATGCCGCAGGGCGCTCAGGAATCCTCCGCGCCCCCGGCCACGCGCCGCGACCTCCGGTCGGGTCGCCGAGGATGCCGCCAACGCCCACGCCGCGCCCAGCGTCACGAGGACGGCGAGCAGCGGGCTGAACACCGTCGCCGCCACGCCCGCCGCCGCGGTCACGGCGCCGGAGGCGACCAGCGGCGCGGGCACGGTGACCCCCGCGATGGCCAGTGCCCCTGACAGATTGACCGCGAGGATGCCGATGACGGCCGTCGCTCCCAGTGTGAGGCCCAGCGCCGTCGGAGTGAGGCGCCCCCGGGGCAGGACGCGCTCGGCGTCCGCCGGCATGCCGCCATTTGTCCGCCGCTCGGCCCGCCGACCTTCGTGGTCGTCCTCCGCCCCCGGCCTCTGCGCGAAGCGCGGTGCCCCGGCGTGCTCGTGGTCCGCGTCCGGGCGGTCATCCTCGAAGACCAGGACGACCTCCGGGATGTCGGAGACGGGGGTCGACGTCTGTGGGACGTTCATCGTGTGTCCTTCCGCAGGATGGCTCCATGGCACCGCGCGAACCTGAAGGGACGCTGGGGACGCCCTGTGCTCCCCCACAGGAAAGGCGCCCGCGCCTCAGCCCTGCGCGAAACGCGCGCCGCCCTCGTCCTCTTGCGTCGTCCTCGCCCTCCCGCGGCTGCGGGCCCCTCGGCCGCGGGCCCCGCGGCCGAGGGGACCCGCGTCAATCCGCGTCCGCCCCGTCCTGGCCGTCCGCGCCGAGCCCGACCAGGAAGCCGTCCTCGTCGATGACGGAACCGCCCACCGCGTCGACAATCAGGCCGGCGGCGCGCTCGACGTCCTCGGTCGAACGGGCGCGCTCCAGCCGGGCCGTGCGCGTCAAGCGCTCGGACATCACGTCGATGCCCGGCCCGGGCATCCACCGCACCCGGTACTCGACGATCGCGCCGTTCGTCCAGGCCTCCCAGCGCAGCACCTGCGGCGGGCGGGAGACGGCCGAGACCTCGACGACCAGCTCCGACTTGTTGCCGGCGGGGGCCACCACGGCGTAGCCGGTGACGGTCTGCGGCTCCGACAGCGCGCGCCGCCGAGACTCCTCCAGGGTGCGCGCCACGTCCTCGGGCAGATCGGGGATCGACTGCGCCAGCGCCCGCACGCGTTCGACCTCCCGGGCCACGGGCCGGGGCTGCTCGGACATCGGGATGTCGCGGGAGTCGATGACAGTGGGGAACTCGGCCCGCAGGACGGCGAGCAGCTCCTCGGGGCTCACCCAGCGCGGCGAGTACACCGTAAGGGTGACCGCCGAGTCCGGATCCGGCACCAGGACATCCCCGGACCCCTGGATGCGCAGCGCCCCGCACAGGCGCCGGGCCATCCGCCGGAGCGTGAGCAGGACCTTGAGCTCGACGCCGACCGGCATCCCGCCGGGGAACGCGTGCGCCCAGACGTCGCGGTCCTGCAACTCACGCGCGGGGGCCGCGCCTCTCGAGGGCGGGCACACGAGCAGCCACGCGTGGGTGAGGATCGCCGGCGTCCCCAGCGCGCGCCGGGCCTCCGCATCCACGGCCCACGGTCCGCGCAGCCGGGCGCCGCCTCCCAGACGCAGCATTCCGGGGCCCGACCACCCGGACTCGTCCCAGACGGAGACGGCCAGCGCCTCCAGCTCGTCCGGGTCGACCTCGTCCGGCAGCAGGAACAGGTGGTGGGCCCGCGCCTCGTCCAGGTCCAGGGGCCCCTCCTGGTCGACGCGCATGAGCGGTGCGGCGATCGGGGCGGCGGTCTGCTCGCGCGAGACGGCGCCGTCGCGCAGCACGCGGAAGGCGGTGTCGAGCTGATCGAGGCCGCTCACCGATGTCAGCGTCGTGTCCGTCAATGGATTGGGGGCGCGCCGCGGTCCGGCCGCCAGCCGGTCGCGGACGGAACGGCGCTCGGGAGCGGAACGCGGCTCCTCGTCGCCCTCGTCGTGGTCGCGCCCCTCAGTCATCGGCGCCGTGCTCCAGCCGCAGGCGGGAGAACCGCAGATGCGTGCGCGAGGCCGTCGGGCCGCGCTGGCCCTGGTAATGGGATCCCAGCGCATCGGATCCATACGGGTGCAGGGCCGGCGAGGACAGCCGGAAGAAGCAGAGCTGGCCGATCTTCATCCCGGGGTAGAGGAGGATCGGCATCGTCGCCGTGTTGGACAGCTCCAGCGTGACGTGGCCCGAGAAGCCCGGGTCGATGAATCCGGCCGTCGAGTGCGTGAGCAGCCCCAGCCGGCCCAGTGAGGACTTCCCCTCCAGGCGCGCCGCGATGTCGTCGCCCAGCGTCACCTGCTCGTAGGTGGACCCCAGCACGAACTCGCCGGGGTGGAGGACGAAGGGGTCGTCAGGACCCACATCGACCAGGTGGGTGAGTTCGGACTGGTCGGCCGCAGGATCGATCACCGAATACCGATGGTTGTCGAACAGGCGGAAGAGTCGGTCCAGGCGCACATCGATGCTCGCCGGCTGGACCAGATCGCGCTCGAGGGGATCCAGCTGGATGCGTCCGTCGTCGATCCCCGCCAGGATGTCCCGATCACTCATCAGCATGGGCCAATTGTGGCACGGACCGCGGCGTCGGGCCCGCACGTCTGCCCTTCCTCGGCACCGAAGTCGCGGCCGAACAGCACCGAAGTCGGCGCTCAACAGGACCGAAGTCGCGGCGCGCGGACGAGGGCGACGCCCCCCGGAGGTCCCGCCCTCCCGCCAGCGGGGTCGCCCTCGTCGGGGAGGAGCGGCCCGGCGTCGCGGCGGAGGATCGACCGGTCTCGACGGGAGGGAGAACACCGGCCGACCGCGCTACCCTGTTCCCCGTGTTCGACGCCCTCCTGCCCTGGTACGCGGAGCACCGTCGCGACCTGCCGATGCGCGCCCCGGATGTCTCCCCGTGGGGCACCCTGGTCTTCGAGGTGATGAGCCAGCAGACCCCGATCCCCCGCGTCCAGCCGATCTGGGAGCGCTGGATGCGGGACTGGCCGGAGCCGCAGGACCTCGCCGCCGCCCCGATCGCCGATGTCCTGGTCGCCTGGGACCGCCTGGGTTACCCGTCGCGCGCTCTGCGCCTCCAGCAGTGCGCGGCCGCGATCGCCGCGCGGCCGGGCGGGCGCGTCCCCGCCGAGATGGACGAGCTCCTCGCCCTGCCCGGCATCGGCCCCTACACGGCGTCGGCGGTCTCCTGCTTCGCCTATCGGCGCCGCGCCTCGGTGCTCGACACGAACGTCCGGCGGGTGCTGGCCCGGGCGCTCGGCGGCCACGAGTTCCCGCCCTCGTCCGCGCCGGGACGCCAGGAGCGGGCGCGCGCGGACGCCCTGCTGCCCGAGGACGGGGCGGCGTGCGCGGACTGGAACGTCGCGCTGATGGAGCTGGGTGCCCTCGTGTGCGATCAGCGGACGCCGCAGTGCTCGGCCTGCCCGCTGGCCGGCGAGTGCGCGTGGCGGGCGGCCGGATACCCGCCCGCCGAGGTCCGTCCCCGCGGCCAGGCCTGGGCGGGGACCGACCGGCAGGCGCGGGGGCGGGTGATGGCGCTGCTGCGGAGCGCTCACATCGACACCTCCCCCGTGACCAGGGCGGAGGCCCTGTCCGCCGCCACCCTTCCCGGTGCGGCGCCCGATCAGGCGCCGCGCGTCGTCGACGGACTGCTCGCCGACGGTCTGGCCGCCGCCGATCCCGTGACCGGCGCCCTCCGCCTCCCCTGACGAAGTCCGCCCATCGGGGCCCGCGAAGTCCGCCCGTAGGCTCTCACCCTGAGTCTCAGGGCCTGTCTCCGGCCGAATTGTGCGCAGGAGGGCACTGAAACTCAGAGTGAGCGCCGGGGAGCATGCCAGCGCCCCAGATCCTCAGCTCCCGGCCCCCTGCCCCCCGGCCCCGGCACATGCCCGCTACCGCCCTCGTTCCGCTCACAGGTCGCTGACGCGGCCTCGACGCCGGCCCCCTGTCATTCGGGTCTAGCCAGAGCGGCGGCTCTGAAGGCGCGGCCATCCGTGCGGGCGGCACGGCCGTCAGGTGAGACGGCGGCGCCGGCCACCACCAGCAGCGTGACGACGCCGGCGCCGATGAGCAGCGTCTCCACACGCGTGACGTCCGCCAATGGACCGAAGACCACCATCCCGATCGGCATGCCGAGCGCCAGCACGACGGAGACGAAGCTGAAGACGCGGCCCATGTACTCGGGCGCGACCTTCTCCTGGAGCAGCGTCGTCGCGGGCGTCGAGAAGAACGGCACGGCCAACCCCGTGGCGGCCATCAGCCCCAGGAACACCCACAGGTTCGTCGTCAATCCCATCGCGATGGCGAGCAGGCCGAAGACGATCGCGGCGGCCAGAATCATGTGCTCGCGCGAACGTCGCTGGAACCACAGCGCCACCGCCGCTCCGCCCAGGAGCATCCCCGACGAGAACGCGACCTCCAACGCCGTGAGCTTCCAGACCTCCTCGCCGAAGCTGCGCGCCATCATCAGCGGCGTGAGCAGCGACGGCGCGACGGTCAGGACGAAGATGATCCCGTAGACCATGAGCATCCAGCGCACGACCCGGTGCCCGAACGTGTAGCGCACGCCCGCGACCAGGTCCTGCAGGTACGAGGACGGCGCTGCCGCACTCCCGTCCTCCCCCGCGGTTGCCGGGGCCCGGCCGTCAGCATCGGCGGCCGGGGCGCCCTCGTCCACGACGACTCCCGACAGCCGAGGAATGGGGATGGAGGCGAGGATGCCGATGCCGATAGCCGCGGTGACGACATCAATCCACAGGGTCGGGACGATCCCGCCCGCCGCGTAGACGGCGCCCGCGGCGGCGGGCGCCAGCAGGGACATCGCGGACTGGATCGTCGTGTTGACGCCGTTGATGCGCAGCAGCTTGTCGCCGGGGACCAGCTGAGGCAGGACGGCGGCGACCGCGGGCGTCTGGAATCCGGCGCCGATCGACCGGATCGCCAAGGCGGCGTAGATCAGCCACAGATCGATCCGGCCCGTGCCCATGATGATGGCCAGGACGGCGGTGGTCGCGGCGATCGAGCCGTCGGAGACGATGATGAGGATCTTCCGGTTGACGCGGTCCGCCAGGGCGCCGCCGAACAGGGAGACGACGGCCTGGGGCACCATGCCGAACAGCGCATAGAGCATGAGGACGGCGCCCGACTTCGTGGTCAGCGTGAGGTACCACATGACCGCGTACTGGACCAGGCTCGAGCCGAACAGCGACACGGTCTGCCCGCCGAGGAACAGGGCGACGCGCCGCACCCATCCGGGGTCGGGCGGCTCGCCAGGGCGGCCGGTGGGGGTCGTCATAGGGCGTCAGCGTACCGGCGCCCCGTCCTCCAGCGGAACCCCGTCCGGTCCGACGGACGTCCTTCCGAAATCGCGAGGTCCGCCCACGTGCGACCGTGAGGTTCGCCCACGTGGAGGAGCGAGATCCGTCGAGGTCGATGCGTCGACTCGACGGCTTCGCCCGTCTCGCCGCCGAAACCGGGACGCGCGGCACCAAAGGCTCTCGAGATCGGTACGCGTGGCACCCACGGCGCTCGAAACCCTCGAGATCGGCACCCGTGGCAGACCTCTGCGCCACAGATACCGAACTCGACAACACCTCCTCCACCCCAGCCCCATCACCAAGCCTCCCACCAGCACAAACGTCGGCACTCACGTCACAACAGAATCCGACCGCACATCGAGTTCGGCACCTGTGGCAGCGAGGTCTGCCACACATACCGAACTCGAGCACACACCCGCCACACATACCGATCTCGAAGACAAGCCGACCAGGGCGCCGCCAACACCGAGCCTGTGACCTGCGCGAACACGGCCACGCCGTGAAAGCTCGGCCATCCCCCGCCGTCGAGACCGGCACCTATGGCACACACAGACGCGGTATGGACGCGGCCAAACGGCAATCGCCGGCCACAAGTCCCGAACTCGACCCCGGTTGCCCGCCCAGGCCCCACCACGCCCGGTCACCT
>JAFAAX010000059.1 GCA_023426345.1 Actinomycetes bacterium
TCGGACGGCCGAGGGCGCCTGGGGGGCGCGGGGATCGCGCGGCCGGGCGTCGCCCGTGGCGGAAGCCTCGGCGCGACCGGCAGCGCCGGGTGCGCGGTGGGCCTCGGCGCGCTGAGGGGCGTCGTCCGTGGCGGGAGCCTCGGCGCGGCCGGGAACTCCGTGGGCGCGCGGAGTCCCAGCCGTCGCCGATGTCGCGGCCGGCTCCGCCGCTCCGGCCTCGTGGCCGCGCCGACGGTCGGCGGGCACCGGCTCGATCGGGGGGATCCTCCGGGCCAAGACGTCGACAGGCGGCTCGTCGGAGGCGGGCGGCTCGTCGCCGGCCGGGCTCCCGGCGTGGCGGCCGTGTCGGCCGGCGGCGCCGTCCGGAGCGAAGCTTGGCAACGGGACGCCCACCGGGGCGGACGCGGCAGGGACGCGGTGCGGGATCTCCCCGATCGGCGGCGTGGACGGGGACGGGGCCGCTCCCGCCGCGTCCGCGGGGTCCGCCGGAGCCGGCAGGGGATGGGGGGCGACGGGCACGCCGAGCACGTGGGCGGCGCCCACCAGCTCCTGAGCCAGATCGGACCCGCTGGCGGGACGCTTGCGGGGATCCTTCTCCATGAGATGCATGACGACGGCCGCGAAGGGCGCGGGGACGTCGGCCGGCAGCTCGGGGACCTTGTCGTTGACGTGGGCGAAGGCGATGTCGACCTGGGTCGCGCCCGTGAACGGCCGGCGCCCCGCCGCGCATTCGTAGGCGATGACGCCCAGCGCGTACAGGTCGCCCGCCGAGGTGGCGGTCTCGCCCATGGCCTGTTCGGGCGGCAGGTACTGCGCCGTGCCCATCACCATGCCGGCTGCCGTCATCGTCGCCTGGTCGAGGGTGCGGGAGATGCCGAAGTCGGTGAGCTTCACAATGCCGTCGGGGCGGATGAGGATGTTGGCCGGCTTGATGTCGCGGTGGACCACCCCCGCCTCGGCGGCGGCGTTGAGGGCCATCGCGACCTGCATGAGGACGGGGACCAGGTCGCGCACGGCCAGCCGCCCGCCGCCCCTGAGGTAGTCCGTGAGGGGGCGCCCGTCGACCAGTTCCATGACGATCCAGCCGCGCCCGTCGTCCTCGCCGTGGTCGAGGACCGCCGCGATGTTGGGATGCTGGACGCGCATCGCGTTGCGGGCCTCGATGCGCAGGCGCGACAGCGACATCGCCTGGCCCGACAGCTCGGGGCGCATCACCTTGGCGGCGACCAGGTGGCCGGTCACCCGGTCGCGGGCCTTCCAGACCTCGCCCATGCCGCCCTGGGCGATGGGGGTGAGCAGCGTGTAGCGCCCCCCGAGCACCGTCCCGGCCGCGTTCCTGTGCAGCTCGCTCATCGCAGACCCGCCTCCAGCAGTGCGCGGGCGATCGGTCCCGCCACATCCCCGCCGTGGGGGACGGGCTGGTTGTCATCGCCCTCGACGATGACCGCGAACGCGATCTGAGGGTCGTTCGCGGGCGCGAAGCCGACCGCCCAGGCGTTCGCGTACCCCGCGTCGCCGACCTCGGCCGTCCCGGTCTTCGCCGCGACCTGGACGCCGGGGATCGCCATCGACGTGCCGGTGCCGTAGGACTGGTCGACGACGCCCTCCATCATCTGGGTGAGCTGGGCGGCGACGTCGGAGCCGATCGGCGTCGCGCGGACGGACGGCTCCGTGGTGGACACGGTCTGCAAGTCGGCGTCGACCACCTGGTCGACCAGGTACGGCGTCATCATCGTGCCGCCGTCCGCGACGGTCTGGGCGATCATCGCCATCTCCAGGGGCGTCACCTGGACGTCGTACTGGCCGATGGCCGACATCGCGAGTTGGGCCGCATCCGTCTCCTCGGGGAAGACCGAGGGCGTGACGTCCAGGGGAATCGAGAGGTCCTTGCCGAAGCCGAACCGGTCGGCGACATCGGCCAGCTGGTCATGCGTGAGCTTCTCCGAGGCCAGCACGAACGTCGTGTTGCACGAGCGGGCGAAGGCCTCGGCGAGCGTCGGGGTGCCGCTGCCGCACTCCGTGGACTCGATGTTAGAGATCGCGGTGGACGTGCCCGGCAGGGTCGCCTCGACGGGGGAGTCCATCGGGGTGTCCGGCGTGGCGACGCCGTTCTCCAACAGCGCGATCGTCGTGAGGATCTTGAAGGTCGACCCGGGCGCGTAGCGGTCGCCCGCGATGGCGCGGTTGGCGAGCGGGCGAGACGGGTCCTGATCCAGGGCGTTGAACGCGTCGTTGGCGGTGGCCGAGTCGAACTGCGCGAGCGGGTTCGGATCGTAGCTGGGGGAGGAGTACAGGGCGAGCACCGCCCCCGTCTTCGCGTTGACGGCCACCACCGCGCCGCGGCGGCCGCCCAGCTGATCGGCCGCCACCTGCTGCATCGCCGGGTCCAGGGTGAGCTCGATGCCGCCGCCCTGACGGCTGCGTCCCGTCACCAGGTTCTTCAGCCGCTGCCCCAGCAGCACCTGGGCATCGCCCTCCAGCGTCGTCTCGGCCGCGTTCTCCAGCCCGGTGGACAGGTTGAACACCGAGGAGAAGTAACCGGTGACCGGCGCATAGAGGGGCCCGTCGGAGTAGACGCGCTGGTAGCGCGCGTCATTGGGGTCCTTGACGGAGGAGGCGATCGCCGACCCGTCGACGATGATCGGCCCGCGGTCCAGTTCGGCGGCGTGCAGGATCCGCCGCGCGTTGCGCGGATCGTTGTACAGGTCCGACGCCGCGAAGAACTGCGTGCTCGTGGCCGCCACCGCCAGCGCGGCGAACATCACGACGATCAGCATGAACAGGCGTCTGACTTGAGCGTTCACAGGTCCTCGCCTCCCGGCCGGCCCCGTCGGATCCGCTGAGTCGGCTGCTCGCCGCCATCCGCGCGGCCGGGAGCGCCCTCGTCAAGGCCGCGCGACCAGCCCACGACGGACTCCGGGGAGGGCGCGGCGGCCCCGACGGCCGCCTGGATGCCCGTCGTCCACGGGGCGGGGGCCGCGGCGGGGCGCCGGGCCGCGTCGGAGATCCTCACCAGGATCGCCACCGTCAGCCACGACGACACCATCGACGAGCCGCCGGCGGCGAGGAAGGGTGCCGTCAGGCCCGTCAGGGGGATGACGCGCGTGATGCCGCCGAGGACCACGAAGACCTGGAGCGCCAGGGAGAAACTGAGGCCCGCCGCCAGCAGCTTGCCGAACCCGTCGCGGACCGCGATCGCGGCGCGCAGCCCGCGTTCGATGAGGACCAGGTAGAGCAGGAGGATGGCCAGCAGACCTGTGAGGCCGAGCTCCTCCGCCAGCGAGGAGAGGATGAAGTCGGAGTTCGCCAGGGGCACCAGCTGCGGATAGCCGCGCCCCCAGCCGGTGCCCATGAGGCCGCCCGAGGCCTGGCCGAACAGGCCGGTCACCAGTTGGCTCGACCCGCCCCGGGCGTCGTAGACGCTCTGATCCATCGCGTGCAGCCAGGTGGTGAAGCGTTGCTGGACATGGGAGAAGACGCGCACCGCGACGAACACCGCGGGGACGAACAGGGCGCCGCCGATGACCAGCCAGGAGATGCGGTTCGTCGCCACGTACAGCATGGCGACGAACAGGCCGAAGAACAGCAGGGACGTGCCCAGGTCGCGCTGGAGGACCAGGATCGCGATGCCGATCAGCCAGACCACCAGGATCGGACCGAGGTCGCGCGCCCGCGGCAGGCGCATCCCCAGGACCTTCGGACCGCCGATCGCCAGGTTGTCGCGGTGGGACACCAGGTAGCCCGCGAAGAAGATCGCGAGCGTGATCTTGACGAGCTCCCCCGGCTGCATGCCGAGGGGTCCGACGCGGATCCACACGCGGGAGCCGTTGACCTCCTCGCCGACCCCCGGGATCATCGGGAGCAGCAGGAGGAGGAGCGACAGGGCGCCGAAGGTGTACGTGTAGCGGCGCAGCGCCCGGTGGTCGCGCAGCACCAGGAGGACCCCCGCGGAGGCGGCGACCCCGATGCCGACGAAGAGGAGCTGGCGCAGACCGACCACGGGCGCCTGGCCTGTCACCTGGTAGGACTGGTCGAGCCGGTAGATCATCGCCAGCCCGATGCCGGTCAGCGCGACCGCCACGGGCAGGATGACGGGATCGGCGTAGGGGGCCAGCACGTGCATGCCGAGCTCGGCGAGGAGCGCGACGGCCACCAGGATCGCGATGTGGCGGCCGATGTTGGCGGGGATCTGACCCGTCCGGTTGAGGGACGTGAGGGCGTACCCGCCGATGCCCAGGGCCAGCGCGAGGAGCATGAGGAGGATCTCCTCCAGGCGGTGCGGACGCACCGGGGCGATGGAGACGGTGGCCATCAGCCGACGCCCCCCTCCGCGCCGGACCCCGACGCCGGGGTGGAGTCCGAGCCCGTGGACGGGGAAGGGGTGGACGAGGGCGACGAGCTCGGCGACGCGGACTCGACGGGCTGCCCCGTGGCGGCGGAGTGCTCGAGCTGCGTGATGTAGGCGTCGATCTCCTCGCGGGAGGAACGCACGACGGGCTCCGTGAGGCGGGCCCGGTCCACCTCTGACAGGGCAGTCAGGCGCACGTCGGTGACCTCGACGGGATGGGAGAACGACCAGGTGCCCAGCGTCTGCGGAATCCCCTGGAAGATGACGACCGAGCCCTTCTCGCCCAGCGCGTAGTACTGGGTCTGGGTCCACGCGTAGCCGAGCCATCCCGCGCCCGCGACGACGATCACGGCGAGCAGCGTCGCCAGCGGCACCCACCAGTGGACGCGCGGGCGCGCAGCGCCGTCCTCGTCCTCGTGGCCGTCGCCGCCCCCGTCCTCCCCGGCGCGGCCCGCGGACGTGAGCGCGGCGGCCCGGGCGGCGGCCCCGCTGCCTCCGCGGCTGGGGGCGGAGCGATCCAGGGCGGCGGCCCCCACGATCTCGGGAGCGGTCTGACCGAACCGGCCCGCCTCGACGACATCGGCGATCACGCAGGTGACGTTGTCGGGTGCGCCGGCCAGCAGCGTGAGGCGGATGAGCTCCTCCGCGCATTCGCCGGGGTCGTCGACGGTTGACAGGACGTGGCCGATCGTCTCCGCGGAGACGAAGCCCGACAGGCCGTCGGAGCAGAGCAGCCACCGGTCGCCGATGACCGCCGAGCGCGCGGTCTCATCGGGGGTGACATCCGCGGAGGAGTCGCCGAGCACCCGCAGGACGACGTGGCGCTGCGGGTGGTGCTCGGCCTCCTCGGGTGTGATCTGCCCCGTGTCGACGAGGTACTGGACGAAGGAATGGTCGGTGGTGACCTGCGTGAGGGTGTCGCCGCGCAGCAGATAGGCGCGTGAGTCCCCGATGTGGACCATCGCCAGCTTGTTGTCGGACCGCATGATCGCGATGCAGGTCGTGCCCAGGCCCTTGAGCTCCGCGTCGTGGGCCGAGCGCTCGCACAGCTCGTCGTGGGCGTCCATGAGGGCCTGGCGCAGCAGGGGCAGCATCGCCTCGGCCGGGTGGCTCTCGCCGTCGAGGGGCACCAGGTGGGCCAGCGCCACGGAGGAGGCGATGTCGCCGCCGGCCGGTCCGCCCATGCCGTCCGCGAGGACCAGTAGGTTGGGGCCCGCGTAGCCGGAGTCCTGGTTGCTCTGGCGGACCAGTCCGACATCGGAGCGGGCCGCATACCGGAATTCGACGGGTGTGGTCGGCATCTCACCGCACCAGTTCGAGAGTGGTCTGCCCGATGCGGACGATGGTGCCCGGACGCAGAGGACGGGGTTCGCTCAGCCGCTCGTCGTCGACGAATGTGCCGTTGCGCGAGCCGAGGTCCTCGATCCACCATCCGTCGCTGGAGGGGGACAGGCGGGCATGGCGGCTGGAGGCGTACTCGTCTTCGAGCACCAGGGTGGAGGACGGGGAACGGCCGATGAGGATCGGCGAGGACCCGAGGGGCAGCATGGCGCCCACCATCGGGCCTCCCGTGATGAGGACGTTGCGCGGGCGGTCCGCGGCGTCCCGGTCATCGGCGGAGCGGCGGTCGCGCCGCGATTGGCGGCGCTTCTGGTCCGCCGTGCGGCGGCCCTTGCCGCGGGGCGTGACCACGGTGCCGAAGATGTCGCGCCGCAGCGTGTTGACGGCGCCCAGGACCAGCAGCCAGAGGAGGAGCAGGTATCCGATTCGGAAGACGGTGAAGGCGAGGTCGCTGGTCATCACCGGTCCTGGGCGGGTTCGGAGGCAGGATGGGTCCAGAACAGGATGCGCGTGCGTCCGATGACGATCTGGTTGCCGTCGACCAGCGTGGCCGCGTCGATGCGGTGGCCCTCGACGAATGTGCCGTTGGTGGAACCCAGATCCGTGGCGATGACGCCCGTCGGCGTGACGCGCAGCTCCAGGTGGCGGCGGGAGACGCCGGAGTCCGTGACGACGATGTCGGCCTCGGAGCCGCGCCCGATGACGGTGACCGGCTCGGTGAGCAGCCACTTCGCGCCGTCGATGTCGATGATCGGATGCTCGGGGGAGGCGGCGACGGCCGTGGCGGGGGCGGCGGCGCCCCGCTTCGTCGCGCTGTCGACCTCGACCTGCCCGGTGAGTTCCTCATCGTCGCGGCGGAACGCGATCTCGACGGGGCCCAGCAGCACATATCCCTGGTCGGCGGCGTACTCGGTGGTCTGGCGCGCGAACTCGTCGCGGAGCACGTCCAGCTCTGCGGAGAGCGCGTCGAAGTCGGCGGGCGACAGATGCAGGACGAAGTCGTTCGGGGCGATCGTGCGGTCGGCCGCGAACTCCTGGAGGTTGTCCTCGATGGCGCGGCGGAGGGCCGTCGTGATGTCGACGGGCTTGAGGCCCGAGCGGAACACGCGCGAGAAGGCGCCGTTGATGCCCTTCTCCACCGCGTTCTCGAACCGGTCGAAGATGCTCGTGACGTCCTCCTCCCCTCTGCCGTGAGCCGCCTGGATCCGACTGCGCGGCGGCTCTCGCGCGCCATCGTCCCCGTGGTGCACAGTAGCCACCGTCCGACAGTCTAGCCGGGACCCCGTCGATGTCCGCCGCGATGGTGGCACAGGTCGCAGGTGAGGGGCTCGATCTGGTTTGACGGCGCGGGCGGGCGCCCCGTACAGTTTCAGTGCTCCAGGCGCGTCGGCGCCAGGATCTTGCTCGAGTGGCGGAATAGGCAGACGCGCACGGTTCAGGTCCGTGTCCCAGAAATGGGGTGGGGGTTCAACTCCCCCCTCGAGCACCAGCTCTCCAACGGGTCCCCGGACGGTTCGAACCGCCGGGGACCTGCTGTTTCATCCGACGGGGCCGCCCTCGTCGCCGAGCAGGGGCCACCGCCCGCGCGACGGGCCCTAGACGCCCGGCAGCCACCCCGGCAGGGACGCCACCATCCACTCGGGCCACCCGTGCTGGAACATCACCGCGGCGGCCACCGCCACCACGGTGACCAGCGCCGCCACGCCGTCGCACGCGCCCAGGCGCACCCGCTCGCGCGGCACGGGCGGCACCCCGCCGCGCAGGGTCATCGCGCGACCGGTGTCCGCGGCGCGCCTCGACGCCCCGGACAGCGACGCGGTGATGACGTCGAGGACCGTGTGCAGCGCCTCCCGCCATCCGGTCGGCGGATGCCCGCCCGAGCGCAGCTTGACGGCGTCGGTGACCGCCGACGTCTGATCCACCATCGTCGGCAGGCCGCGCAGCGCCAGCACCATCGCGGTCGACCATTCGTCCACGGGCACGCGCATCAGGCGCAGCGGCGCCATCAGCGTCCGCAACGCCGGCGCCAGCCGATCGAAGGACGTGGTCCACACCAGCAGCGACGCCCCCCACACCACCAGCGCCGCGACCAGCAGCTGGCGCACGAAGATCCACAGGCCGCCGCCCAGCCACGCGCCGATGCATCCGCCCAGCACGCCGCTCCAGAACCAGATCGGCAGCCGCGGAAGCGCCGACGCCGGCACTCGGGCGACCAGCGACCCGACCAGCAGGGCCGCCCCGACGGCCGCGACCGCCGCCCATCGGGGCCACAGCAGGAGGGCCGTGGTCAGCGCCGTCAGGCAGACGATCTTCGTGCCGGCCCACAGTCGCGTCATCCCGGAGTCCCACGGCAGCGAGCGCGGCAGCCCGCCCGCCGGGGGACGGCGCGGCCGGCGGCGCCGGGTGGTCGCGGTCTCCATCGACGAGGGCGCCTCCGCCGGCCGGGTCGCGCCGCTCATGAGAGCACCCCCTCGTCGAGCGTCAGCGAACGTCGGCACAGCCGGTCCAGGCCGTCCGTGTCGTGGCTGATCACCAGCACGGCCAGGCCCTGCCGGCGCCGTCGCTCCAGCGCGTCGATGAGGAGGAGGCGGGACTCCGCGTCCAGACCGGCCAGCGGCTCGTCCAGGACGATCGCCGTCGGATCGGAGGCCAGGAGGCCCGCCAGGGCGACGCGGCGCATCTGGCCGCCGGAGAGCTGGTCGATGCCGCGCCGCTCCAACTCTGGCGGCAGGCCGACCTCCTCCATGGCGGCCCGCACCAGGCGGTCCTTCTCGGCGGGGTCGCCCTCGTCCCCCTGCCGGGAACCCGCGCGGGCGGCGGCCAGGATGTCGGATCGGACGGAGGGGCGCTGGAGCTGCAGGCGGGCGAACTGCATCGACATCGCGACGTCGCCGACGCGCTGGGTGACGGGCGTGCCGCCCAGGGTGCAGCGTCCCCAGGTGGGCGCGACCAGGCCGGTGAGCACGCGGGACAGGGTGGTCTTCCCGGACCCGTTGCCGCCGGTGATGAGCAGGGCGTCGCCGGGGGAGACGATGAGCGAGATGTCGTGGAGGACGACATGCTCCCACGGCGTGCCCACGTCGTAGGCCTGCGTGACACGGTCGGCCCACAAGTGCTCGACCTGCCGCCCGGGAGGCGGGACCCAGGCGGGTGCGGTGGGGGCGCCCTCGTCAATGGGGCCGCCGGGGAGGATGCCCGGATCTCGAGGCTCCGGTGGGGCGGATCTCGCGGCCGCACGTAGGCGGATCTCGCGGGAGACGTCGGACACGACGCGCCCCGATTCCATGCGGATGAGGCGGTCGGCGCCCGCGGCCTCCTCCGGATCGTGGGTGACGTGGACGACCGACGTGCCGCGCGCGGGCAGTCGGGACAGGATGCGGATGAGGTCGGCGCGCCCGGCGGGGTCGACCATGGCCGTGGACTCGTCGGAGAGGAGCAGGCGGGGCCTGCGGGCGAGCGCTCCGGCCAGCGCCAGACGCTGCAGCTGCCCGCCGGACAGGTGCGCGGTGCGCGCCTCCCCCAAGCCGGCCAGTCCGACGAGGTCGAGGAGCTCTCGGACGTCGGTCGCCGCGCGCTCCTCGGGGGACAGGCCCCACAGGACGTCCTCGGCGGCCGTGTCGCCGAGCATCTGCAACTCGGAGCGCTGGGCCAGCAGGGCCGTGCCCCCCGGGCGTCCGAGTCCGACCGAGCCCGGGCGCTCGACGGCGCCCTCCGACGGATCGGCGCCGGCGAGCACCAGCGACAGGGTGGACTTGCCCGATCCGTTCGGCCCGACGATGACGGCGAACTCGCCCGAGCGGATCGCGAGGTCGATGCCGCGCAGGGCGTCGGCCTCCGGGCCGGCGTCCGTCGGCGCACCCGGATAGCGGTAACGCACACCGGTGAGCCGGACAGGGAGCGGGGCGGGCGCCGGCGCGGCCCCGCGGCCGGTGTGGCCGGTGTGGCCGGTGGGAGCGGCGTGGCTGGCGGGATCGGTCGACCGGCCGCGGGCGTCCTCGTCCTCCCGCGTCTGGCGGTCGAGCACCGCCTGCAACGGATCCCAGTCCGATCCCAGGCGCAGCCGCGCCAGCACGATCCGGAGGATCCAGAACGCCAGCAGCACCATGCCCGCCATCCCGAGGAGGACGCCGGCGGGGATGACCACGTACCACCAGGCCAACGCGGCGTTGAGCACCCGCGTCAACCAGTCGGTGATCGGGGCGAGGACGCTCCACCGCCCGAACAGGTCGAGGTAGCCCGTGATGGACACGCGCGTGGACTCCAAGACGAGGTCGCGCAGGTCGGACAGGAGCCACAGGGCGGCATCCGTCAGCGCGGCCACGGCGGCGCCCAACGCGACGCCCGCGATGGCGGCCCCGGTCATGCCGACGCGCCGCCGGACTAGGGCGCCGACCGCCGCCCCGCCAAGCGCCGCCTGGGCGACCGTCACCGCCGAGGTCGCCCCGCCCAGCGCCAGCGCCGTCAGAACCGTCACCGCGACCACGGCGACGCCGCTGCGGGCGCGCAGCCGAACGGTGACCATGGCGATCGGCACAGCCGCCAGCATCTGGAAGACGCTCTGGAAGAACGGCATGATCGCCGATACGACGCCGAGCACCACGGCCAGGCCGCCGAGCAGTCCGACGGTCGCCACCTCGACCGGGGTGAGCGGCCCATGGCGCGCGGGCCCGGGGGGAGGCAGGAGATCGTCCGGGCCGATTCCCATGTCGTCCGTGAGGCCGTCGCGACGGGGATGGCGCTCATCGCGGGGACGCCCGGAGACGGAGCCAGAGGCGCGGTCGCGGTCGGTGCTCCGGGCGCGGTTGCGGTCGGAGTCGGTGTCGCGGTCGGAGTCAGGGGTGGACGAGGCCGATCCCGGCGCCGCGAGACCGAGTCCTGGCCCGGCCGCCATCGGCGATCCCGGCGCATGGGCCAGCTCTTCGGGAGAGAAATCCGAGCGCATGCGGCCGTAGCGCGGCTGGGACTCCGGGGACGTCATGGTCCCAGTGTGCCGTGCCGGGCCTCCGTCCGCCGACCGGCCGCTCTCCCTCAACCCGCGAGGTCCGGGATGGGCGGACTTCGCCGGGGGAGGGGGAAAGAGAAAGGTCAGGGCAGCTCGCGGGGTCAGAGGACGACAGCCGTGCCGTTCGCGATGGCCGCGAGCATCCCGTTGTCGCTGCCCAGCGTGAAGTAGTCGACATGCACGCCGACGACGGCGTTCGCGCCCATCTGCTCGGCGCGCTGGCACATCTCCGTGACGGCCGTGGCGTAGGCCTGCTGCATCTCCTGCTCGTAGGCGGTGGACCGCCCGCCCACCAGGTTCCGGAATCCGGCGCCGATGTCCTTGAACATGTTGACGCCGGCGATGGTCTCTCCTGAGACCAGCCCGAGGTAGCGCTGGATGGGGTGCCCCTCGACGGTGGGGGTCGTGACGACGAGCATGGGGGCCTCCGTGGTGGTGCGGTGCGGTGCGGTGCGGTGCGGTTCGGTCGGGCGACGCTGCGGCGATCGCCACGGCACGGGACAGACGCGCGCCAGTGTGCCACACTCGCTCCTTGACGCCGCGAAACCGCGGGGTCCCGGACGAGGGAGCTGTACCCGGAGGGCGACAAGACGGCCGCAGAGCAGGAGGCTGTCATGTCCTGGATCGTCCTGGTCGCCGCCGGCGTGTGCGAGGCGGGGTGGGCGCTGTCCCTCGGCCGCTCGGAGGGCTTCACCCGACTCGGGCCCACCGTCACGTTCGCGGTCCTCATGATCCTCAGCGTCGCGGGCCTGGGCTACGCGATGCGCGAGCTGCCCGTCGGCACCGCCTACGCCGTGTGGACGGGGATCGGCGCGTCGCTGACGGTGACGGTCGCCATGATGACGGGCCAGGAGCCGCTGTCCGTCATCAAGGTGCTGCTGCTGGCCGGCATCGTCGGCTGCGTCGTCGGCCTCAAACTGGTCGAGGGCTGAGCCGGCCCCTGACCCGGACCGTTCCGGTCGGGACGATCCCCCGCCGACGCCGAGCCGCGCTGGCGGCGCCGCGCCTCACCCGGCCGCCGGGCTGGGCCTCCTCTCGCCGGCCGTCACCGCGACGGGCACGTCGTTGCCCGGCGGAGGCGTCGGGCACGTCCCGTAGGCCGTGAAGTGGGCCGGGAAGTTCGTCGAGCGGTTGAAATCGACGAGGGCGTCCCATGCTCCGTCCACCGGTTGCGCCCCGGCCGTCGTCGACGGCGCTGATGATATTGGGGGCACGCGGCCGGGACCGGCGGGGCCGTCCTCGTCGGCGAGGACGGCCGAGCCGGGAAGGGCGACGGGAGCGGCGCGCCACCCGGACGTCTCGTCCCCGTTGGTCGGGTCGTGGAAGATCACCGAGGGCGACTCCGGTGAGCCGGTGACCTGCAGGTCCACCGTCGAGCCGTCGGGAAGCGACACCTGGACGCGGCCGAGCGCGGTGAGCCGCGTCGTGAGGCCCGGTTGGGCGCTGGGCACGGTGAACTCATGGGGCGCCGGGTCGGGTGTGAAGCGCGCGGGTCGGATCCACTCGGGCGAGAAGCCGTACGCCGGCACACCGTGGAAAGCGGCACGCGTGGGGGCCAACGGGTTGCGGATGCGGACCATGACGGCGCCACCGCGCTGGGCGACCTCGGCCTGGACGTCGCCGCACATCAACGAGCGGTCGGAGTCCCCGGTGGCGAGCCTCAGCGTGACGGTGCCGGTGACGGGCGCACCGTCCTGGGCGACGCCGGCGTCCTCGGGCAGAAGGACTTGGGCCTGCCAGTCCTCGCCGTCGGCCGAGGGCAGGGCGGACCCGCGGGCCGACCATAGGCCGGGGAACCCGGGAACCGCCTGGGGCGCGGCGTCGAGCCAGGTGAGTGACGTGAGGGACAGCCAGCCGTTGGGCTCGCGCAGGTCCTCCTCGCGCTGGGCGCGCCAGGCCAGCCAGTCGGCCTCCGTGGACGGCTCGGGCATGAGGGGGCGGGGAGCCGTGGGCGTGTCAGGCGCGGTGGTGTCCGGAGTGTCATCGGGTGCGGTCATGGGAACTCCTGGTCGAGGGAAGACGCCGAGCCGTCGACGGGCTCGGCGCTGCGGCCGCGGCGGGTGGGCGGCCAGGCGGGGACGGGGGAAGGAATCGGCGTCAGTCGCGCGGATGCCAGCGGTCGTCGTCGCCCTTGGCGTACTTCTTCTTCACCGCGGCCCAGGCGACCGCGTGGGCGGTCTCCTCGCGGCTGGAGCCGCCGCGGCGCTCCGACGGCGTGTCGTACTGGTCCCAGGCGCTGTTGTACGCCTCCTTGTAGATGTCCTGGGCGTGCTGGGGGAGGACGCCCCGGACGGACTCCGGCAGGTCCTCGATGCGCGAATACGGCATGATGTTCTCCTCTCCGGTTCGCCCTCCAGTGTGCCCGCGGTCACGGCGCCGTGCCACTGGGGCGCTGGAAACCTCGTGTGCGCGCGGTGCGTGCCCGTCCCGAGTTCTGAGGTTCATCGCCCAGCGGCAGGAGCGGGGTGAGCCCGGACTGCGCGAGGACGCCAAGTGGCGGAGCGGCCACACCAAATGCTCGGGCATGCTCGGGATTCGATTGAGCCCGACAACGCGTCTTCGCAGGTCACAGGCGCGGGCTCGTGACATGAGTCGGCGTGGTCGCCGACCATTTGGTGTAGTCGTGCGGCGTGACGTGTCAGTGGGCGATGTCAGGCGCGCGTTCGAGTGACGAGGGCGACTCCTGCTCTCTGGGGCCGTCAGTCGAATGGGACTGGGCGCAGGTCGAGTCCGTCGATACCCGCGAAGTCGGCGGGGTTCGCGGTGAACAGGGGAAGCCCGTTGGCGATCGCGATCGCAGCAATGAGCGCGTCGTAGGCGCGCGCCGCAGGCTTGCGACCGGATGCGCGCAATGCGGCGGAGACGTGGCCGAACGCCCGGGCTGAAGGGGCATCGAGGGGGAGGATCTCGAAGTCCGCCTCGGCCTGTTGGAGATGCGCCTGTCGGGCTGCGCGTTCCAGATCACTTGTCGCGACAAGAGGTCCGACCGACAGTTCTGCCAGCGTCACAGCGGTGATCACCGCGTCGTCAGGAAGCGCGCTCGGATCGGTGACCCGTCCCAGGAGGATGACGGTCGAGGTGTCGAGGACACCGCGCTCGCCGCTCACAGCGATGGGTCCAACAGTTCATCGACATCGGCATGGAACGCTGCGAGATCGACGGGAGGAAGCCGTGCGAAATCATTGAGGATTTGAGAGGTGGGTAGGCTCCTCCGCCGGAGGGGGACGAGCCGGGCGACATCGGCGCCGTCGCGCGTCACGACCAGACGCTCGCCCCGCTGAACACGGTCGAGGACATCGCCTCCATGGTTGCGAAGGTCACGTACGGTCACTGTCGGTGAGGCGTTCATGCGGAGAGTGTATCACCCGTGAGACGTTCCGCGCCTGCCGGACTTCCGACGATCCTCCGGTGAGGCTCCGCCGATTCTTCGCCCGCACGAATGCCGTCGGATCGGCTGCACGTGCCCGCCATGCGCGGCGGAACGCGCTGGCCACACGGGTCGGGGCAAGGCGGCATGGGAGGTGCGACATGACGCAGACAGCGTCGGGCCCGGCTGAGGCGGTCGATGAGACTCGTGTTCCGGTTCCGGGTGTCATCTTCAGTGCCCTGTCCGACCCCTGTCGGCGACGTGCGCAAACGCACGCGCGTCCGCGCTTACGAGGATGGACATCCCCCGACTAGGGTCGGTGGTCGCGCTCGCACGGCGACGTCGGACGCTGGCCGGTGCCGCGCGCACCGTCATGCCCGAAAGCGCAGATCGCCGTGCCCCAGAAAGGTTCCCATCCTGTGGCTGTCCCTGACGTGACGACCTCCCTCTCCGCGCCCTCCGGCGCCCCGACCCCTTCCACGGTCCCCGCTCCCGCCGTCCCAGCCCCCGCCCCCGAGAACATCCCACGCGCGCTCATCGGCGCGATCTTCGCGACCGCGATCCTGTCGTTCCTGGGCCTGCTGCTGGAGACGGTGCTCAATGTGCTGTTCCCGGCTCTGATGAGCGACTTCGGCATCGGGATGGACGATGTCTCCTGGATGACCACGGGCTACCTGCTGATCGTCTCCGTCATCATGCCGCTGTCGGGCTGGCTCCAGCGCCGGTTCACGGCCCGCTCGCTGTTCGTCGCCGCGGCGCTCTCCGTCATGGCGGGCGCCGTCATCGCGGCGCTGGCCCCGAGCTATCCGATCCTGCTGGCCGGGCGCCTCATCCAAGGCGTGGGCACCGGGATCGCGACGCCCCTGATGTTCACGACGATCCTCATGCAGGCTCCGCGCTCGAAGGTGGGCTCCCTCATGGGCGTCGGCGCGCTGGTCCTCGGCATCGCCCCGGCGCTGGGCCCGACACTGGGCGGCGTCGTCGGCACCGTCGCGTCCTGGCGCGTCATCTTCTGGGGCGTCGTCGTCCTGGTCGCCGTGGCCCTGGCCATCGGCATCCGCTGCCTCACCCAGCCATTGCCCACCGTGCGCGAGCGCTTGGCCGTGGACCAACTGGTCCTGCTCGCGGTCGGCCTGGCCGGCCTGATCCTCGGCATCGAGCGCGTCGCGTCCCTGGTGGGCGCCGGCGCGGGGGTCGGGCACTGGTCGGTCGTCGCCGCCATCGCCCTGGTCGCCATGGGCATCGCGGGTATGGCCGGGTTCGTGTGGCGAGCCCGCCGGTCCGATGCGCCTCTCCTCCACCTCGATGTCTTCCGCGATCGCACCTACCGGTGGAGCCTGATCGCGTTCGCCGTCCTCCAGTTCGGCACGCTTGGCATCGGCTACATCATCCCGAACTACGCGCAGCTCGCACTGGGGCGCGAAGCCGTCGTCGCCGGCGTCATCGGACTGCCCGGCGCCGTCATCGGCGCGGCGTTCGCGCCGTTGGGCGGCATGATCCTGGACCGCATGGGTCCGCGTCGCCCGATCATGGCGGGTGGCGTCATCGCGCTGGCCGGTGCCGGGATGCTGGGCGTGCTGGGCCTGACCGGCCACCTCACGATCGCGACGCTGGTCCTGGGCAACTTCGTCTACATGTTCGGCTTCGGCGTGGCCTTCGCCAACACGCAGACCCACGGCATGTCCGGCATCGCCGGCCGCCTGACCGCCGACGGCACGGCCGTCATGAACACGGCGCAGCAGTTCTTCGGCGCGCTGTCCATGACGATCCTCTCCTCGATCATCGCCGCCCACCAGATCGGGCTCACACCGGGGACACCGGCGTACGGCACCGGCACGCACGACGGCGCGACCATCGGGCTCCTCGTCGTCGCCGGACTGGTCGTCCTCGCCCTGGTCGCGGAGGCCCGCTCCTTCGCCGCCCCGCCTTCCATTGATGAGGGCGCCCCCGCGGCCGAGTTCGTCGCCGAGGCCTGACGTCCCGGCGCCCCTGGGTCCGCTCCCCTCCCGGAACCGACTGCTCCGCGGAGGGGGCGGCCTCGTCGATGGGGAGGAAGACGGACGACACCCCCTCCATGCAGGTTCGCCGCGACCGACCACTCTGTCTGAGGCCAGGTGGGCTCGCGCCGACCTGTGTGCTGTCCGCCCTGGCGCTACGGTTGTCTTCGATGGCGTCATGAGGAGGAGCGGCGATGACGACCGCGGGCTAAGGACCGGTGACGATCCGCGCGGCGACGACAGCAGACCGGGAGGGGCTCCGCAGCCTCCACCGTGCGGCATACGCGGACCTCAGGGAGCGAAGGTACGACGACCACGCCCGGGGCTGGGAGGACGGGTTCTTCGCGGCGCGGACCGCCCATCCGGAGGACGTCCTCGTCGCGTGCGCCGGGGACAGGATCGTCGGCGCCGCGTACCTGGAGCGCCAGGATGACGGGCTGGTCCTCGAGAGTCTCGAGGTCCTCCCGGACCAGCAGGGGCACGGCATCGGGTCGCGACTTCTCCGCTTTGTCCTCGACCGTGCCGCTCGGGACAGTCTGCCGGTGGGCTTGCGGGTCCACCGCGGGAACACATCGGCTCGTCGCCTGTACGAACGCCTCGGTCTGCGCGTGGTGGCCGAGGACGGCGACCATCTGAAGATGGTGATCCGCGCGGCAGGAGCGGGGTGAGCCCGGACTGCGCGAGGACGCCAAGTGGCTGAGCGGCTACACCAAATGCTCGGGCATGCGCGGGAATCGATTGAGCCTGACAACGCGTCTTCGCAGGTCACAGGCGTGGGCTCGTGACGTGGGTCGGCGTGGCCGCCGACCACTTGGTGTAGTCGTGCGGCGTGACGTGTCAGTGGGCGATGTCAGGCGCGCGTTCGAGTGACGAGGGCGACCGCCGCAGGTCCCTCCCACGCCCACCCTCACCATCGGTTGAGGACGTCCTCGGCCCAGCCCTCGATCCCGTCGACGCGGACCCGCGCCCCGGTGTCGTCACGCACCCAGCCCGTCCAGGTGCCGAACACCTGGTCGGCGCGCTGGGCGACGGCGACGGCCTGGGTGGAGGAGTGGCGGTGGTGGAACGGGGCGAGCGTGAGGTCCGCCGACTCGCCCGTGATCCGCCACGGCCGCATCCAGTGGGCGGGGTCGTAGTCCCAGGCGAGTTCCTCGCTGATCTTCGTGAGGTGCCCGTCGACGATCAGCGCGTTCTCGGTGGCGCCCGAGCCGTCCGTCCACTTCGACCCCAGCTGGAGCCCGACGGCGCGGCCGTCCGTCAGACCGCTGCCGGCCGCCCAGTTCCAGGCCACCCGGTAGGGCCAGCGGCCCCGGCCGTGGTCCAGGACGGCCCAGGCGGGGCGGCCGCCCGCCGCTCCGACCGCGTGGCGGACGCCGTCGACCGCGATCCAGCCGTGCGCCGGGCGGGCCACGTCCTTGAGGGTGTACTGGAACCGGCGGATCCGGCCCTGCGCGTCGGCGGCGCCCGGCCAGGGGACGACGACGCCGAGCCGCTCGTGCCC
>JAFAAX010000068.1 GCA_023426345.1 Actinomycetes bacterium
GCCCTGGGCTCCTGCGGCTCCTGCGCCGCCGCCCGCCGATGAGCCGCCCGCGGAGCCCGCGCCCCCCGCTCCCGCCGCCGGACCGCCGGTGGCGGAGACCCCCGGCAGCATGCCGCCGGCCGGCACACCGCCGCGGAGGCCCGCTGCGGCGGGCGATCCCAGGGCGAGGCTGCCCGAGAGGCCGGACACGGACGCCGAGCGCGCGGCGAGCGCACCGCCCACGCCGACGAGCATCCCGCCCGCCATCATGGCGCTGCGTCCGCCGTGCGCCGCGCCCGATCCGAATCCGGGCGCCGAGTAGTGTGCGCTCCACCGGGGGTCGTCGCGCTGGGTGACGGCGGGCGGCAGGTATCCGCCCTTCGGTCCGTCGGGCGTCATCCGCGGGTTCACCGGCGTCTCGGAGAGCGAGACGTGCTCGAGCGCGGCGGGATCCGTGATCGGCTCATTGCGGCTGCCGGGACCGGTGGACGGCACCCGCGCGACCCACGCCGACCCGGCGGTCCCGGCCGCGGCGGTCGTGCCGAGGCCGATCCCGAAGACGCCGGACGCCCCGCCCGTCCCCCTCCCCGGCGCGCTTCCCGTCCCGGCGGCTCCGGTGCTCGCGGCGGAGCCGGCAGGGACCGAGGAGGGAGGTGCGCCGCCCTCGCCGCCGGCCGAGGAATCGACGGGGACCGGCTCGATCGCGATGCCGGACGTCTCGCTGTTCATCGCGGTGAGGATCTGCCGGGCCCGGTCCTCGCGCTCCCGCTCGCGATCGGCCCGCAGCCGGTCCACGTAGGCCGCCCCGGAGTAGCACAGGCCGTCGATCCAGATCTGGGGCTCCGCGCTGAGCACCTGGGCCTCGAAGTGGGAGACCAGGACGGGGGAGAGCTCCTCGCCCTCCGCCTGGGCATCGCGGATCGCCTGGATCGCCTGCTCGTTGGCCACGCGCGCGCCGTTGACCGTGGCCTCGATGCGATCGATCGTCTGTTCGTAGTCCGCGAGCCACTGCACGGCGGCATCCCGCGTCTGGCCCGTCATGCCGGGGCTCCTCCGGTACTCGGCGGCCAGCTCGCGGCAGTTCTGGATGCGCTTCATGATCGTCTCGTAGGCCTGCGACTCGTCGGCGTCGTCGAGGGGGAGCCGCAAGATGGTGACCAGGCGGCTGTAGTGATACCCCATCACCGCACCTCGATTCCGGATCCGGACGCCGGCTGGACGCTGGGGCCTCCGCCGCCCGCGGCGCCTCCGCCGGCGCCCGAAGAGCCGATGCCTGCGGCCCCGGCGCCTCCCCCGGCGCCCTCACCGGCCCCGGCGCTCCCACTGGAAAGCGCCGGCGCCGCGTCCGCCTGCTGGACGTCCGCGATGGCCTGCTCCTGCCCGTGCGTGACGGCGATGCGGGCCTCGATGTCGCTGTCCGTGCGCTCGAACGCCGCGATCGCGTCCCTCATCGACTGGATGTAGCGGGTCAGCTGCTCCTCCATCGTGGCGATCTGCTGGCCGGCTCCGGCCAGCGCCTCCGTGTACTTGCCCGCGAAGGCGAGGGGGCCCCACTCGGGCCCCCACTTGACGGAGTCCTGCGATTGCGCGATTCCGGACAGGGAACTCCTCGCGCCACCGATCTCCTGCGGCGCCGGTTCCAGCCTCTCCACGGCGGCCTTGGCGACGGCCGGGTCGACAGTCCATCCCATGGTGGCTCCTGGCGGTCGGTGCTGTGTGACTCCCCTCATCATAGGCGGTGCGTGTTGAGAAACCACCCATCTCCGCATCGTGGACCGGCGGCCCTCCCGCGCCGGCGGCGTCGGCGCTGATCGGAGCGGAACATCGTCCTCGGTGGGACGTTGGGCCCGACCTGTGCGGAAGGTCCTGATCCCGCCGTCTTCGGGGAGTCGGCTCCGATCAGCGACGATGACGGGATTCGTCATAGCCTGGAGACGTTGGTCCCTGATAGGTAGACTGGGCCCTGCTGCGCGCGGCGCTGCGACGCCGCGGTTTCTGCGTCGACATCCGAAGAGAGGGCCTGAATTGGTCAAGTACGTGTACGACTTCGCCGAGGGTGACAAGTCCATGAAGGACCTGCTCGGCGGCAAGGGAGCCAACCTGGCGGAGATGACCAACCTGGGGCTTCCCGTCCCCCCGGGGTTCACGATCTCCACTGATGCCTGCCGGGCCTACCTCAACGAGGGCGCGGTCCCTGCCGGACTGGCCGATGAGGTCACGGCGGCCATGGGACGGGTCGAGTCCACGATGGGGCGCACGCTCGGCAACGCGACGGATCCGCTGCTGGTGTCCGTGCGCTCGGGGGCGAAGTTCTCGATGCCCGGCATGATGGAGACCGTCCTCAACGTCGGCCTCAACGACCGCTCCGTCGACGGCCTGGCCCAGGTGTCGGGCAACGAGCGTTTCGCATGGGATTCCTACCGCCGGCTCATCCAGATGTTCGGCAAGACCGTGCTGGACATCGACGGCGACCTGTTCTCGGCGGCGCTGGAGTCCCTCAAGGAGGAGCGCGGGACCACGGCCGACACGGATCTCACGGCCGAGGACCTCCGCGGCCTGGTGGACACTTACAAGGGGATCGTCCAGGAGCAGACGGGGCGCCCCTTCCCCCAGGATCCCCGTGAGCAGCTGGATGAGGCCACCGAGGCCGTCTTCCGCTCGTGGAACACCGAGCGCGCCCGCATTTACCGCCGCCGTGAGCGCATCTCCGACGACCTGGGAACCGCCGTCAACATCGTGACGATGGTCTTCGGCAACATGGGCGACACGTCCGGCACGGGCGTCGCCTTCACCCGCGACCCGTCCACGGGCCACTCCGGGGTCTACGGCGACTACCTCCAGAACGCCCAGGGCGAGGACGTCGTGGCGGGCATCCGCAACACGCTGACGCTGGCGGACCTGGAGAAGCTCGACAAGACCTCCTCCGACCAGCTGCGCGACATCATGGCGACGCTCGAGAACCACTACCGCGACCTGTGCGACATCGAGTTCACGATCGAGCGCGGCAAGCTGTGGATGCTCCAGACGCGCGTCGGCAAGCGCACGCCGGCCGCCGCGTTCCGCGTGGCCACCGAGCTCGTCGACGAGGGACTGATCTCCGAGGACGAGGCCCTCACCCGCGTGACCGGCGAGCAGCTCACCTCCTTGATGTTCCCGCAGTTCGACCCCGACGCCGCCAAGGAGCTCATCACGCGCGGCACGGCCGCCTCCCCGGGGGCCGCCGTGGGCGTCCTCGTCTTCAACAACGCGCAGGCCGAGGCCGCGGCGAAGGAGGGGCGCAAGTGCGTCCTCGTCCGCCGTGAGACCAACCCCGACGACCTGCCCGGCATGGTCGCCGCCGAGGGCGTCCTCACGGCGCGCGGCGGGAAGACCTCCCACGCGGCCGTAGTGGCGCGCGGCATGGGCAAGACCTGCGTGGTAGGCGCCGACGAACTGCTCATCGACGCGGCGGCCGGCACGGTGTCCGTGGGCGGGCACACGCTGACCGGCCAGGACACGATCGCCATCGACGGCCAGACGGGCGAGGTCTTCCTCGGTGAGGTCCCGGTGGTCGACTCCCCGGTGACCACCTATCTGACCAACGGCCTGGAGGCCGGACTGGCGGCGGCCGGCGAGGACGCGGACACCCGCGAGCTCGTCACCTCCGTCGACCGTCTACTCACCCACGCCGACGCGGCGCGCCGCCTTCAGGTGCGCGCCAACGCGGACACCCCCACCGACTCCCGCAACGCGCTGGCCTTCGGCGCGCAGGGCATCGGCCTGTGCCGCACGGAGCACATGTTCCTGGGCGCGCGCCGCCAGCTGGTGGAGAACGCGATCGTCTCGGAGCCCGGCTCGGCCGAGCGCCAGGCCGCCTTCGACGAGCTCGAGAAGCTCCAGAAGCAGGACTTCCTGGAGATGCTGGAGGTCATGGACGGCAAGGAGATGGTGGTCCGCCTCATCGACCCGCCCCTCCACGAGTTCCTTCCCGACCTCACGCAGCTCGAGGTCAAGGTGGCCGTCGACCGCGCGACGAAGGGCGCTGCGGACCCGCATGACGAGAAGATGCTCGAGGTGGCCCGCCGCCTCCATGAGCAGAACCCGATGCTGGGCCTGCGCGGCGTCCGCCTGGGCATCTGGATGCCGGGCCTCAACGACCTGCAGGTCCGCGCGCTGGCCGAGGCCGCCGCGGAGCTGGTCGCCAAGGGTCTGGACCCGAAGCCCGAGGTCATGATCCCGTTGGTCGCCTCCGTGCGTGAGCTGCGCCTGCTGCGCGAGAAGAGTGAGGAGATCATCTCCCAGGTCGCCACCGAGTCCGGTGTGGATCTGTCCGCCATCACCGTCGGCGCCATGATCGAGCTGCCCCGCGCGGCCGTCACCGCCGATGAGCTGGCCACTGAGGCCGACTTCTTCAGCTTCGGCACGAACGACCTCACGCAGACGACGTGGGGCTTCTCCCGCGACGACGTCGAGGGCGCCTTCTTCTCCGAGTACATGGAGGCCGGCATCTTCAACGTCTCGCCGTTCGAGTCGATCGATGTCAAGGGCGTGGGCGCGCTGGTCGCCCAGGCCGTTGCCCGCGCCCGCGACACCAAGCCCGGCATCAAGCTGGGCGTGTGCGGCGAGCACGGCGGCGATCCCGCCTCGGTGCATTTCTTCCACACGGCCGGCCTGGACTACGTGTCCTGCTCTCCGTTCCGCGTGCCGGTGGCCCGCCTGGAGGCGGGACGCGCCGCCGTGGAGGATTCGCTGGGCGACGCGACGGCGTGATCCCGCGGGCCGCGCGCCTGAGGGGCGCGTGACCTGTCGGAGACCTCCCGATCGATCAGGGCGGGGTCCGGTGGCTGAGGCCGCCGGGCCCCGCCCTTCGTCGCGCCCGCGAGGCTCGCCCAACCGCGCGCCAGAAGGCGAGGAAGGAAATCAGGTGAGCCTCAATGAACTCAGGGTGACCTGACTAAGTATGGGACTTTTGGCCCATGATCCACGAGGACGCTGTCAATAAGGTAAGGCTCGCCTGACCGAATCCAGACAGTGGAAGAAGACCGACACCGTGGCACGTCCGAGCAGCGCCCCCTCCACAGTGCCAGGTCGGGGAATCCGGGTAGTGACACTGCTGTCAGAACCCGCGCATCCGGTCCGGCGTGCGGCGCTCGCACCCACGGCGGCACTGCCGCAGGCGCCGGCGCGCGCAGGGACTCTCCGCTCGCTGCTGGTCGCCCTGGCCGCCGCGATCCTCGCGATGCTGCTGGTCGCGGCACCCGCGGCCACGGCGTCGACCCCGGCGCGCGCCGCCGCCGACGCCACCGACTGGGACAGCACCGTGGAGCAGATGGTGACGGCGATCGAGCAGGTCCCCGGCCAGTTCGCGGCCGGCGACACCGCCGGGGTGGAGACGTCGATCCGCCGGACCTACTACGAGATCTACCAGGTCAGCGGCCTCGAGGCGCAGATCAACCACCGCCTCGGCGAGGAGCGCGCGGACGCGTTCGTCTCCCAGTTGCTGTCCCTGCGCGACCTGGCCCGCGACGGCGCGGCCGACCAGGGCGACGTCCAGGCGGCGACCGACGCGACGGTCCAGCTCCTGCGCGACGACGTCGCCGAACTGGCAGCGACGCCCGAGCTCGACGACCAGTGGGCGCGCGTCGGCCAGCGCATCGTCGACCAGATCGAGGCCGCGAAGACGGCCTACGCCGCCGGCGACCATCCGGGCGCGGCCACCGCCGCGAAGGACGCCTACCTGGCCCACTACGAGGCGGACGGCCTGGAGAAGGCGACGATCTCCTACCTGGGCCAGGCCCGCGTCAGCGAACTGGAGTCGATGTTCACCCAGCTGCGCCAGAACGGGCGCGACGGGTCGGAGTCGGTCGAGGACTTCACCGCCCAGGCCGACGCGCTCAGCGCCGCGATCGCCCAGGACGCCGCCACCCTGGACCGGATGACCTCCTCCTCGGAGGGCCTGGGCTGGAACGGGTTCTGGGCGTCCTTCCTGGTCCTGATCCGCGAGGGCGCCGAGGCCCTCCTGGTCGTCGCCGCCCTGGTCACCTACGCGAAGAAGTCCGGGCGTCGCGACCAGCTGACGGGCATCGTCGTCGGCGTGGCCGGGGCGCTGGCGATCTCGATCGGCCTGGCGTTCCTGTTCTCCCGCCTGGCCGCCTCCGCGGCGTCGGGCCTCAGCCAGGAACTGCTGGAGGGCGTCACGGGCCTCCTAGCCGTCGTCATGCTGATCTGGGTGTCGAACTGGATCCTCTCGAAGTCGACGGGGAGGAAGTTCCAGGCCTACATCGACAAGCAGGCCGGCCGCGGCGTGGAGACGGGCGGGACCTTCGCCCTGGCATCGGCGGCCTTCCTGGCGGTCCTGCGCGAGGGCTCGGAGACGATTCTGTTCTTCGCCCCGATCATCGCCGGCGCGAGGACCGGCGGGGACCACGCGAAGATCTGGCTGGGGATCGGCGCCGCCGCCCTGCTCCTGGTCGTGCTGTTCGCGGCCGTGTGGCTGTTCGGCGTGCGCCTGCCGCTGGGGCCGTTCTTCCGTTGGACGTCGGTCCTGCTGGGCCTCCTGTCCGTCACCATCGCCGGCGGGGCGGTCAAGGAGTTCCAGGACGCGACGCTGGTGCCCGCGACCCTGGTGCCCGGCGTCCCGCAGATCACCGTGCTCGGCCTGTATCCCACGGTCGAGACGCTGGCGGCCCAGGGGGCCGTCCTGGCCGTCCTGGCCGTCCTGGCCCTTGTCCAGCGCCGACGGACCAGGGCGGAGCGCACGCCCCCGAGCCTGCCCGAACCCTCTGAAACACCTGAGACACCCGCACCATCCGCACACTGAGTCACCCCACTCCCACCGAGAGGAATCCCCACCGTGAAGAAGTCCCTGGTCGCCGTCGCCGCCGCCGCGGCCCTGGCCGTCTCCATGTCCGCGTGCAGCAGCGGCGAGTCCCAGTCCTCGGGCGGCGCGGCCGCTCCCGCCGCCACCGACTCGGCGGCCGCCGAGGACGCCACCGACGCGGACGCCAGCGCGGATCCCGATGTCATCGGCATCAACGAGATCCCGGTCGGCGACTCCGGCCCGCAGACCAACGACGCGCTGACCGTGGACGCCGTGTACTTCCAGGCCATCGACATGGAGCAGGGCTCCGCGATGGTCCCGCCGGCCTCCGAGTCCGACATGCACTTCGAGGTCGACATCGCGACCAATGAGAAGGCCACCGAGTGGGGGTACGAGGCCGACCAGTTCCTCCCCTACCTGGACGTCACCGCGGTGGCGACCAACCAGGACACCGGCGAGGAGGTCGACCTGGGCACGATGATGCCGATGATCGCCTCCGACGGCCCCCACTACGGCAACAACATCTCCCTGGCGCCGGGCAACTACAACGTGGTGATCACGATCGCCTCGCCCGCCGACTCGTTCATGCTGCACACCGGCAAGGACTCCTCGGCCGTCAAGGGCCGTTTCTGGACCGAGCCGCTGACCTTCCAGTTCGACAACTGGCAGTGGGACGGCCAGCTCATCTGAGCGGAGCGGCCCCTGTTCCCTTCCCATTGACGAGGCCGCCCCCTCCGGCGTGACATGAGTCCGCCGGGGGCGGTGGCCTCCCACCGGCCAGGCCGGGCCGTCCCGCCTGGGCCGTCCCGATCCTCTCGATTCCGTCCCCTCCGATCCGCAGGTCGACCCGTCCCCATGCTGAAACTGTTCGTGTCCTCGGTCCAGAGCACGCTGCCCCTGTGCCTGGCCATCGCCATCCTGGTGGCCGCCCGCGCCTACGCGCCGCGGGAACGGCGGACGTTCGCGCGCCTGACCTGGTCGGCGGCGGGGATCGGCCTGTTCGGCGGGGCGGCGGTGGCGTGGCTGCGGCTCAACACGACGCGCATCGACGTGCCGACCTTCAACGCCTGGGCCGGGCCCGTCACGTTCCTGGCGGTCCTGGCGTTCCTGGTGGCCGTGTGGGTGTTCGGGTCGCGGGACCTCCACGATATCGTCCAGACCCCGCGCCACCGGCTGCTCACCGCCACCGCCCTGTCGGCGCTCGTGGCCACGTCCGTGTTCTACGGGTTCACCTACTTCTTCAACGCGGCCGCGATCGTGCCGATGGGCGCGGGGCTGTTCGACACCGACAGCCTGCTGCGCCTGGGCGGCTACGCGTTGGGCACGGTCCTGGTCATCGTCGCCTGCTGGGGCTACGTCGTCTCCGCCGCGCGGGTGCCGTGGTGGGTGCGCTCGACGATCACGGTCATCGTGTTCGCGGCGATGGTCCTGCCCCGCGCGATCCTGCTCTACCAGCAGTTCGCCACCCGGCGGATCGTCCCCAAGAGCGCGCTGGTCTTCTCCTGGGTCCTGTGGATCCAGAAGAACGAGGCGATGACGCAGCTGGCCCTGGCCATCCTCATCGCGGTCCCCGGCCTCCTGGCCCTGTGGACCCACCGGCGCCGCACGGATCCGAACGCCGCGGAGGCCCGCCTGGACCGGGCCGAGCAGATCTCGCGCCGGCGCTTCCTGGGACTGTCCGCGCTGGGGGCCCTGATCTTCGTGGGGGCGCTGACGGCGGGCAAGGCGCGCGCGGAGTACGTGCCCGAGCTGTCCGCCATCGAGCCCTCCGAGGTCCAGGGCGACCACGTCGCCGTCTCCCGCGAGCTGGTCAGCGACGGCCACCTCCACCGCTTCGCCTCTCAGGCCCAGGACTCCACGGAGGTCCGCTTCATCGTCATCCAGAAGAACGACGTCGCCTTCGGAACCGGCCTGGACGCCTGCGAGATCTGCGGGGACGCCGGCTACTACGAGGACAAGGGCAAGGTCATCTGCCGGCGCTGCAACGTCATGATGAACATCCAGACGATCGGCTTCGAGGGCGGATGCAACCCGATCCCGATCGCCTACGAGCAGACCCAGGACTCGCTGCTGTTCTCCGTCGCGGAGCTCGAGAGCCACGCCAAGGTCTTCGCGTGAGGGAGGCGAGCCGATGTTCTTCTGGAGGATGATCACCCAGGCCCTGCGCCGCCAGGTCGGCAAGCGCCTGATGATCGCGCTGACCATCCTGCTGGGCTCCAGCCTCACCACGTCGATGCTGGCCGTCATGCTGGACGTCGGGGACAAGGTGCAGGCGGAGCTGGGCTCCTACGGGGCGAACATCCAGGTCCTGCCGCAGTCCGCGGCCATCGTGTCCGACATGTACCAGGTCGACGGGGAGGGTGCGACGTCCTCGTCCGGGTCGATCCGCGAGGACGAGCTGCCCCAGCTCAAGACGATCTTCTGGGCCTACAACATCGAGGACTTCACGCCCTTCCTGGACGTCGACGCGCAGGTGGACGGCCAGGAGGCCACGGTGTCGGGGACCTGGTTCCTCGATGACCTGGCCCCGCCCACGGGCCAGTCGGTGACCACGGGCATCCAGCACATGCGCGACTGGTGGCACCTCACCGGGGACTGGGCCCGCGGCGACGACCAGGCGATGATCGGCACGCGCCTGGCCGCCGCGCTCGGGGTCGTCCCCGGCGACACGGTGACCCTCGCCGTCCCGTCCGACGGCACCGAGGGCGCGCCCACGCGGACGGTGACGATCACGGGCGTCATCCAGTCGGGGGACGGCGACGACCAGAAGCTGTTCACCACGCTGGCGACCGCGCAGGCGATCGCCGGGCGGCCGGGGGAGGTCGGCTCGATCGAGGTCCGCGCGATCACGACGCCGGACAACGAGCTCGCGCAGAAGGCGGCGCGCGACCCCTCGACCCTGTCGATCGACGAGTGGGAGACCTGGTACTGCACGGCCTACGTCAGCTCGATCGCCTACCAGATCGAGGAGGCCATGACGAATGTGTCGGCCAAGCCCGTCCACCAGATCGCCGACACCGAGGGACAGATCCTGGACAAGACGCAGCTCATCATGACGGTGGTCGCCGTGTTCGCGATGGTCGGGGCGTCGCTGGGGATCGCGAACCTGGTGACGGCCTCCGTCATGGAACGCTCGAAGGAGATCGGCCTGATGAAGGCGCTGGGCGCGCGCAACCGCTCGATCGTCGGGACGGTCCTCACGGAGACCACGGTCGTCGCGCTGGTCGGGGGCCTGGCCGGGTTCGGCGTTGGCATCGGGCTGGCGCAGCTGGTCGGGCATCTGGTGTTCGGCTCGGGGATCACCGTGCGGCCGATGATCGCGCCCCTGATGGCCCTCATCGTGCTGGCCACCACCGCGGTGGGGTGCCTGCCGTCCATCCGCTACCTGCTGAGGCTGCAGCCCGCCCAGGTGCTGCACGGGAGGTGAGCCGGGGATGGAGGAGGAGATGACGGACAGGGCGCCGGATCGCGAGACCGCGTCCGGACTGGCGGGGCGCGGCGCGCGGGCATCCGGCCAGGGGGGAGCGCGCCGCCGGATGTACCTGCGGATGATCACGCAGTCGTTCTGGCACCGGGTCTCGCGCGTGCTCATCGCGTCGCTGTCGATCGCGGTGGGCGCCACGACGCTGTCGTGCCTGGCGTTGGTGGCCTATTCCGTGCCCGCTCAGATGGCGCGCGAGCTGCGGTCCTACGGCGCGAACCTGGTGGTCACCCCCACGGGCGCGGACAGCCTGTCCGCGGACCAGGTGGCCGAGGCGGACGCGGCGGTGGCCGGTGCCGCGGGGCCGGACGGCGTGCTGGCCAGGGCCGCCTACCAGTACGCGAATCTGCTGTACAACCAGCTGGCCGTGCCCGTCATGGCCACCGATCTGGACGACGCGCAGGCCGTGCGCCCCTACTGGGAGGTCGACGGCGCCCTGCCGACGGGCCCCGATGAGATCCTGGTCGGGGACACCGTCGCGCAGACGTACCGCTTCGCCGTCGGCCGCACCGTCGGGCTCACGGAGCCCACGACCGAGGACGGCGCCGCGCGCCAGCTCACCGTCACAGGCATCCTGCGCACGGGAGGGCCCGAGGACGACCTGATCGTGACGAACCTGGACACCCTGGCGGAGTTCACGGGCGGGGAGACGACCTTCGCCGTCGTCGAGTACTCGCTCAACGCGGACGGCGCGACCCTCCAGGCGGTGGCCGACGCCGTCAACGACGCGGCGGGCGCGGACGCCGCGATGGACGCCGAAGTGGTCCGCCGCGTCTCCGAGTCCGAGTCCGGCATCGCCCAGACCCTCCAGACCCTCATCTGGATCGTCAGCGTCATCATCTGCCTGCTCACCATCATCTCGATCTCGGCGACGCTCAGCGCCGTCGTGTCCGAACGGGCACGCGAGATCGGGCTGAAGAAGGCCCTGGGCGCCCAGGCCCGCGATGTCCTGGGCGAGTTCGTCGGGGAGTCCGTGCTGCTGGGCCTGCTGGGCGGGGCGGTCGGGGCGGCGCTCGGCGTCTGGATCGCGAACGGGATCTCGCAGACGGCGTTCGCCGTCCACATCGGCGTGACGTGGTGGATCGTGCCCGTCACCCTCGTGTTCTCGGTCGCGGTGGCGCTGGTCGGCAGCCTGCTGCCGGCCCGGCGGATCTCCGCCATCGATCCCGTCGACGTGTTGGGAGGGGAGTGACCATGGCACGCAAGGCCAGGGAACCGGAGGAGGCGACCGCGGGGGCGCCCTCGTCGAGCGCGGGGGAGGCGCCGCAGGACGCGGACTCGATCTACTCCGTGCGCGGCGTGAGCCGGCGCTACGGGGAGCTGGCGGCGCTGGACGACGTCAGCCTGGAGATCCGCCGCCGCGAATGGGTGTCGGTGGTGGGGCCCTCCGGGTCCGGCAAGTCGACGCTGATGAACATCCTGGGGTGCATGGACTCCCCGACCTCGGGGACGGTCCTGCTGGAGGGCGAGCGCCTGGACCGCATGGGCGAGCCCGAGCTGGCGATCGTGCGCCGCCAGCGGATCGGGCTGGTCTTCCAGCAGTTCCACCTGGTCCAGCACCTCACGGCCGTGGAGAACGTCATGCTGGCGCAGTACTACCATTCGGTGCCCGACGAGGCGGAGGCGCTCGCGGCGCTGGAACGCGTCGGGATGGCCGAGCGCGCCACCCACCTGCCGCGCGAGCTGTCCGGCGGCGAGCAGCAGCGCGTGTGCGTGGCGCGCGCGCTCATCAACCAGCCGGACGTGATCCTGGCGGACGAGCCCACCGGCAACCTGGACGAGGCCAACGAGAGGATCGTCATCGACTTCTTCCACGCGCTCCACGACGCGGGCACCACGCTCATCGTCGTGACCCATGACGCGGAGGTCGCCGCCCAGGGGCAGCGCCAGATCATCCTGGAGCACGGGCGGATCGCCCGAGAGGTCGCGGACATGGAGGACGGCCTCAGCCCGACGAAGAGGCCCAAGCGCATCGAGCGGGGCGGGCCCGCCGAGCCGGCGGGGCAGGGGGTGCGGGCATGACCGGCGGGCGCACGGCGCGCGGCCGCGGTGAGCGGGGCGCCCGGGGTCTTCGGGGGAGCGCCGCCGCCGCGATGCTGGCCACGGCGATCGGCTCCGCCGTGCTGACGGGGTGCGCGGCGGACGCGGGGCCGGCGGCCTCGACCCTGCCGGACGGGTCCTACACCGGGCAGTCCGCCACCGAGGACGACGGGTCGTACGGGGTCGTGACGTTCACGGTCGCCGGGGGCGCGGTGTCCGGCGCGTCGTTCGTCGTCTACGACCAGGACGGGACGCCGCACGACGCCGACTACGGCAGGGCCTCCGACGGGACGGTGGCCGATCAGCAGTTCTACCAGCGCGCGCAGAACGCGATCGCCGCCGAGAGGGAGTTCGTCGCCGAGTTCGAGGAGACCGGGGACCAGTCCCAGGTCGAGGCCATCGCGGGCGCGTCCCTGTCCCACCGCCTGTTCCTCGACGCCGTGTCGGACGCGGTGTCGGACGCGGTGTCGGGCGCCGACCGGTCCTGAGCGCGGGCGTGTCCGCGCGACTTCGGTCCTCTTCTCCCGCGACTTCGGTCCTGTTCGGCGGCGACTTCGGTCCTGTTCGGCGGCGAGTTCGGTTCGCGCACGGCCGGAAAGGCGGGACCGAGTGCCCGCGCGTCGCGCCCTCGTCCTGTGGACAATGGGGGGATGAGGTCGGAATCGGACCGATGTCCCCTCGCGACCGATGGGGGGAGATCCCGGATCAGGCCCGCGTCGTGCGACTTCGCCACGATGGGGACGGTCGGGCACGTCGGCTGGGGCCCGGCCCGCGCGCTCACGGACGCGGCCCTGGCCACGGGCCTCGTCCAGTGCGCGACCCGGATCGAGGACCGGCTGACGCGGTTCCGCGCGGACTCCGAGGTGGCGCGGCTGGACGAGAAGTGGCGGGAGGTCTCCGCCGACACCGCAGCCGTGCTCGCCGCCGCCGAGGACCTTCGGCGGGCCACGCGGGGGGCCTTCTCCGCCCTGGTCGGCGGGCGCATGAGAGACCGGGCGCCGGCCGGGGGCCGCGGCGCGGCCGCCGGGCCGCGTCCCGTCACCGGTCGGATCGAGGTCGCCATCGGGCCTGCGGGGCCGATCGGCGACACCGGCAAGACGGACCCGGACGCGTGGCGCGCCCGCGTGCTGGGCGCCGATCCGCGCGCCGTCGACCTGGGGGCGATCGCGAAGGGATACGCCGCGGACCGGCTCCGCGATCTGGCTGTGCGACGCGGGGCGACGGACGTCCTGGTGACGCTGGGCCGTTCCTCGATGGCCCGGGCCGGGGCCCCGGCCCGCATCGCCCTGTCGTCCCCGTGGGCGGGCCTGGAGGTCTTCGGGACGCTGGTGCTCGAGGATGCCGCGCTGTCCGTGTCCGCCGATCCCGGGACGGTCATCGGACCGGGGCGCCGGCCTAGCCACGCCCTGGATCCGACGACCGGGCTCCCGGCCAGGACGGACCTGTGCGGGGTCGTCGTGTGCGGGGCCGAGGGGATGGCGTGCGAGGCGTTCTCCACCGCCTACCTGGTGCTGGGCCTCGACGCCGCCCTGGAGCTGGACCGCGCGCACCCCGAGCTGCGTCCGATCTTCTTCACCGTCGACGGCCGCGTCCTGGCGGATCCGGAGCTCACGGTGACCGCCGAGCCCGGCGCCCAGAGATGGCTGACGGCGGCCCGGTCCGCGGCGGGCTGCTCCTGAGGGGCACGCAGCGAGCCGTTCGAAGTGCGTGATCGCCGCTCACGCGGGCCGATCGGTTGTACACAAACAAATAGAAATGTGGTCGAACAGGCACGAAGGTCCTTCACAGTGAAGTAAGGAGCGGCTTATCTTAGTGACATGAGGTTATCCGCCTGCCCGACCGGTTCCCGGGCCCGCCTGTCCACGATCGATGTCGATCCGTCGTACCGGCTGCGGCTGGAGGAACTCGGGATGCGCCCCGGCGCCGAATTCCGCCTGGCCAACCGTGCGGCCTTCGGGGGCGTCGTCATCAACATCGCGGGAACGCGCATCGCCGTCGACCGCCGTTCCGCCCGCCGCATCGAGGTCGACCCGGCATCGGAGAGCGCGGACGTCCCCGCCGCCCTCGCGCCGCACGCGCTGGAGATCCCCGCATGAGCTGCCCGAAGTGCAATCCGCCGGCTCCGGAGCCCTCGCGCAAGCCCCACGGACGCCTCGGCCACGCCGGCGACTCCCAGTCCACGCAGCGCTCCGTGCTGACGCTGACGCGCGAGTCCACCCAGGCCGTCGACGCCCTGGCTGACGAGGATCACGCGGTCACCGGGGAACCCACGATCCTGTTGGTCGGCAACCCGAACGTCGGCAAGTCCACCCTGTTCAACATCGTGACCGGCGCGCGCCAACGGGTGATCAACGCCCCGGGCACCACCGTCGAGGTCATGGCCGGGCACTGGGGGGCGCTGGACGCGCGGGTCCTGGACCTGCCCGGAACCTACTCGCTCATCGCGAACTCCCGGGACGAGCAGGTCGTCGTCGACACCGTGGCCGGCGCCCCCGGCTCCTTCACGGATCCGGTACGAGGGCGCGGCGTGGACCTGGTGCTCGTGGTCCTCGACGCCACGGCGCTCACGCGCTCCCTCTATCTGCTGGGACAGGTGGCGCGCACGGGACGGCCCGTGGCCGCCGTCATCACGCTGGCCGACGTGGCCGCCCACGAGGGCGAGGCCGTCGACGCCGCGGCCCTGTCGAAGGTCCTCGGCATCCCGGTCATGGCGATCGATCCTCGCTCGCGGGCCGGAGTGGAGGGCCTGGACGACATGACGGCCGCCGCCCTGCGCGCCCGGCCGCGCGTGGTGGGCGTCCAGCCGGATCCGCTGGCACCCGGCTACAGCGCGGTCGCCGCCGACGCCGCGCGTCAGGCCCGTCCGGCC
>JAFAAX010000167.1 GCA_023426345.1 Actinomycetes bacterium
GCCCACGCCGCTCGCGCCCTGCGCCTGGCCACCGCGACGCGGCTGGCCGCCCACCTCGGCGTCCCGCCCCAGGCCTCCGAGGAACAGCTCCTCGCCGCCCTCGCCCGCGCCGGCATCGACCCCGCGCGCGCCCACGACGCGCTGTGGGGACCGCCCCCGACCACGGACCAGGCCCTGGTGGACCTGGCCGACGCCCTGTCCCGACTCGAGGAGGACATCCGACATGAGTGATCCCCGCACCGGCCAGCCCGAGCCGCCCGCGACGACCGGCCCCGCCGCTCCGGCATCCGCCCCTGGGCCGGTCCCCGATGCTCCGGCATCCGCCACCGCGCCTGCCCTGCGGACCGAGCCACCGGAGCCGCCCTCGTCCGCGGCGCGCGACGCCCTGGTGCGCCTGCGCGCGGAGATCGCCAAGGCCGTCGTCGGCCAGGACGGCGCCGTCACCGGCCTCATCGTCGGCCTGGTCGCCGGCGGGCACGTCCTGCTCGAGGGCGTGCCGGGCGTCGCCAAGACCCTCCTGGTCCGCACCCTGTCCACCGCCCTGGACCTGCGCATGGCCCGCGTGCAGTTCACGCCCGACCTCATGCCCGCCGACATCACGGGGAACCTGGTGTGGGACGCGGGGACGTCCTCGTTCGCCTTCCGGCCCGGACCGGTCTTCACCCACCTGCTGCTCGCCGACGAGATCAACCGCACGCCCCCGAAGACCCAATCCGCCCTGCTGGAGGCCATGGAGGAGCACCAGGTCAGCGTCGACGGGCAGACGCACCCCCTCGACGACCCGTTCATGGTGATCGCCACGCAGAACCCCGTCGAGTACGAGGGCACCTATCCCCTGCCGGAGGCCCAGCTCGACCGCTTCCTGCTCAAACTCGACCTGCCGCTGCCCGACCGCGCCGCCGAGATCGAAGTGGTCACCCGGCACGGCCGCGGCTTCGACCCGATGGCCCTCGACCAGGCGGGCGTGCACGCGGTGGCCGGCGCCGCGGACGTCCACGCCGCCCGCGCAGAGTCGGCCCGCGTCGTCGTGGATCCGGCGGTGGTCGGCTACATCGTGGACCTCGTGCAGGCGACGCGGCGGTCGCCCTCGTTACGGCTGGGCGTCTCCCCGCGCGGGGCGACGGCGCTGCTGCGCACGGCGCGCGTGTGGGCCTATCTGCAGGGCCGCGCGTTCGTCACGCCGGACGACGTCAAGGTGATGGCCGTGCCGACGCTCGCCCACCGCGTGTCCCTGCGCTCCGAGGCGGACCTGGAGGGCATCTCGGCGCGTGCCGTCATCGAGGGGCTGCTCGCCTCCGTCCCGGTCCCGCGCTGATGGCCGTCTCGCTGCGGGCCGCGGCCCTGGCCGCCGCGGGCGTCCTGGCCGTCGCGCTGCTCAGCCCGACGACGGCGATGGCATGGGCATGGCTGGGCCTGGTGGGCCTCGCCTGCGTGGTGGACGCCCTGGCCGCCGTGTCCCCGCGCGAGTTCGGCGTCGCGCGGTCGGTGGGCTCCCCCGTGCGCGCCGATGAGACGACGGAGTCCGTCGTGGTGCTCCGCAATCCGGGACGGCGCGGCGCGCGCATCGAGGTGCGCGACGCCTGGCCGCCCTCGGCCCATCCGGCTCCCGCGCGCCACCGCGGCGCGCTGCCCGGGCGGGGCTCGGTCCGCCTGGTGACGCGGCTGCGCCCGGAGCGCAGGGGCACGCGCACCGCCGACTACGTGACGATCCGCGCGTGGGGCCCGCTGGGACTGGCCGCCCGACAGGTCTCCGTGGCGGCGACCGTCCAGGTGTCCGTCCTGCCGGAGTTCCGGTCGCGGCGCCTGCTGCCCTCGCGGCTCGCGCGACTGCGCGAGGAGGGGTCCACGGCGACGATCCTGCGCGGGCCCGGCACGGAGTTCGACTCCCTGCGCGACTACGTCCGCGGCGACGACCCCCGCGACATCGACTGGCGCGCCTCGGCCCGCTCGCGCGATCTGGTGGTGCGCACGTGGCGTCCCGAGCGCGACCGACACATCGTCGTCGTCCTCGACGCGGGGCGCACCGGCGCGCTGCTGCTGGGAGCGGGGGACGGGGCGGGTTCCGGGGTCGGGGGCGGTTCCGGGGTCGAGGGCGGGGCCGGTTCCGGGACCGGGGCGCGGGTCGGGGCGAGTGGCGGGTCCGCGCGCCGCTCCGCTGTCCCCGCCGATATCGACGAGGGCGGCTCCTCGCCCGCAGGGGCCTTCGACCGCGGGACCCGCGATCCGGATCGGCTGGACCTCGGCGTGGCCCCGCGGATGGACGCCGGCATCGAGGCAGCCCTGCTCCTGGCGGCGCTGGCGGATCGCGCGGGCGACAACGTCCATCTGCTGGCCGTCGACCGCACCGTGCGCGCAAGAGTGTCCGGAGTGCGCGGCGCAGCGCTCATGCACCGCATCGCCGAGTCGCTGACGGATGTCGCGCCTCGCCTGGAGCCGATCGACTGGGCGTTGGTGGTCGCCGAGGTCCGGCGCACCGTCCACCACCCAGGCCTGGTCGTCCTGCTCACCGAGGTCCCGCCCGCGGGAGCCGATCCCGACTTCCTCCAGGCCGTCGCCGACCTGTCCGCCCGCCATCACGTCCTGGTCGCCTCCGCGTCCGACCCCGAGGTGGCGCGTCTGGCGCGGCCGGAGCGGTCGGAGCGGCCGGCCCCCGTGGCCCGTCCGGAGCACGCGGCCCACTCGGAGGGCACAGACTATTCGGAGGGCACGAACGCCGAGGACGGTGCGGAGAGTGCGGCCGGTGCGAAGCGCGGTGACCACCGAGCGGGGACCGCGGATCGGGCTCATCCGGTCCATCCGGTCCATCCGGGACACCGGCACGGGCTGAGTCGCGCCGCGCGCGCCCTCGACGCCGCCTCCGTCTATGAGTCTGCTGCCGCATCGGCCACTCTGCGCGAGCAGGTCGCCGGCGACGATGACGCCGCCCGAGCCGGCGCCACCGTTCTGGATGTCGAGGCGGGTCTGCTCCCGGCGCGGCTGGCGGACACGTACCTCGCGATGAAGAAGCAGGGTCGCCTCTGAGCGAGGCGACCGGCGGAACGGCGTGAGGCAAGGTGAAACGTCGAGATCGGTAGGCGTGGCACCGCCGAACACCACACCTACCGAACTCGACGACGACACATCCGACCCCATTCCACCACCACACCTGTGACCAGGCAGAACACACGCCCCTCGCTCCGCACCGCCCTCGTCTCCGCTGCGAGATCGGTACGTGTGGCACCGCCGACCGCCACACCTACCGAACTCAACGAGCACGCCTCCGCTCCGGCTCAACCACCACGCCCACGACCAGGGAAAACGCCCGCCCTCGCCCCGCACCACCCTCACCCCCGCTGCGAGATCGGTAGGTGTGGACAGACGCCCGCTTCATCCACAGATCCCGTCCGACGGCTCCAAGACGGCGTCCCACCCGGCACACTCGAGATCGCCCGATACCCCTCGCCCGAACGGAGGCCTCCCGGTGGAGATGCCAACAATGGCGCAAGTCGCCAGCCGGATCGTCGTGAGCACGGCTGACGACCGGATCCGTTCATCCGATGCCGCCCAAAGGGGACTGCTCCGCATCGATCGCGGCGTGTTCCTTCCGCAGGAGGTGTTCGACCAGTGGGACGACCGCTGGCAGGCACGCGAGGCGATCGCGCTGGCCAGAGCCTGGGCTGTCGCGCGCCGAGGCCGCGGCGTCTCCATGATCGGCCCCACCGCGGCCCTCATCCATGGTCTTCACCGCGTGCCCGGTCCGGAGCCGGTCCATGTCCATCACGCATACCGTCAACATGCCGTTCGACAAGAGCTCCCGGCGGTCAGGTTCCCGAACGGATGGCTCATCGAGCCGGCGCCGGTCGTGCACCACACGGGAGCGCTCGGCGCCGACACCCTGACCGACGTGGCGGGAGTGACCACGCAGACGCTGCCCGCCGCGGTCATCTCCTCTGCGTGCCTCCTCCCCGAGGACCCCGGGTTCGTCATCTTGTGCGACGGCCTGTCCCGCCTCACGGGTTTCGACCGCGAGCGCCCGGAGCAGAGCCGCCAATCGGAGGCCGCCGCCCGCCAGATGCTCCACCGGGAGCTCGAGCGTCTCCCCGCAGGCTCGCGGGGCCTGGCACGTGCCGTCCGCGCGGTCGCGATGGCGGACGCCGGGTGCGAGTCCGTGGGCGAGCGACGCCTGCTCTGCATTCTTCGCGGCGCCGGCATCCCCGGCACCGTCACACAGGTGCGGGCCTCCAACGGAAGGATGAAGCGCTACATCGATATCGCGGTGCCCGGGATACGTCTGGCCATCGAGTTCGACGGGAAGGACAAGTACGGCAGAGACCGTCGAACCATCTTGCAGAGCCTGTCCGATCGGGACGCACGCGACAAGTTCCTGGAGTCCCTGGGCTGGACGGTCCTCCATTTCGAATGGTCCGAGCTGGACCATCCGAAGCGGATCGTGGCGGAAGTCCGCCGCCACATCGCCCAGCTCACCGCCGCCGCCTGACCACGCCGACCGCCGGGCGGTGCGCTCGGCTCGCGATGTGCCGGCGCGGATGCCTCACTGCTTGCCGAGCCTCCGTCCACGTCCTCGTCGAGCCGCTGTCCCAGTCACCCGGCAGACGGTTCCTCCGGCCGCGTGCGCATCGGCCGCCTTCTCATGAGCCCGTCGCCCGGACCTGCCCTCCGACGGCCGTGGCCAGCACGCGCGCGGTGGCAAGGGCTTCGGGGTCCGCGGTGCGCGGATCGACGTCGAGCACCGCGAGGTCGGCGAGGAGCCCGGGCACCAGTGCGCCGATCTCGTGCTCGCTGCGTAGCTGCCAGGCGGCGTTCGACGTGTGCGCGCGCAAAGAGACCTCGCGCGACACGCCGCGTCCCCCGTCCAGGCGCCGGCCGGTGCGCGACGCGCGTGTGTCTCCGCCACGGCCATGTTGCGCAACGGCTCGCACGGCGTCACGGTGCCGTCATTGTGGAAGGTCACGCGATGACCGGCGGCCGCGGCCGCCCCGGCGTCGGCCCATGCGGCGCCGCGCCCGCCGAAGAGGTCGTCGATGAGGACGTCGCCCCAGTAGGTGATGTGGTCGACGAACAGGCTGACGGTCACGCCCAGGTCGGCCGCGCGCCGGAACTGGGCCGGCGTCATCAGGCCGCAGTGCTCGATGCGGAAGCGGTGATCGCGCAGGTCGAACCGGCGGATCAGTTCCTCGTAGGCGTCCAGCGTCGATTCCACGGCCAGGTCGCCGTGCGCATGGCAGGCCAGTTGCCAGCCGTCGCCGGCGTATTGCGCGCCGATGCCGATGAGCTGCTCGGTGGTGTAGTTCGCCTGCCCGACATGTCCGGGCGCCAGGCCGATCGCCCGTGTCGCCGGCGTGTCCAGATACGGGAAGGACGTCGCAATGTTGCCGACCCAGGGCGACCCGTCGGACCAGATCTTCACCCCGACTTGCCGGACCCAGGCGTCGCCGTTGTCCAGCGGCGCCCCGGCGCGGCCTCCGGGCTGCGACATCTCATAGGTGCGCAGCCTGACCGGCAGCGCGTCCGCGGCCGCCAGCCCCTCGACCAACGCGTCGGACTCGTGCTGCCAGGACAGATCGCCGACGGTCGTGACGCCGCGGTCGCGGAGGTCCCTCAGGTAGCCGGCGAGCACCTGGGGGCCGCCCGAGGCGATCGCCCGCAGGGCGGGCCCCGCCATTCTCAGGACGGCGGCCGCCTCGTAGGCCACTCCGTCGAGGTCGCCGGAGGCGTCGCGGCCGAAACGGGCCCCAGCGGGGTCGGGCGTGTCGCGGTCAACGCCCGCCATCCGGGCCGCCGCCGAGTTGAAGTACGCCGTGTGCCCGGAATTGTGGACGATGACCAGGGGGACGGCGCCGGCGACCTGATCGAGGTCCCGCCGGTGGGGTTCGGTGAGGCCCTTCTGCAGGAGCGGATCCCAGCCGTTGGCGAGCACCCATTCGGGCCGCCGGGCCAGTTCGGCGCGGATGAGGCGCCACACCTCGTCGGCGCTGTCCACCACGACGGGGCGGATGTCGACGACGGGCGCGCTCAGCTGGTTCGCGGCCTGGCTGGGATGGCCGTGCGGCTCGATGAGCCCCGGGATCGTCCAGCCCTCCCCCAGGTCGACACGCCGGGCCCCCGCCGGGGCGGGGACGTCGTCGGTGCCGCCGATCGCCGCGATGCGGCCGTCCCGGACGAGCATCGCCTCTGCGACGGGCGCGTCGAGGGCGAGGTCGGTGCGCACGAAGCGCCCGGTCAGATACACGCAGGTGTCCTCCATGGCGGGGCCTTTCATCGACGAGGGCGCTCGCCTCCATTTATACCCGGATTCGGCGGCGCCTCCGCTGTGCCCCACGCTCACCCGGCGACGGGCGCGGCGTAACCCGCGTCGGACTCGAGGTCCCCGGTGAAGCCGGCGCGCGAGGCTCGGCCCCCGACCACCAGGAGATAGGCCCACACGGCGGCCGTCAACGCCGCGCCCAACGCGATCTTGACGCCCACCGGCAGGCCAGACGGCGTGACGAAGCCCTCGACCAGGCCAGAGCCGAACAGGAGGATGACCAGGCCCAGGGCGATCGTCACCATCGCGCGGCCGGTGGCGGCCACGGCCTGCAGCCGAGGACGCGGGCCGGGCACCAGCAGCGACCAGAAGACCCGCAGGCCGGCCGCCCCGGCGATCCAGATGGCCGTGAGCTCGGGAACGCCGTGGGGAAGGATGAACGCGAAAAACTGCGCGGGCCCCGCGTAGTGGAGGACGACGGCCGCGGACACGCCGATGCTCGTCGCGTTCTGGAACAGGACGTAGACGGGGTAGAGGCCCGTGATGCCCCCGCCCACGCATTGCAGGGCGATGAAGGCGTTGTTCAGCCAGACGGAGGCGCCGAACTGGGCGGAGGTGTCCTGGCTGTAGTAGGCGACGAAGTCGTGGCGGGCGTAGCCCTCCAGTTGCGAGGGCGACCCCAGCGACGCGAACAGCGACGGATCGCGCAGCAGCCACCAGGCCTGGGCCGCCGCGACGCCCAGGAACGCCGCCATCACCCCCAGGATCCACCAGCGGGTGTCGTACAGGGCGGCCGGCAGGGAGACCCGGAACCACCGCGACACGGCCGTCGTCGAGGCGCCCGACGTCCCGGTGAGGCGCCCTCGCGCCACCGCCAGATCGCGCGAGAGCGAGCGGATGAGATCGGGGTCGGGGTTCTGGGCGCGCACCGCCGCCAGGTCGCCGGCGCCCTGGCGGTACAGCAGGGCCAGCTCGTCGATCTCGGGCCCGTCGAGGCGCCGACGCGCGCCCAGCTCGTGGAGCCGCGTCCAGGCGGGCCCCCGCGAAGCGCGCAACGCGTCGATGTCCATGCCCGCCACTCTGCCACATCCGTTACCGTGGGCGCGTGAGTCCTCTCCACCGCGCCGCCCCGGCGGGCACGCCCGCGCCCGCTCCGGCTGCGACCGCTCCGACGGCACCGCCCGTGCGCCGCATCCGCGAGGAGACCATCGTCACCGGCGAGGCCGTCGAGCTGGAGGTGCGTCCGGCCTCTCCCCTGCTGCGCGTCGGCGCGGCGCTGGTGGACGTCCTCGACACGGTGCTCGGGGTGCTCATCGTCTTGCTCGCGGCGTTCCGCACCGTGGACACCGTGAGCCAGTCGATGGCGCGGATCCTAGTGATCGGCACGCTGGTGGTGGCGCTGGTGGTCCTGCCCGTCGCGGTGGAGACCCTCACCCGCGGCCGAACGCTCGGCAAGTGGGCGTTCGGCCTGCAGGTCGTGCGGGCGGACGGCGGCGTCATCACGGCGCGCCACGCCCTGATGCGGGCGCTGGTGGGCCTCGTCGAGATCTGGGTGACGCTGGGATCGGTCGCGCTGCTGACCACGCTCGTCACGCCGCGCTCGCAGCGCCTGGGGGATCTAGCGGCGGGCACGATGGTGGTGCGCGTCCCGGAGCCGGTCCGCCACGCTCCCCTGCTCATGCCGCCCGACCTGGCGCGATGGGCGGCGCGCGCCCAGATCCTCCCCTGCCCGCCGGCCTTGCAGTCCGAGGCCCTGGGGTTCCTGCGCGCCGACGCGCAGTTCCAGCCGGCGGTGCGTCGCCAGGAGGCGCAGTCTCTGGCGGCGCGCCTCTCCCGCTACGTGGCGCCCGCGCCGCCCGCGGGCACGCATCCCGAGCGTTTCGTCGCCGCGGTGCTGGTGGTCCTGCGCGACCGCGAGTACGCGCGGATGGCGGCCCGCGACGCGGCGGCGTCGCTCCGCCGCTCCCAGGTGGAGGGGAGCCGTTTCGGGATCTGAGGACCGCGTCGCCCTCGTCCATCGACGAGGGCGGCCCGCGCCCTCAGGACACCGAGCCCTCGCCTTCCGGCGCGTCGGCGTCGCTGATGACGCGGAAGTGCGCGCGACGGCGCGAGTAGGGGGACTCGGGGTCCAGCGGCGAGTCCTCGACCACATCGGCGACGGCCGTGGCGAAGGGGCCGCGTTCGGGCCCGGGGCGGCCGCGAGACGAGGACGGAGCGGGGACGGCGTCCTCGGGGCGGCGGGGATCGTGGTGGGCGGCCTCGCGGACGGCGTCGACCAGGGCCATGAGGTCATCGGGCGAGGGCGGCGCCGGGTCGAAGCTGGTCTGGAGGCGCACGACCTGCCAGCCGCGCGGCGCGGTGAGATGCTCGGCGTGCGTCTGGCACAGGTCGTAGGCGTGCGGCTCGGCCGTGGTCGCCAGGGGCCCCAGGACGGCCGTCGAGTTCTGGTAGTCGTAGGTGAGGGTGGCTACCGCCGGTCTCCCGCACGCCGGTTTGGAGCAATGCCGTGCCGCAATCACCGTCTCACCCTACGACGCCGCCGCCGTGGAACCCGGCAGGCGCGCGGCGCCGCATTCTCTGGCTTCCCAGCAGAGCACGGGCGCGGCTTGTGGGCGGCGCGCGGAATTGTCTCAGAACGTCTCGATGGGCGCCGACGGGAGTCGCCTCTCCCCCCACGAGCCGGCTTCGGGCGGTGAGGTGCGCGGCTAGGCCGGCCCGAGGATGAACACCGGGTCGAGGCAGGCAGCGACGAGGGCTGCCTGATCGTCCAGGCTCTCCTCACAGACGGCCTCGAGCTTCTCCTTGCGGCGCCACGCCGCCCACTTGGCCTGCCCGACCTCGCCGTAGCCGACCAGGTGCGGGGCGACCGGTTCCAGTGTGACTCTGCGGTAGTGCGCCACCGCTCGTGCGGACCGGAGCAGCTCGTCGGTGTCGATGCCGCGGCGGGTGAGCTGGACGATGTCGACGTAGTCGCGCCAGCGGGTGCTGGCGATGCCGCGCTCGAGGATGGTGATGCCCTTCTCCGCGATCGTTGTCTCTGGGGCGTAGCCGAGCAATTCGATCGGTTCGCCGATGACCCGGTCGATGCGGACGCCACGCGGTGCGGGCACAATTGGATCGCCGGTGGACACGTCCCACGCTGCGGCGCCCGTCCAAGGGCCGACGTGCGCCTTCACCCTCACGCGCAGGCCCGGGTAGTCGGCCTGTTCGCGGATCTCCTGCACCGTGATGGTGTCGATGTCGAACACGACGCCGTCGTCAGCTTCGACGGCCGCGATGTCGCGGACGACGTCAGCGACGTGCTCGGCGGTGACGTCGGCGCTGAGCGCGTTCGCGTCGGTGTCCCTGGTGGGGCGGCGCACGCCGTAGGCGGCGAGCAGGATGCCGCCCTTGAGCACGAAGTCCCCGGCGTGGACCGTGCGGGTGAGCCGGTCCAGGAACGACTCGAGCAGGTGCCGGATCAGATACTCCTGTGTCGGGGCCGGAACCCCGGTCTTGGCCGTGGTCGATCGCGCCGTCGCCTGGATCCGGCGGAACATCTTCTCGCCCGTGTTCATGTCAGGACATCCAGCGCCTGCAGGACCGGGCCCTTGGCCCGCGGCAGCCGCACGGCGATCTCGATCAGCCGGGCTGGTGTGCCTCCATGGCGCAGCCATTCCTTGAGCGCGTCGCGGGCGGTCTCGTACCCAATCTCACCGCGCAGCCGGAAGGCGTCGACGATCGACCGCTCCGGCGAGTACAGGCCGATCGTCAGATCACTGCCGGGGATCGGGATCTCCTCGCGTCCGATCTCGAAGGTGGCCCTGTCGAAAGAATGCCAGATGATCGTGTCCCCGGAGACGGGGATGCGCGTGCCGCGGGGGACCGCGATGTCCAGCGCTGCCGGGATCGCGTCGGTCAGGTCATGCTCGGCGAGCGCCGAGGTCAGGCAGATCGTCGCGTCCGCCCGCCGGCTGGCGGCCTCCAACCGGTCCCAGTCCGCCGCCGGAGCGTCAACCGAGAGGTAGACCCCGCGAGCGATCCGCTCATAGCGGCCCCGCCGTGCGGCGCGGTAGAGGCCGCTGCGGGACAGGCCCTCGCGGCCCGCGGTGCTCGGTGTCAGCGTCGCCATCTCCTGCCTCCCGACGTTCGGAACGAGTTGTCTACAGGTCACTGTATCTGACGACGATCCATTCCGCCGGCGCTGCCGATCCTCCGCTCTCCACTACGCTGGGAAGCGTGCGCCGCAAGAGTCCTCCCGTTCCCGTCCATCCCCGCCGGGACCGCCACGACCGCGGCCTGAGGGGCCCGCTACTCTACCCGGGACTGCCGGCATGGAGGTCTCGGCGCGAGCGCTTTGACGATCTCGTGGCCGACCTGGTCGACGAGTTCACACAGCGGTGGCCCGCCGTGTCCACCATCGAGTTCGGCGTCGAGGACGTCCCGCCGTCGGACCCGGCGCCGTGGGAGAGTCACTCGGCCGTCATGGCGCGCGTCTTCCCGGCCGACCGGCGGCGCGGTCTGTCGGACCGCATCGTGGTGTACCGCCTGCCGATCTTGCAGCGCTGCTCCTCGGAGGCGGCGGCAGCCGATCTCACCCAGAGCCTGCTCATCGACCGGATCTCCCACCTGCTGGTGATCCCGCCCGACGAGCTGGGGCCGGGGTTCGACTGACCACCCGTGCGCCGAGGGCGCCGAGAGGACCGCGGGTGGTGATCGACGCGAGCGACGCCTCACCGAGCGCCACGCAGAAGAGCGACACGAGCCAGAGTTGCGCCCAGTTCAGAACGTCAGCGTGCGCGCGAGCCACTTTTCGGCGTTGGCCAACAGCCGGGCGACGACCCGGCTGTCGTAGGCGGCAATGTCGTCAGACGATGCAGCGTCGCCCAGCGCGTCCAGTACGCCGCCTCGCTGGCGCTCGATCTCTTCTCGGAGCCACTCGGGGTCCACCAGGAGAGCCGGCGCGAACCGCACCCAGTCCTCGGCCGAGATCCGCTCCGCCTCGAACGTGCCGGCCACCGACATCGACAGTGCGCTTCCTGCGCCATCCCCGTATGCCAAGTACGAGTTGAGGTCGTACAACGGCGAGAGCCTCACCGTCGAAGTGCTCAGGAGCAGCGAGTAGTTGCGGGCGTGGGCGTCAGTGCCGCAGGTCAGCCAGTTGAACACCAGCGCCTGGGCGAGTTGGTGCAAGTCGTCGTCTGGCCGGTGGCTCACGCGGCGGACGAGGCTGGCGACCGTTGCGGCAGTGGGGCCACCCTGGCTCTCGTACTTGCGGGTGGGCGATAGGCCCAGTGCTTGGCAGACATCCTCCTGGTGGACGCGGACCCAGCGTCCATTCGGGCGCTGGACGCGGTCGAACCGGGCGACAACGATGGCGCGCTCGTCGGCGAACTCCTCGATCCAGCAATGAGCCACGCGCAGGCCGAGGTTCGCCGCCGCGCGAAGGGTCACAGCCTCGACGAGGTCCTGGTCCGGCCTTCCTGGGATGGCGGGCTTCACGATGTGGGTGGACGGCACGCTTCCCGACGGATCGCTCCAACCGTCCTTGATGCGGTGCAGCGCGATCTTCGCTTGGGCGCCCGCCAAGGAGAACTTGCCGTGCGCGTGCCCAGCCGGCATAGGCGGAAGATTCGCGAGCGTCCGGCGCATCATGTCAGCGATCCGCGGGCCATCGAGGCCTTCAAGGACGCCCGGAGCGTTCAGCACGGCTTCGATCCGCTCGGGACGCACGAACTGTGCGGCGCCCGCGACGTCTTCTCCCACGTGCCTCAGGAGTGAGAACACGGTGTTGTCAGTGATGGCGAACTGGCGGCGCCACTGGCGCAGCGTCTCAGGTCGATCCGGCAGGAGGCCTGTCAGCCACGGCTCCACAGCCGCCTGGCTATAGCGGCTGGACGACCCGGGCATTGACACCGACAAGGGAGTGAACGTCTCCCTCAGGCGAGCGTCGGAGTACAGCAGGCGTATCCGGCGTGGCCCCGTGCGCTGGACGTCGCCGATGATCTGACCATTCATCACAACGTGAAGGAGATGCTCGTTGGGAACGCTCACCGCTCGAACGTCCTCAGCAGCGCGTCGAGGTCGATGGGCTCCTCGTCCTCGGTGGCCGCGTCTGGTGGCGTCGGCGGCGCCAGTACAACTGTCGTTCCCAAGGACGTGGCCACGCGCATCACCATGTTCAAGGGTGCAGACGGCTTGTCCCCGCCCTCGAAGGCGTTGAGCCACTGGCGGCCCACGTCGGCGAGGTCAGCCAAAGCGGACTGGGTGACGCCGTCAGCGATCCTGATCTCACGTAAGGCTGGGCCCAGGTCCTCGGGGCGTGCCACGTCGATTGTCGTCATGCGGCGACACTACTGTATGTCGCCATGAGGCGACAACTCGCTGTCCGCACCGGGACGGGTCGCGATCCAGCACCGACAAGGGGTTGCCACTCACGCGCGCGCCAAGTTTCGGCCCGGGGTGGCTGGTGGGAGGCGGCGGATGCCACCCGCGGAGACATGCAGCCCATCAGTGCCTGAGCCAGGGGTGACAGGCGGGCTGTCGCATCCCTCGGTGGCGGCCCCAGCGGCCAGGGCGAGAGTCGCTGCCCCGTCAGGCGGCTGGGGTCCGTCAGTGTCTCGTTCCGCCATCACGTGACGATTGCCCACCGCGTCAGCCTGACTCCCCTACCGAAGTCGCGGCGAAAGAGCACCGAAGTCGCGGGGCTGGGGCTGGCCGACCCACAGAAGAGCCACAAGTGCCGGAAGAGTGCTGCCACACGCGAACCTTTCACGTGAGTGTCGTCGATCCCTCCCGCAAGGACCCGTCCGCCCCGCGCGTCTGACCCACCGATCCTCAGGGGATCACCGCCACCGGCATCGACCGCGCGGCGAGCCCCTCGGCGCCCAGCGGCCACACGGCCGTCACCGGCCCCGTCGGCGTGGTGACAATGACGAGGACGGCCGCGTGGACTGAGGGGCCCGACGTCGCGTGGGACGAGGCCGCTCCCGCCCCGCTCTGCCCTGCCGAACCGCTCTGCCCCGCCGAGCTTCCCCCACTCTCCGCGTTCCCGCTCTGCCCGGCGGCGTTCGTCCCAGCGACGTCCGCCCCGCTCTGTCCACCGTCCCCGCCGTCCCCGCTCTGCCCCGCCGCACCCGCGACCTCCAGCGAGGACGGTCCCGCCGGCAGATCCCGGATCACCGTCGTCCCGACGGGCACGTCCACGGACTGCCCGCCCAGCGTCATCCGGGCAGGCTGGTCGCCGGTGTTGGCCAGGACCAGGGACACGGAGATCCCGTCGGCGCCGCTGGACGTCGGCACCGTGGTCGCACGGGCCGCGTCGGCCGTCATTTGTTGGTCGATGAGGTCGGCCAGCGCCTGCGCGCCCGGTAGCGCCGTGCGGGTGAGCGCCAGGGCGGGCGCGACGGCCGCGCGGCTCATCCAGGTCTGTCCGCCTCCCGGCCACGCGGCGCCCGACGCCGCCGTGAGGGCCGTAGCGAGGACCGGCTGGTCGGCGTCGACGATCAGCGTGACGGGGCCGCTGCCGGGAAGACCGGCTAGGTCGAGGTCCAACGTGGTGCCCGGGTCGATCTGGATGCCGGTGGCGCCGGCCAGCTCGCGCACCCCGTCGGCGGTCGCCACCGTCACGGAGACCGTGGCCGGGTCCTCCCCCGGCACACCGAGCCGGAGCGTCGCCGCGGAGGAGCCTCCCGACGGCGCCGTCCCCGCCTCCGTCGCGTCCGTCTCCATTGACGAGGGCGCCCCCGCCTCCACCCCTGGCAGCACCAGATGGGGCGCGGCGCGCAGCGACGACGCCCACGTCAGGCCCGTCGGCACCTCCCCGTCCATGCCGGAGCTCTGCAGCCAGGCGACGACGCCGGGCCCGTCGGCCTGCACGTGCAGGGCGGGGCGGGTCTGGTCGGGGAACCAGGCGGCGGGCAGCGCGGTGACGGTCTGCCCGGCGGGCACCGTGACGCTCTGCGGATCGCCGGCCGGGCCGGCCGCCCCGATCGCGGACACGCTCACCTGGGAGGCCGTCTGCCCGGGATTGACCAGGACGAGAACCAGGTCCTCTCCGACCTCCGTCGACCCGGCGGCCAGCCACTGGTCCCCGGAGGCGGCCTGGCAGGGGATCAGGCCGAGCCCGCGCAGCTCTCCCCCGCCCTGCCCGGCGACGACGACGCCGGTGGGCACGTCAACGGTCGCGCCCGCGTCGGCGGTGGCAGTGAGGGCCGAACCGGCGGTCCCGCCCTGGGCGGGGCCGGTGCTCGTCCACCATTGGGCGGGCAGCCCCGCGGCGTAGGGATCCAAGGGATCCAGGATTCCCGGCGCGCATCCCAGTGCGACCGACCGGGGGGAAGCCGTCTCCGTGGGCGTGGTCAGGGGCGCCGCCGTCGGAGCCGGGGCCAGCAGATCCGCGCCGGCGGCCAGGCCCAGTCCGGCCAGGGCGATCAGAGCGGCCGCTGCCGCGACGGCCCGCGACCGGTCCGGGCGGCTCATCGGCGCCTCCTCGTCGGAATGGCCGCCACGGCGGCCAGCGTCAGGGCGAGGCCCGCGGCCACGCGCCACGCGGGCAGCCACCACGGCCGGTACTCGACCACCAGGCGTCCGCCGCCGGCGGGGACGTCGAAGGCCTGGCGCCAGGCGCCGTCGGGGTCGTCCACGGGGGTGAGCGCCTGTTCGTCCACCGTCGCGCGCCAGGCGGGATCGGCGCGTTCGGCGAGGACCAGGGTTCCAGCGGCTGAGGCGTCCAGCGTCGTATCGACGCGCAGCGGCCCGGCGGCGACGAGCGTCCACGTCTGGCCCCCGACCAGGACGGCGCGGGCCGGCAGGCCCTCATCGGGGCGCACGCGCCACACGGTCCCGTGGTCAGTGTCGCCGACTCGCTGGAGGCCGGGCGTGCGGGTGAGGGCCTCGGCCAGTGAGGCGCCGGGCTCAGAGCGGGTGTCCGCGATCAGCACCGTGTCGATGCCGTGGCGTGCCAGATCGGCGGCCGTGGCGGCGTCGGGCGCGGAGATCAGGGTGAGGGCGGTGCGGGCCAGGTCGGTGTCGGCCGCGTCGCGGGACCCCGAGGCCAGGCGCTGCCAGGCGTCCCACCGAGACAGCGCCGTGGAGTCGGTGAGCTGGGATCCGTCGCCGCGCAGGAGGCGAGCCTCCAGCGTGCTCGGCGCATCGGCGTCGGCGGTCTGGGAGAGGACGAGGAGGCGGCCCTGCCGTTCGGAGCGTTGGGCCTCCCGCGTGATCGAGGGGACCTGCTGGGAGGCGCCGTGGACGTGGTCGGCCACCGTGCCGTCCGCGCCCGCCGTCAAGGGGCCCAGCGCGGCCCAGGCGCCCCACGTGAACGCGGCGGCGACGGCCACCACGGCGGCGGCCGCCCGCTCGGGGCGCCGGTCGCGCGCCTCCCAGGGC
>JAFAAX010000066.1 GCA_023426345.1 Actinomycetes bacterium
GCCCTGGCCGGGGCGCTGACGGCCATCGGGTCCTCCCCGCGCCTGCGCGCCGCGGTCGACCGCGTCGAGCTGGTCCCCGTGTGGGCGCGTCTGGCCTGACCGCGCGGCCCGGGGTGTGGCCGACCGCACGCCGGGCGCCCGATCGGGGGCTGGAGGCCCCGGCGGGCCCGGTGGTACCCTAGACGGCGACCGACCGGGCCGACGCCCGGGACGCAAGCGGAGATCCTCCCACCTGGATGCCCGCCGTCGCGCCGCCCGCGGGCGAAGCGACGGACGCGCGGACGTGACGTCCGCGCAGGGGATCGGGTTCGCGGTCCCTTCCACCACGCGTGGGCGGGGACGCAACGGGCAGGCCTTCGTGCGCGTCGTCGCACGGAGGCCTTCTTCCGTCGCGGCACACCGATCACCGGCTCAGTGGAAGGAGTCACCCATCAGCGAGCCTCGCATCAACGATCACATCCGGGTCCCCGAGGTGCGCCTCGTGGGGCCCAGTGGGGAGCAGGTGGGCATCGTCCGCGTGGAGGATGCCCTGCGGCTGGCCGAGGAGGCCGGACTGGACCTCGTCGAGGTCGCGCCCGACGCCAAGCCCCCGGTCGCCCGGCTCATGGATTACGGCAAGTACCGCTACGAGGCCGCCCAGAAGGCCCGCGACGCCCGCCGCAACCAGGCGAACACGCAGCTGAAGGAGATCCGCTTCCGCCTGAAGATCGACGATCACGACTTCGACGTCAAGAAGGGCCACGTCGAGCGGTTCCTCGGCCAGGGCGACAAGGTCAAGGTCATGATCATGTTCCGCGGACGCGAGCAGTCCCGCCCGGAGGCCGGCGTGCGCCTCCTCCAGCGGCTCGCGGACGACGTCTCCGAGCTGGGCACCGTCGAGTCGATGCCCCGCCAGGACGGCCGCAACATGACCATGGTGCTGGCCCCCACGCGCCGCAAGGCCGACGCCGTCAACGAGCAGCGCAAGCGCCGCGAGGCCGAGCGCGAGGCCCGGCGGGGCAAGCAGGCCGAGCGCTCCACGCGCGACCAGGCCCGCGGCGCCGGGTCGAACTGAGCCTCCGGGCGATGGACTGAGGTGCCGACGTCGCGGCGCCCGAGAATGAAGGAACGAACAGACATGCCGAAGAACAAGACGCACTCCGGGACCAAGAAGCGCTTCCGCGTGACCGGGTCCGGCAAGATCATGCGCGAGCAGGCCGGCGGCCGCCACCTGCTCGAGCACAAGTCCAGCCGCAAGACCCGCCGGATCGCCTCCGACCAGGTCATCGCCGGGGCCGACGCGAAGCGCGTGCGCACCCTGCTGGGCAAGTGACCGGAACGCCTCACCACATCAAGGAGTACTGAGAAATGGCACGTGTCAAGCGTTCCGTCAACGCGAAGAAGAAGCGCCGCGTCGTCCTCGAGCAGGCGTCGGGCTACCGTGGTCAGCGTTCGCGCATGTACCGCAAGGCGAAGGAGCAGGTCACCCACTCCTTCACCTACAACTACCGCGACCGCAAGGCCCGCAAGGGCGACTTCCGCCGCCTGTGGATCCAGCGCATCAACGCCGCCGCCCGCGCCCAGGGCCTCACCTACAACCGCTTCATCCAGGGCCTCGGCCTGGCCGGAGTGGAGGTCGACCGCCGGATGCTGGCCGAGCTGGCCGTCAACGAGCCCGCCGCCTTCCAGGCCCTCGTCGAGACGGCGAAGGCGGCCCTGCCCGCCGACGTCAACGCCCCGAAGAGCGCGTGATCGACCCCTCCGAGCGCCCGTCCCCCCTGGACAACCCGCACGCCGAGCGCGTGCGCCGCGTTGCCGGGCTGGCCGGGCGCTCGGCGCGCATCCGGTCGGGACGGATCCTGGTCGAGGGGCCGCAGGCCGTCCGCGAGCTGGTCCGCCACCGCGCCGCCCACCTCGTCGACGTCTACCTCACGGAGGAGGCGGCGGCCAGGTACCCGGAGATCGACCGCGAGGCGCGCGCGGTGACGCCGTGGGTGCACGCCGTCAGCGAAGACGTCGCGCGCGCGATGTCGACGGAGGCGCAGGGCGTCGTCGCGGTCGCGGAGGCGGACGCCATCGGTGGAGACCCCGTGAGCCCGGCGTCCCGGGCGCCCTCGTCGATCGTGGTCCTGGCGCAGTCCCGGGACCCGGGCAACGCGGGAACGATCATCCGCACCGCCGACGCCATGGGCGCGCGGGGGGTGCTCGTCACCGCGGGATCGGTGGACGTGCGCTCCCCGAAGGTGATCCGCTCCTCCGCCGGGTCGGTCTTCCACCTGCCCGTGCTCACGGGCATCGACGCGGCGCAGGCCGTGGACCGGCTGCACGGGGCGGGCGTGAGGGTGCTGGGGACCTCCGGGGCCGACGGGTCGGCGGATCTGGCCGATCTGCTCGCGGCCGGGCTGGGCGGGGGGGACCCGGTGCTCGCCGGGCCGCACGCCTGGGTGATGGGCAATGAGGCCCGCGGCCTGTCCGACGCGCAGGAGGCCCTGTGCGACCTGCTCGTGCGGATCCCGATGACGGGGCGCGCGGAGTCCCTCAACGTCGCCTCCGCGGCGGCGATCTGCCTGTTCGCCTCCCAGACCGTGCGCGCCGCCCGCTGGACCGTCGAAGCGGACCCGCTCGCCTAGGCTTAAGCGCATGCGCATCCGAGACCTGGACGAGTCCGACCTCATCGCCCGCTTCACCCGCGTCCTGCCCCGGGGCGACCGCACCCTGCTGGGGCCGGGCGACGACTGCGCGGTCGTCGCCGTCCCCGAGGGGACGATGCTGGTCACCACCGACGTCCTGGTCCAGGGCGATCACTTCCGCACCGAGTGGTCGGCGCCCGACCAGATCGGCGCGCGCGCGGCCGCGCAGAATCTGGCCGACGTCGCCGCGATGGGCGGGCGGACGTCCGCGCTGGTCGTCTCCCTGGTGCTCCCCCCCGACCTCGACGTCGACTGGCTCCTCGCGCTGGTCGCCGGGTTCGGGGAGCGGGCGCGCGCGGCGGGGGCGGGAGTGGTGGGAGGGGACGTCGTCGCGGGGGACCGTCTGACGATCGCCGTCACCGCGATGGGGCGCACCGCGGCGGCGCCCGTGCGCCGCGACGGGGCCCGGCCCGGGGA
>JAFAAX010000107.1 GCA_023426345.1 Actinomycetes bacterium
GCCGGGGCGGGAGCGCCGTCGTCGTCAGCCCCGGTGCGGCCCGCGCTGGTGGCGGCGACCGCATCGCCCGCGGGGCGCGTCCGCGCGTGGGCCAGAGAGTAGATGCGCGCCGAGATGGACTCGTGCGGGCCACCCCGCGCGTCGGGGATCGTGGGCCCGTCGGAGCCGGTGGGGATGTCGGAGCCGGCGGACGGCGCAGCAGTCTCTCGGGATCGGGGGGCGTCCGCGAGACGGGGGGAGTCCGCCCCCTCCTCGGGACCGGGCTCCGGGTCCGCATCGGCGTCGTCGTCCTCCTCGAGGTCGAGGTCCTGGCGATGCCCGCGCGCGGCGTTGAGCTGGTCGAGCAGCGCGTCGCGCACCCGGAGGTCCTCGACCTGGCGGTCGTCGGGATCCGGCGCGGTGGGACGCGGCAACGGCGTGAAGATCGCCGAGGTCGGCGCCGCCGCCACCGTCTCGGTGAGCCAACGGCCCTCCTGGTCGAGGGCCTCCACGACCTCCCCGGACGGGGAGAACGTCCAGTGGGCGGCGTGCTCCGCGGCCCCCTGGACGAAGGTGAGCGCGATCTCCCACGGGCCGTCGGATCCGCGGCGCGCGGACCATGCGAGCGAGGCCGGGTCGACGCCCCGGGCGGCCAACCGGTCGACGACGAGATCGCCCATCACGGGGGCCTCCGGATCGCCCCCCACGTGGGAGTCCCGCACGCGCGCGAGCACCCACTGCTGCTCGGCGAGGACGGGAGCCTCGAAGCGGCGGATGTGCTCGACGTCGGCGTCGTACTGGCGGGCGATGTCGTCGGGGGTGAGGCCGGAGCGGAGCAGGGCCTGGATGTCACGGGGGCGCAGCGATCGGGAGGAGGCGTCGGGACGGGGGCGGTCGCGCCGCACGGCGCCGCGGAGGTCGTCGGTGATGGGCACGACGTAGCGCTCGCCTCCGGCGTCCGTCAGCACGAGGCTCTGGCCGTCCGCGCCGACCCCGAGCAGGTCGAGCTCGATCATGGCACCTCCCGTTCCCTCATCGTGTGCATCGTGCCAGAGTCCGCGGCGGCTCTCACGCCCAGGGCCCAGCGTGTCCCGGAAGGCACATGGAACATCGCCGATCCAAGTGTTACCATCCACGCGCCGACCGCCCCGCTGCGGACCGGCGCGACGGAGGACGGCGACAAGGAGGAGACAGCGTGGCCACGGATTACGATGCCCCGCGCAAGAACGAGGACGACGTTGCGGAGGACTCCATCGAGGAGCTCAAGGCCCGTCGCAACGATGCCGGTGCGAACGACATCGACGAGGATGAGAATGAGGCGGCGGAGAACTACGAGCTGCCCGGCGCCGACCTGTCGAAGGAGGAGCTGACCGTTCACGTGGTGCCCCGCCAGGACGACGAGTTCACGTGCTCGCGGTGCTTCCTGGTGCATCACGCCTCGCAGCTGGCGTACATGGACGAGGACGGCCTGCCCGTGTGCACGGACTGCGCGGCGTGAGAGCGGACCCCGGCGCGGCGCGCCGCGGGAGGAGATGAGGGATGTTCGGGAAGAAACGACGCGGGTCGGACGCCTCTGAGGCCGCCGAGCAGGACGGCGGCGAGGACGCCGACGTCCGCGCCGGCGTCTCCGACGACGATCCGGTGTGGTCCGAGCCCGGGCCGCGCGACCTCTCCGAGGTGGACGCGACGAGGGGATACGTGGACCTCGGATCCCTGCGGATCCCCGCGATCGCCGGTATGCAGTTGCGCACGCAGCTGGCCCCCGACGGGCGGACCGTGCTGCGGGTCCTCCTGGTCCTGGGATCCTCGGGCATCCAGGTGAGCCTGGCCGCCGCCCCGAAGTCGGGCGGCGTGTGGGACGAGCTGCGCGAGCAGATCCGCTCCGGCATGGAGGCGGACGGCGCCCAGGTCCAGGACGTGCGCACGCGCTATGGCGAGGAGCTCCTGGCGGATCTGCTGGTCACCCTGCCCGACGGCGGGCGCGCGACCTCGCGGATGCGCGTCATCGGGCGCGAGGGCCCGCGGTGGTTCGCGCGGATCGACGTCCTGGGCCCGGCCGCGCAGTCGCTGGAGGCCGGAGCGTCCCTCGAGCAGGTCATCGACCGGATGGTCGTCGTCCGCGATGACGCGCCGCGCGCCCGGCTGGACCTGCTGCCGCTGCACGTCCCGGAGGGCGCCGTGGAGGTGCCGGATGTCTGAGTCGGTGGACGCGGGCCGCCCTCGTCCCGGCCTGTGGCGCCGGCTGGCGCAACGCTGGAGGAGCGGGACCCGCGAGGCCTGGGAGGCCGAGGAGGAGCAGCACACCCGCAAGACCCGGGGAACGGTCCCGTTGTCGGAGGTGCGCGAGCGCCAGGACGTCCGCGTGTCCGGGCTGATCCAGTCCGTCACCTACTCGCCGGCCTCCGGCCCGATGCGGCTGGTCGCCACCCTCTACGACGGGACGGGCACCCTCGAGCTGCGCTGGCTCGGGCGCCGCTCCATCCCGGGGATCGCCGTCGGGCGCCACCTGGAGGCCCACGGCACGGCCGCCCGGGTCCTCGACCACCTGGCGCTCATCGACCCGAGCTATCGCATCCTGTCCCCGGGGGCCGCGTGAGCGCGGCGCCCGAGGGCGGCCCGCGCGTGCCCGCCTGGGCGGTGGGCGCCACCGGCGAGGACTTCTCATGGTCCGACGCCGTGGGCGGATGGCGCGGCGCCGCGGAGTCCGTGCTGCCGGGCCTCGTGTTCGTCGTCCTGTTCGTCGCCACCCGCGATCTGCGCGTGTGCCTGATCGCCTCCGCGGGCGTCGCGGTGGCCTTCTGCGCGGTGCGGCTGATCCAGCGCCAGGGGCTCACCCAGGCGCTGTCGGGCCTGGTGGGCGTCGCCATCGGCGTGGCGTGGGCCGGGCTGTCGGGGCGGGGGGAGAACTACTTCGCGTGGGGCCTGGTGACCGCCGCCTTCTTCTCGGCGGCGCTGCTGGCGACGATCGCGGCGCGCCGGCCCGCGGTCGCCCTGGTCCTCGGGATCGTCTGGGAGCTGCCGTCGGGCTGGCGGAGGGACCCGGGCCTGGCGCCGCTGCGGCGGCGCTGCCTGGGACTGACCTGGGTGTGGGCGGCGATGTTCCTCATCCGCCTGGGCGTCCAGTGGCCGCTGTGGCAGGCGGGTGCCGTGGCCGCGCTGGGCGTGGCGAAGCTGGTCCTGGGGCTGCCGTTGTTCGCGGTCGTGTGCTGGGCGACGTGGGTGGGGCTGCGCCCCTTCTCCGCCCTCGCGCATGTCTCGTCCGGGGACTCCACGACGCCATCCATCGACGAGGGCGACGCCGTGGGCTGAGTCCGCCGTCCCCGTCGAGCCCGCCGGGCGACGAGCGCCCCGGCGCGCCGGGGCCGGCCGTCAGCGGGCGGCGGGCCCGCCCAGCGTCTCCCGGAGCCGGAGGAGCGCCTCGGCATCGCCGTCGGGCACCAGGAGCAGCAGCTCGTCGCCGGTCTCCAGCACGTCGTCGGGCGTGGGCACGATCGGACGCCCGTCGCGCAGGATCGAGGTGAGGACCGTGCGCGGGGGCAGGGCGATGTCCTCCATGCGGCGGGAGCCGACGGGGGAGTCGGCGGGCAGGACGAAGGCGTACATCGAGACCTCGGCCTGGTTGAAGTTGAACAGCTGGACGGGGACGCCCACCGAGACGGCCTCCTCGACCAGGGCCGTCATCAGGCGCGGGGTCGACACCATGACGTCGACGCCCCAGGCCTCGTCGAAGAGCCACTCGTTCTTCGGGTTGTTCAGGCGGGCCACGACGCGGGGCACGCCGAACTCGGCCTTGGCCAGCAGGGAGACCACCAGGTTCACCTTGTCGTCGCCCGTCGCGGCGACCAGCGCGTCGGCCTCGCGCACGCCGGCGTCCGACAGGACGTCGGGGGAGCAGGCGTCGGCCAGCACCCAGTCCGCGTCGGCCACCGAGGCCACGCGCAGCTGGTCGGGCTGGTTGTCGATCAGGGTGACCTCGTGGCCGTGGTCGAGCAGGCGCAGCGCGACGAAGCGCCCGACGGACCCGGCGCCCGCGATGACGATCTTCATGGTCAGGCGTCCTTCCGGGGGGCTTCGGTCATCACGGCGCGCAATGGGATCGGGTCCTGCCCGGCGACGGCGAAGAAGAGCTCGTCGTTCTCCTGGACCACCAGGTCGGAGCGCGCGGGCTCGATGACGCCCAGGCGGGAGACGAAGGCCAGCCGGGCGCCGGCGAGCTCCTCGACGACGGGGAAGGGCGTGCCGTACCAGGCGGCGACGGGCATGACGGAGACCAGCGACACCAGGCCCGTCGGATGGGCCCACGCGACGGAGGCGTCGGGCGGCATCAGCCAGCGCATCACGGCCTCCGTGGTGCGCCGCACGGTGGCGACCGTGGGGATCCCCAGCCGCTCGTAGACGACGGCGCGCGTGGGATCGTAGATGCGGGCGACCACGCGCTCGACGTGGAACGTCTCGCGGGCGATGCGGGCCGCGATGATGTTCGAGTTGTCCCCGCTGGACACGGCCGCGAACGCGTAGGCGTCCTTCGTGCCGGCCTGCCGCAGGGCGTCGCGGTCCATGCCCAGCCCCGTCACCCTCCGCCCGGAGAACTCCGGGGACAGGCGCCGGAACGCCTGGGCGTCGGAGTCGATGACGGCCACCGAGTGGCCCCGCGCGTCCAGGGTCGACGCCAGGGTGGCCCCGACGCGTCCACATCCCATGATCACGAAATGCACGGCTTCACGGTACCTGCTTCCGGGGCGGCCGTGGGCCGGCGCGCAGCGCCGCCCGGCGGCGCCCGCAGTGGTCCGCGTCGCATCCGTTCCCAGCGTGTTCCCCGGCGAGTACGCTGGGCCCTCGTGCAGGATGCCGTCGACCGCGTCAAGCGGCTGTTCATCGGCCGACCCATGCGGTCGGACCGGCTGGGTGCGCAATTGCTCCCCAAGCGCATCGCCCTTCCCGTCTTCGCCTCGGACGCGTTGTCGTCGGTGGCCTACGCGCCCGACGAGGTGCTGCTCACGCTGGCGCTGGCGGGCGGCGCGGCGGTCACCGTCTCGCCGTGGGTCGGCCTGGCCGTCGTGGTGGTCCTGGCCACGGTGGTCCTCTCCTACCGCCAGACCGTGCACGCCTATCCGTCGGGCGGCGGGGACTACGAGGTCGTCTCGACGAACCTGGGCCCGACCTGGGGCTTGGTGGTGGGCTCGGCGCTCATGGTGGACTACGTGCTCACGGTGGCGGTGTCGATCTCCTCCGGGTCGCGCTACCTCACCACCGCCGTCCCCGCGCTGGCGGGGCACGAGACGCTCATCGCCGTGCTGCTGGTCCTGGTGCTGTCCGTCCTCAACCTGCGCGGCATGCGCGACGCGGGCACCGCCTTCGCCGTCCCCACCTACCTCTACATGGGCGCGATCGGGCTGATGGTGGCCGTCGGCGTGGTCAAGCTGGCCCTGGGCACCCTGGGGGCCGCGCCCACCGCGCAGTACCAGGTGGTGGCCGAGCCCGCCTACGACGGGGGACTGGTGGGCCTGGCCGGCGCGTTCCTGGTGATGCGCGCGTTCTCCTCGGGGTGCGCGGCGCTGACCGGCGTCGAGGCGATCTCCAACGGCGTCCCGTCCTTCCGCCGCCCCAAGTCGAAGAACGCGGCCGCGACGCTGGCGATGCTCGGCGCGATCGCCGCGACCATGATGATGTCGATCCTCCTGCTGGCCCGGCGCACGGGCGTCGTCATGGTCGACGACCCGGCCACTCAGCTCACCCTCGACGGGGCGCCCGTGGGCGCCGACGTCCACGTCGACCCCGTCATCGGGCAGCTGGCCGTCGCCGTGTTCGGCCGGGGCACCCCGCTGTTCCTGCTGGTCACCGTCGTCACCGGCCTGATCCTGGTCCTGGCCGCCAACACGGCCTTCAACGGCTTCCCGACGCTGGCCTCCGTCCTGTCGCGCGACTCGTTCCTGCCGCGCCAGCTCTACAAGCGGGGGGACCGCCTCTCCTACTCCAACGGCATCGCGGTCCTCACCCTCGGGGCCGTCCTGCTCATCGTGGTCTTCCACGCCCAGGTGACGCGCCTCATCCAGCTCTACATCGTCGGCGTGTTCATCTCCTTCACGCTGTCCCAGCTGGGGATGGTCCGCCACTGGAACCGGATCCTGCGCCGCCCGCAGACGGGCGGCGAGCGCTCGGCGGCCCTGCGCTCGCGCGTGGTCAACGTGTTCGGCTTCGCGATGACGGGCACGGTGCTGGTGGTCGTGCTGCTCACGAAGTTCACGCGCGGCGCGTGGATCACGCTCCTCCTCATGGCGGTGCTGTTCGCCGTCCAGCGGGGCATCCGCCACCACTACGACGTGGTCAAGGGCCAACTGAGGGTCGACGACTACCGGGCGGGGCGCGCCCTGCCGACGCGAGTCCACGCGCTGGTCCTCGTCTCGAACATGGCCCGCCCCACGATGCGCGCGATCGCCACGGCGCGGGCGTCGGGCCCGTCCTCGCTGGAGCTCGTCAGCGTCGTCACCGACGACGCGGAGGAGGAGCGCATCCTGCGCGAGTGGGAGGAGTCCGGCGTCCCCGTCCCCCTCACCCTGCTGTCCTCGCCCTACCGGGACGTCACGCAGGTGCTCGTCGGCTATCTGCGCCATCAGCGCCGCCGCTCGCCGGGTGAGATGATCGTCGTCTACGTCCCGCAGTTCCTCGTCTCCCACTGGTGGGAGAACTTCATGCACAACCAGACCGCTGTCCGGATCCGCCAGGGTCTGCTCGGCATCCCAGGCGTCGTCATCACCACCGTGCCGTGGAAGCTCGGCGAGGACGACGCCGTCGAGGGGCGCCAGTCGGTCAACGACCCCTTCACCACGACCGGAGGAACCCCCTGATGTCACGACGACCGCCCCGCGGCGTGCGCATGCGCCGCGCCGCCGCCCTGCCGTCGACGGACGCCGAGACCGTCGAGCTCACGCTGGGCGAGCCCGCCCACGGCGGGGCCTGCGTGGCCCGGGAGGACTCGGGGCGCGTGGTGTTCGTCCGCCACGGCCTGCCCGGGGAGCGGGTGCGCGCCCGCCTCACGTCGGCGCGCAACACCCTGGCCTGGGCCGAGGTGGAGGAGGTGCTCGACGCCTCGCCCGACCGCGTCCCCTCCGTCTGGCCCGAGGCGGGGCCCGGCGGCGTCGGCGGCGGCGAATTGGCCCACGTGCGCCCGTCCGCCCAGCGCCGCTGGAAGGAGCAGGTCCTGCGCGGCCAGTTGCGCCGCGTCGGCGGGGAGCGCCTCTTAGACGCGGTCGAGGCGCTGGGCGGGGTCCACGTCCTGCCGGCCCCCGGCGACGAGGATCCCGCGGACCGCGTGCTCGGTCGGCGCACCCGCATCGAGCTGGTGGTCACGCCCGACGGGCGGGCCGGCATGCACCGCTATCGCGCGCGCGACGTCCTGGCCCTCGACGAGATGCCGCTGGCCGTCCCCGCGATCCAGGGGCTCGGCCTGTTCGGCGCCGACTCGCCGTGGACCGCGGTCTGGCGCCCCGGCGAGCGCATCCGCGTCGTCGCCCCCACGGGCGGGGACCCGGTGGTGGTCACGGGCCGTGGCACGTGGGGGCTGCGCGGGGACGCGCCGGCCCGCGTCGAGGACGGCCCGCTCACCTGGCTGGTCCGCGACGTGGAGGCGGGGGAGGGCGAGGGCGGGGATCCGTTCGCCGTGCGTCCGCAGGGATTCTGGCAGACCCACGTCCGCGGGGCCGACGTGCTGGCCGACGCCGTCGTCCGCGCGGCCGACGCGCCCGCCGGGGCCCGCGCGATGGAGCTGTACGCGGGGGCGGGGCTGTTCACCCGCGGCCTGGCGCGGGCCGTGGG
>JAFAAX010000135.1 GCA_023426345.1 Actinomycetes bacterium
GATGTCACGGGAGCGCGTCGCCTTCTTGATGGTGTGGTAACCGATCAAGTGTGTCGCGCTCCAGCCTCGTCCACACGGATTGCCGCGCGCGAGCCGGGGGCGTTGCACTTCAGTTCAGAACTCGGGATGGATGGACGGTGCGCCGTGACGTGAGATACTGGACGGTGAGCGCCGTCTCACCGTCGGCCGGAGGAAGGTTCTGTCGTGCGGGTCCACATCGCATCCGATCATGCCGGTTTCGAGCTCAAGGGGATACTGGTGCGCCATCTGCGCGACCGTGGGCTCGAGGTCGTGGATCACGGGGCCACCGCCTTCGATCCGCAGGACGACTACCCGCCGTTCTGTGTGGCATGCGGGGAGGGCGTCGTGGCGGATCCCGGATCCCTCGGCGTCGTCATCGGCGGATCCGGCAACGGCGAGCAGATCGCCGCCAACAAGGTGCGCGGCGTGCGCGCGGCGCTCGCCTGGAACGAGGACACCGCGCGGCTGGCCCGCCAGCACAACGACGCCAACGTCGTCTCGATCGGCGCGCGGATGCACAGCGCGGAGGACGCCGCCCGCCTCGTCGATCTCTTCGTCGACACCCCCTTCAGCGGCGACGCGCGCCATGCGCGGCGCATCGGACTACTCGACGCCTATGAGTCGGGCGGATCGGGGGCGAGCGCCTGACACTGCGAGGAGGCACCGGTCTACCCAGTCGGCGGGCTCCGGCCCGGCGACCGGGTGGGGCGTCAACGGGGACGCCGTGGCGCGGTCTGGGAGCGATCCCGGACCGCGCCACGTACTTCTTGCCGACTTCGGTCCTCTTCTCCGCCGACTTCGGTCCTTGGCTGTTGACGAGGGCGGCGCTCGCCTGACGATGCGGCCCACCGTCGGATCCTCACACGTCTGCCCCCTGTTCGCTCCGCGGGGCCGGCAGAGGCCCGGCAGCTCCCCCGGCCAACGGGGAACCAGGCGGACAGGCCCCGCACGGTCAGACAGCACCAAATGGTCCGTCCTCCCACCCACACCACACCTCAGACGGGCGCATCCACGCTGATGAAAGATGATTCTTCGCGAACCGCCGGTCGGCTGAGCCACGACCAGTTGGTGTTGTCCGACCCGGCCAAGGCAAAGACCGCCCTCGCCAACAGCCAAGCACCGAAGTCACCGGGAAAGAGCACCGAAGTCGGCGGAGAAGAGCACCGAAGTCGGCAGAGACGGCGATCATCGACGAGGGCGGCCCCGTGCGCTGGGCGCGTCGGCGATCAGCCTTGGCCGGTCACCGTCAACCAGATGAGCACCAGGTTGAGCGCGACGATGAGGATCGCCACGACGTCGGCGACGACGCGGAGCAGCCGCCCGTCCGCATGGGCGCCCATGAGCTCCTTGTTCCGCGTCAGCGACATCAGGGGGAGGATCGCGAAGGGGATGCCCATCGACAGGACGACCTGGGAGACGACCAGCGCCCAGGTGGGCTCGACGCCGAGTCCCAGAATGATCAGCGCGGGCACCAGGGTGACCAGGCGCCGGGCCAGCAGCGACCACTTGACGTGGATGAGGCCGCGCATGATCTCGGAGCCCGCGTAAGCTCCGATCGACGTGGAGGCGAGCCCGGAGGCCAGCAGGCCGACGGCGAACACGGTGGCGACGACGCCACCCAGTGATCCGCCGATCGCCCGGTAGGCGCCCTCGATCGTGTCCGTCCCGGCCTGGCCCTGCAGGGCCGAGCCCGCCAGGACCAGGAGCCCGATGTTGACCAGGCCCGCCAGCGTCAGGGCCCAGGACACATCGACCCGGGTGGCGCGCAGCAGCGTCTCCCGGGAGACGCGCCCGGCGCCGGCGGCCTCGCCGTGGCGGTCGTTGACCAGGGAGGAGTGCAGGTAGACGGCGTGCGGCATGACGGTGGCCCCCAGCATCGAGGCCGCGACCAGCACGGAGTCATGCCCGGCGAAGCGGGGAAGCAGCCCGTCGCCGACCTGGCACCAGTCGGGCGGGGCCAGCACTAGTCCGGACAGGAACCCCAGGGCGATGACCAGCAGGAGGGCGATGATGACGTACTCGAACTTCTGCTGGCCCTTGCGGGACTGGAAGTTGAGGAGCAGCAGGGACACCAGTCCCAGGATGGCGCCGCCCGCCAGCAGGGGAACGCCGAACAGGAGCTGGAGGGCGATGGCGCCGCCGATGACCTCGGCCAGGTCGGTGGCCGCGGCGACGATCTCGGCCTGCAGCCAATAGGCGATGCGGGGGCCCGTGGAGAGCCGGGCGCCGAGGACCTGGGGAAGGGACTGCCCGGTGACGATGCCGAGCTTCGCGGAGAGGTACTGGACGATCATGGCCGCCGCGCAGGACAGGACCAGCACCCACAGCAGCAGGTAGCCGTAGCGGGCACCGGCCGTGATGTTGGCGGCGACGTTGCCCGGATCGACGTAGGCGACCGCCGCGACGAAGGCGGGCCCCAGGAGCTTGCCGATGCGCGGGCGCGCGCGTGCGGCGGACCGTGAAGGGGCTCCGGCCGATGCGTCGGCCCGGGCGTCGATCGAGGTCCCGGCCGAGGCATCGATCGAAGGGTCGACCGGGGTGTCGGGGCGTTCCGATTCTGACGATGTGCTGGCCATCACTGTCCTCAGTTCGTGTAAAAGTTCGGCTACCCGAAATCTTAGTCGTCTCGCGGCGAGCGGGGTGAGGCTTTCGTCTCAGGCGCTCACGCGTCGACGAGGACGGTCCCGGACCCGTTGGCGGCGCGGCCGCCCAGCCGATTACGCTCAAGGGCGTGACTCCAGAAGAACTCGCCGCATTGATCCGCGCCGTCCTGGTCCGGGCGGCCTCCGAGGGCCGGCTGGCCCTGGCGGGGGACGACATCCCCGACGCTGTGACGGTGGAACGCCCCCGCACCCGCGACCACGGGGACTGGTCGACCAATGTCGCGATGCAGCTGGCGAAGAAGGCGCACGCCGCGCCCCGAGACGTCGCGGCCGTCCTGGCGGAGCTCCTGCAGGCCGACGACGGCATCGACCAGGTCGAGGTGGCGGGCCCCGGCTTCATCAACATCCGCCTCGCCGCGGCCTCCGCCGGCGAGCTGGCCCGCACGATCCTGGAGGCGGGGGAGGCCTTCGGGACGAACGGCTCGCTGGCCGGCTCCCATGTCAACCTCGAGTACGTCTCGGCCAACCCGACGGGCCCCGTCCACCTGGGCGGCGCCCGGTGGGCCGCCGTCGGCGACTCTTTGGCGCGGTTGGTCGCCGCCTGCGGCGCCCAGGTCACCCGCGAGTACTACTTCAACGACCACGGCTCCCAGATCGACCGCTTCGCGCGCTCGCTCTATGCGCGGGCCCTCGGCCAGGAGGCCCCCGAGGACGGCTACGGCGGTCAGTACATCGCCGATATCGCCGTCCAGGTCCGCGCCGACGCCCGGGCCGTCGGTGAGCCCGATCCTGTCACGCTGCCCGAGGCGGAGGCCGTCGAGGCCTTCCGCGCCCGCGGCGTCGACCTCATGTTCGACGAGATCAAACAGCGCCTCCACGACTTCCGATCCGACTTCGACGTGTTCTTCCACGAGCAGTCGCTCCACGACTCGGGCGCCGTCGCCGACGCGATCCAGATCCTGCGCGATCGCGGCGAGGTGTTCGACGCCGATGGCGCCGTGTGGCTGCGCACGACCGACTACGGCGACGACAAGGACCGCGTCCTCATCAAGTCCGACGGGGAGGCCGCCTACTTCGCCGCCGACGTCGCGTACTACCTGGACAAACGCCGCCGTGGCGCGGACGCGGCGATCTACCTGCTGGGGGCCGACCATCACGGCTACATCGGCCGCATGATGGCGATGTGCGCGGCGTTCGGCGACACGCCGGGCGTCAATATGCAGATCCTCATCGGCCAGATGGTCAACCTGGTCAAGGGCGGACAGCCCGTGCGCATGTCGAAGCGCGCCGGCACGATCGTCACGCTGGACGACCTCGTGGACGCGGTGGGCGTGGATGCGGCGCGCTACTCGCTGGTGCGCGTGTCGATGGACTCGAACCTCGACATCGACCTCGACCTGCTGACGTCGCACACCAACGAGAACCCCGTCTACTACGTCCAGTACGCCCATGCGCGCTCCCGCAACGTGGCCCGCAACGCCGCCGAGCACGGGGTCGCGCGCGACACCGGCTTCGAGCCGGCCGCCCTGGACGCGCCCGCCGATGCCGAGCTGTTGGGCGTCCTGGCGCAGTTCCCGGCCATGGTCGCCCAGGCCGCCACGCTGCGCGAGCCCCACCGCGTCGCCCGCTACCTCGAGCAGCTGGCCGCGGCCTATCACACCTGGTACGGGCAATGCCGCGTGACGCCGCGCGCCGAGGAGGCCGTCACCCCCGGCCACACCGCCCGCCTGTGGCTCAACGACGCCGTCTCCCAGGTGCTGGAGAACGGCCTGCGCCTGCTGGGCGTCGAAGCGCCCGAGAGGATGTGAGGTCGCGCCCGTGGCCGATGCCCTCGACTTCCCTGCTCGCCCGTCCGACGAGGACGGCGCCGGCCCGGCCGGCGCACCCGCGGGCGCCCTCGTCTGCCCGGAGCCCGACGCCCGGCCGGACCTGTGGCCCGCCGGCGCTCGTCGCGACCCGGACGGCGCCCTGGTCATCGGCGGCGCCCGGCTCACCGAGGTCCAGCGGGACTTCGGGTCGCCCTCGTACCTCATGGACCGGGCGGACGTGCGCGGCCGGGCGCAGGTGTGGGCGGCCGCGATGGCGGAGGAGTTCTGGGACGGCTACGGCCTGGCCGGAGGAGACGCCTACTACGCGGCGAAGGCGCTGGCCTGCGCGGACGTCGTGCGCACGGTCACCGGCGCCGGGATGGGCGTGGACACGGCGTCCCTCGGCGAGCTCACTGTCGCGCTGCGCGCGGGGGCGGACCCCGCGCGCGTCGGGCTGCACGGCAACAACAAGCTGGACGACGAGATCGCCGCGGCGCTGGACGCGGGGCTCGCGCGGATCGTCCTGGACTCCCTGCCCGAAGTCGCCCGCGTCGAGGCCGCCGCGGCCGCCCGCGGCGCGCGGGCCCGCGTGATGATCCGCCTGAAGACCGGCATCCACGCCGGAGGCAACGAGTACATCGCGACCAGTCACGAGGACCAGAAGTTCGGCGTCTCGATCGCCGACGGCGGCGCGGCGGAGGTCGTCCGAGCCGTCCTGGCGGCCCCCCACCTCGAACTGGTCGGGCTGCACACCCACACCGGCTCCCAGATCCAGGGGACGGACGCCTTCGCCGCCGCGGCGCGCCTCGTCCTGGGCTTCCGGGAGGCGATCGCCCGCGAGCACGGCGTGTGGGCGCCCGAGGTCGACCTGGGCGGCGGCGTCGGTATCGCCTACTCGGGCGCCGATCCCGTCCCGACGGCTCCCGTCGAGGTGGCCCGCGCGCTGGCCGAGGTCGTCCGCGAGGCCTGCGCGTCGCGGGGGCTGCCCGTGCCGCGCGTGTCCGTCGAACCGGGGCGCAGCGTGGTGGGACCGGCGGGCGTGACGCTGTACCGCGTGGGGACCCTCAAGGACGTGTCCCTGGAGGGCGGTGCGATCCGCCGCTACGTCTCCGTCGACGGGGGGATGTCCGACAACATCCGGCCGGCGCTGTACGGCGCCCGGTACACGGTGACGGTGGCGAATCGGCGGTCCGCGCCGGGGACGCCGGCCGTGCGCTGCCGCGTCGTCGGGCGACACTGCGAGTCGGGCGACATCGTCGTCCACGACGTCGACCTGCCCGCCGACCTGCGGGCCGGGGACCTGCTGGCCGTTCCGGCCACGGGCGCCTACGGGTGGTCGATGGCCTCGAACTACAACTATCTCGCCAAGCCCGGCATCGTGGGCGTCGAGGACGGCGTCGCCCGGTGGATGGTCCGTCCCCAGACGCTGGAGGACCTGCTGGCCCTGGACGCCGCGCTCCTCTGACCCCTCCTCCGGCGAACTTCGGGGTCCCGGTTGGGCGAACCTCGCGGGGGAGGTGAGAGGACGTTGTTGGCCGAATCGAGTGGCGGGCGTTACTCTGGCATCACCTTGTCGCGATCCGGTGCTCCGGCCCCTCGCGACCACGCGCCGTCGGTGCGGCCCGCGCGCTCCCGGTTTGGCGGGCCGTTGAGCCGATCCGGCGCCGTCCACGTCCCGGACCGTCGCCTCCGGACCTTTTCAGAAAGGTAAAGTCGCAGCCATGGCAGAGGAAACCTCAGGGGTGCACGCCGACGAGCCACTGGTCGTTGTGGAGCACGTGGTCAAGCACTACGGCGACTTCGTCGCCCTGGACGATGTCAGTCTGACCGTCGACAAGGGCGAGGTGGTGGTCCTGCTGGGCCCGTCCGGCTCCGGCAAGTCGACGCTGTGCCGCACGATCAACCGCCTGGAGACGATCACCTCCGGGGACATCCGCATCGACGGCGAGTCCCTGCCCCAGGAAGGCAAGAAGCTCGCCGCGCTGCGGGCCGAGGTCGGCATGGTCTTCCAGTCCTTCAACCTGTTCTCGCACAAGACGATCCTCGACAACGTCACGCTGGCCCCCATCAAGGTCAAGAAGACGCCGAGGAAGGACGCCGAGGACCTGGCCCGCCGGCTCCTCGACCGGGTCGGCGTGGGCGCCCAGGCGGAGAAATACCCCGCGCAGCTGTCCGGCGGCCAGCAGCAGCGCGTCGCCATCGCGCGGGCGCTCGCCATGCAGCCGAAGGTCATGCTGTTCGACGAGCCGACCAGCGCCCTGGACCCCGAGATGATCAACGAGGTCCTCGACGTCATGGTGCGCCTGGCCCAGGACGGCATGACGATGATCGTCGTCACCCACGAGATGGGCTTCGCCCGCAAGGCCGCCGACCGGGTGGCCTTCATGTCCGACGGCCGGATCCTCGAGCAGTCGACGCCCGAGTCCTTCTTCTCCCATCCCCAGACGGATCGCGCGAAGGACTTCCTGTCCAAGATCCTCACCCACTAGGCGTTCCCGCCCCCTGTCCCATCCCCGCAGCCCCCACCCCTGGAAAGGACACACCAATGCGCACCTTCTCCCGTGCGGCCGCCGCCCTGGCCGCCGCCGCCGTGGCGGTCTCCCTGGCCGCCTGTTCGTCGGGTTCCTCCGACTCCGGCTCCAGCTCCAGCTCCGGAGAGTCCGCCTCCGGCGGCTCAGGCACCGACTCGGGCGCCTCCGCGGCGGTCCTCGAGTTCCCCGTCAACGCCGCGCCCGACCTCGAGGGCTCCCCGACGCTGGAGGCCGCGAAGTCCGCCGGGACGATCCGCGTCGGCGTCAAGGAGGACCAGCCCGGGCTGGGCTACCTGGACGCCATCAGCGGCGACCGCACCGGCTTCGACGTCGACATCGCTCGCTGGATCGCCGCGGAGCTGGGCTTCTCCGAGGATCAGATCGCCTTCCAGACGATCCCCTCGGCCAACCGCGAGCAGGCGCTGGTCAACGGCGACATCGACTACTACGTCGGCACGTACTCCATCACCGACAAGCGCAAGCAGCAGATCGGCTTCGCCGGCCCGTACTTCATCACCGGGCAGGGCCTGCTGGTCGCGGCCGACAACACGGACATCACCTCCGAGAAGGACCTGGCCGGCAAGACCGTGTGCTCGGCGACGGGGTCCACTCCGATCCAGAACATCCGCGACAACTTCCCCGACACGAAGACCACGGAGTTCGACACCTACAGCCAGTGCGTGGACGCCCTCAAGGACGGCTCGGTCGATGCGGTGACCACGGACCAGGCGATCCTCATCGGCTACGCCGCCCAGGAGCCGGAGGCGCTCAAAGTCGTCGGCGAGCCCTTCACCGAGGAGAAGTACGGCGTCGGCGTCCCGAAGGACGACGCCGCGCTGCGCCACTACATCAACAAGGTCTTCACGGACGGGGGAGACACCTGGCAGAAGATCTTCGACGCCGACCTGGGCACCTCGGGCATCTCCGTCGAGCAGCCCGCCGTCGACGACTACGAATGACACCCCTGACGAGGGCGTCCCTGGCCTGAGAACCGGCTCCGAGCCGGTCTGACGGCGCGGGGCGCCCTCGTCGGGTGGAACGGAAGAAGGGAGAACCGCGGGCATGGATGTCCTCATCGACAACCTCGATCTGTTCGTCGACGGCTTCAGGATGACGCTGGTCCTGTTCGCCCTCGGCGGGGTGATCGCGTTGGTGCTCGGATTCGCGGTCGGCGCGATGCGCGTCTCGCCGGTGCCGGTGATGCGCTGGGTCGGCACGTTCTACGTCAACACGGTCCGCAACACGCCGCTCACCCTGCTCTTCTTCATCTTCGCCTTCGGCTTTCCGAAGATCTTCCCCGGCGTCGGGGGCAGTGGATCGGGGCTGTACCTCCGGCTCGCGATCGCCACGCTCGGCATCTACACGGCGACCTATGTCGCCGAGGTGGTCCGCTCGGGCATCAACACGATCCCGCCCGGCCAGACCGAGGCGGCGCGGGCCCTGGGGCTGACGTGGGGCCTGTCGATGACGCAGATCGTGCTGCCCCAGGCGGGCCGCGCGGTCGTCCCCCCGATGATGAGCGTGCTCATCGCCCTGTTGAAGAACACGACGGTGGCCGCCGGCTTCTCGGTGGCGGAGGCCGCATGGATCCGCGCGAACCTGGCGGAGCGCTCCGAGCCGCTGCTGCCCGGACTGCTGTGGGTCGCCGCGATCTTCGTCGTCATGGTGATGGTGCTGGCCTGGATCCAGCGCGTCTTGGAGCGCAGGCTGGTGATCCTGCGATGAACTCCCAGCACATCTATGACGTCCCCGGGCCGCGGGCCCGGCGCCGCTACGCGCTGCTGGCCGTCGCCACGGTGATCGTGGTGGCCGCCGCGGCGGCGTTCGTCCTCTACCGGTTCGACCAGACCGGCCAGTTCGACGCGAAGAAGTGGTCGACGTTCACCTACCCGCAGGTGTGGGCCCAGGTCTGGCACTACATGGGGCAGACCCTGCGGGCCTTCGGCCTCTCGGCGGCGCTGGCCCTCGTCCTGGGGCTGCTGCTGGCCGTCGGGCGCTTGTCGTCGCATGAGTGGCTGCGCGTGCCCGTCATGTGGTTCACCGAGATCTTCCGCGCCGTGCCCGTCCTCATCCTCATGATGCTCGTCTACTACGGGCTGCCCACCGTCGGGATGCGCACGACGCCGTTCGTGGCCGTGGTGGTCGGGCTCACGCTCTACAACGGGACGGTGCTGGCCGAGGCGCTGCGCTCGGGCATCCTGGCCCTGCCCCACGGGCAGTCGGAGGCGGCGTTCGCGCTGGGGCTGCGCAAGTACCAGGTGATGATCCAGATCCTGCTGCCCCAGGCGTTCCGCGCGATGCTGCCCGTCATCATCGCGCAGTTGGTCGTCGTCCTCAAGGACACGGCCCTGGGCTTCCTCATCACGTACAAGGAGCTCCTCTACTACGCGAAGTTCCTGGGCTCCCAGGCGCAGTTCGGCAACCCGATCATCCCCTCGGCCCTGGTCATCGGGACGATCTACGTGTGCATGTGCCTGTGTGTGGCGGGGCTGGCGAAGCTCGCGGAGCGACGCCTCAGCCGCGGGCGCAGCGTCCCGCGCGACACGGCGCACCTGGGCACCGACACCGACCTGGCGATCGCCCGCGCGTCCGTGGCGGCGCCCGCCGACGGGGGCACGGATCAGCTCGGCCTCGCGAACACGCTGCGCTGACGGGCGGATGGCGGGCTCGGCCCGCCAACGCGGCCCCGCCCGCCAATGTGGCCCCGCCCCGCCCGCCGGCGCCTCCTGCCCCGCCCGCATCGCTGCGCGGGGCGCGGGCGTGTCCTACCCTCGAAGCATGACCGACTCACCCGTCACCGTTCCATCCGTCCGACTGTCCGGAGGCGTCGAGATCCCGCAGGTGGGCTTCGGCACGTTCCAGATCCCGCCCGCCGACACGCAGCGCGCCGTCGAGGAGGCGCTGGCGCTGGGCTACCGCCACATCGACACGGCGGAGGGCTATCTCAACGAGGCCGAGGTCGGCGCCGCGCTGCGCGCCTCGGGCCTGCCCCGCGAGCAGGTCTTCGTCACGACGAAGCTCCGCAACGCCGACCAGGGCAGGGAAACGGCCCGGACGGCCTTCGAGGCGTCGCGGGAGGCCCTGGGCGTGGAGGCCGTCGACCTGTTCCTCATCCACTGGCCGGTCCCCGCCCGCGACCTCTTCGCCGAGACCTGGCAGACGCTGGTCGAGCTCCTGGACGAGGGCGCCGTCCGCGCGATCGGCGTCTCGAACTTCCTGCCCGAGCACCTCGCCCGGATCGTCGAGGCGACGGGGGTCGCGCCGGCCGTCAACCAGATCGAGGTCCACCCGACCTTCGCCCAGCCCGCCGCCTGCGCGGCCTCGGCGAGCCGCGGCATCGCGGTGGAGGCCTACAGCCCGCTCGGCCAGGGCGCCGATCTGTCCGATCCGGCGGTCGCCGGGATCGCCGAGCGCCTCGGACTCACGCCCGGCCAGGTCGTCCTCGGCTGGCACCTGCGCGCCGGGCGGATCGTGATCCCGAAGTCCACGCACCTCGAGCGCATGCGGGAGAACCTCGGCGCCGCCGCCGTCGCGGACCGCCTGACGGCGGAGGACCTGACCGCCGTCGACGCCCTGGACCGCGGACCCGCCGGGCGCATCGGCGGCGACCCGGCGACCTTCGACGCCCCCCAGACCCCGGAGGACGTCGCCGCCCGCTTCGAGACCGGCCTCTGAGGGCCGTCGGCGGCCGGCGCTCGACGGGCGGGAGGCGGACGATGGGACGACGGCAGTGGGCGTCCGCCCTGCTTCTGGGCATCGCGCTCCTCGCGCCGGCGGCCTGCACCTCCTCCACGGCGCCGAGCGGCCCGCCCGCGAGCCCCTCGCCCGCGAGCCCCTCGCCCAGCGGGACCGCCACCGCGCCCGCGCAACCGGCGTCCGGAGCGACGGCGTCGCCCTCGTCGATGCCCGGTCCCGTCCCGACGCCCGACCCGCTGGAGGGGTGGACGCTCGAGCAGCAGGTCGGCCAGCTGTTCATGGTGGGCGTCGACACGCACGCGCAGCAGGCCTCGGCCTGGGCGGCCGTGCGCGAGCGGCACGTCGGCAACGTATTCCTGGCGGGGCGTTCGCAGGCCGACACGCAGGCCGTGCTCAACCTGGTCGAGTCGTTCACGGACCTCGTCGGCCCCGGCACCACCCACGGCGCCCCGATGCTGGTGGCCACCGACCAGGAGGGCGGCGCCGTCCAGGTCCTCCAGGGGCCGGGATTCTCCGCGATCCCCTCGGCCCTCGACCAGTCGACGTGGGAGGCGGGCGCGCTGCGCGACGCCGCGGCCGGCTGGGGGAGCGAACTCGCCGCCGCCGGCCTCACCGTGGATCTCGCGCCGGTGATGGACCTCGTGGACGGCGACCCGGCCGGCAACCCGCCCATCGGGGCGTGGGACCGACAGTACGGCTCGACGCCGGAGCAGGTCGCCGCCCATGCGAACGCCTTCTCGGAGGGACTGCGCTCGGCCGGCGTGGCCGTGGCGATCAAGCACTTCCCGGGGCTCGGCCGGGTCGGCGCGAACACGGACACGGCGGCGGGCGTGGCGGATGCGGTCACGACGCGCGACGACCCCTCGGTCGGCGTCTTCGCCGCTGGGATCCGCGGCGGCGCGGAGATGGTGATGGTGTCCTCCGCGATCTATCAGCGCATCGATCCGGATGTGCCCGCCGTCTTCTCGCCCGTCGTCGTCGACGGCATGCTGCGCGGGGACCTGGGGTTCGATGGCGTGATCCTCACCGACGACCTGTCGGCCGCCGCGCAGGTGCAGGCGTGGAGCCCGGGAGAGCGCGCCGTCCGGGCGATCGACGCCGGGTGCGACCTGGTGCTGGCCTCCGCGGACCCGGACGTCGCCGCGCAGATGGTGGACGCGGTCGTCGCCCGGGCCCGCCAGGACGCGGACTTCGCCGGGCGGGTGCACGACGCGGCGGCGCGGGTCCTCGCGCTCAAGTCGTCCCTTCCGCCGGGGCCGGGTGGGGCGGGCGACCCGGCTCGGGGCGCGCGGGCGTCCCATCGTTGACGAGGGCGGCCCCGTGGCTGGGACCGCGAACCGGCGCGGAGGGCGACGCCGTGCCGGCGGGGGCTGGGACGGATGAGGACCGGCCGGGATTCTGTGGGCCGGGATTCTGCGGGCCGTGCTGCCGGGCGGGACCCGGCCGTCAGCGGGAGCGCGGGGGACGGCGCTTCGCCCGCGAGGTCGGGGCGGCCGCCAGCGGGTCCTCCGGCCACGGGTGGCGGGGATAGCGTCCGCGCAGCTGGGCGCGGACCTCGCGGTAGGGCCCGGCCCAGAAGGACCGCAGATCCGCCGTGACGGCCACCGGCCGCCCGGCCGGATCCAGCAGGTGGAGCAGGACGGGGAGGCGGCCGTCGGCCACCGTCGGGGTGTCCACCCATCCGAAGGCCTCCTGGACGCGCAGCGAGAGCACGGGCTGGTCCCCCGACCAGTCGAGGGCGCGCGTCGCGCCCGTGGGGATCGAGAGGCGCTCGGGGGCCAGCTCGTCCAGGCGCGCGGCCTGAGGCCAGGGCAGCAGGGCCCGCAGGCCGGCCGCCGTGTCGATGCGGGAGAGGCCGCCGCCGCGGGCCACGCGGCCGAGGTCGACGGCCAGCCAGCCGTCGTCGGCCATCCGGCGCAGCAGGGCCTCGTCGGAGACATCGGGCCAGGGC
>JAFAAX010000139.1 GCA_023426345.1 Actinomycetes bacterium
CCTCAGACCCGCCTGTTGCGCCCCCGAGCCCCTCGCAGGCTCAGGCGGCGTCCCCGCCCCGGCCGTCGGCCGTGATGATGGGCTTCGTCGACCATGGGAAGTTGATCCACCGGTCGGTGATGCGCCACTCGTAGTCCGGGACGATGACCGAGCGCGGCTTGCGGTAGATGACGGCGCTGCGCGCATCGACGGCCACGGCGGCCCGGCCGTCCAGGCTTAGTCCGTGCTCCTCGATGAGATCCATGACCATCTTGAGGGTGCGTCCCGAGTCGGCGACGTCGTCGACGACCAGCACCCGGTGCCCGTCCAGTGCGGAGACGTCCATGAGCGGGGGCAGCAGCTGCGGCTCGGGCAGCGTCTCGCCGATGCCCGTGTAGAACTCGACGTTCATCGTGCCGATCGCCTTGACGCCCATCGCGTAGGAGAGGGCGCCGGCCGGCAGCAGCCCGCCGCGCGCGATCGCGATGATGAGGTCGGGCTCCCACCCGGACGCCACGATCGTGCGCGCCAGCTCGCGCGCCGCGTCGCCGAAGCCCTCCCAGGTGAGCGTCTCGCGCGGGTCGGTCGTGGTGTCGTCCATGTCATGCTCCTGGTCCGGGTCCTGGGGATCATGGTAGTGGCCGAGCGTCCCTCCCCCGGACGAGGGCGATGCCCCTCGCCGGGCCCGCCCTCCCGTGAGCGGGGTCGCCCTCGTCAGTCCTCCGGCGCCCAGACGTCGAGGCGGGGGAAATACGTCCGGTAGCGGGCGACGTCGCGGGCGAGCAGACGGTGGCCCGCGACGGCGGCATGGGCGCCGATGTAGAAGTCCGGCAGGGGGCTCCTCCGGGTCCCGCCGCGGCGGCGGTACTCGCGGAACGCCTTGCCGGCGAGGAACCCAGCCTCGTAGGGGAGGGGTTGGCGGATGAACACCTCGGCCGGAACCGCGGTGTCGAGCTGCTCGACACGGTCGAAACCGGACGCGATCTCGGCATAGATGATCGGGTTGATGACGACTGGTCCCTCGTCCATCGCCTGGGAGAGCGCGTCCTCCGACCAATCGGCCCAGCGCGGATCGTCCGTCAGCAGATCCACGATGATGTTGGTGTCGACCAGAGTGATGCGGTCATTCACCACGGAGCAGCTCCATCAGCTCGTCCGTCGTCCACGAGGTGTGGAGGGTCCCACGCATCTGCCGCACGATCCTCTGCCCGCGCGTCTCCGCGTCAGGGGCATGGACGATCTGGAGGGTGTCCCCATCGGCCACGACGTCGACCTCGTCGCCCTCGTGGAAACCGAACTGGTGCCTGAGCTCGGCAGGGATCGTCACCTGTCCCTTGCTGTTGATGCGCATGGTATGACCTCCTACTCCTGATACGTGTCATCAGCCTAGTCGAATCGCCCCTCGAATGGCCGGCGATGCCCATTCGAGGGGCGAGTCATGGTCTTGTCGTGGTCCGGGAGGGATCGCCGGCACACGACGGCGCTGCCCCCGTGACTCTCCACGCCGTCCCGCGCTCATCAGGAGATCCTCAACTCCTGACGCCGCCGGGTCCGGGGCGCCGCAGCCGACCGAGGCCCTGTGGGCCGACACGCCCCGGAGGGGTCACGGCGCGTAGACCACCAGAGCGCCGGGAGCCATGGCCAGACGGATGCGGACGAGGCCGCCGAGCGGCGCGGGCACATGCAGGATCTCCCCGTCGTGGGCGAGTGAGACGCCTGGCCCGGCCTCGGCCTGCTCAGCGCCCTCCGCCGGCTGCGAGCGGCAGACGAACTCGACGTCGGAGGGGGGCGATGTCGGAGCGATTCGCAACCACGGCACGATCTCCGCCAGGGCCGCCCCGCGGCGGCCCAGGACGGATTGCCCGACCAGTCGGACGGGGGCGAGCGGCGCGTCCGCGCGATAGTCGCGGACATCCAGCGTGCCGGTGTCCAGACGCAGGCGCGTCGCCGGCGCGAGCCCCGGAGGGAGATTTCGGTTGACGCCGGCGAACGTCAGCCAGGACCGATGCTCGGGGACGCCCTCCCAGGACAGCTCCAGTCGCGTCGGGTGGCGGATGACGGCCAGGGCGGCGGCCGTGCCGGCCAGCCACTTCCCCCACCGCTGCTCGTGGCGCTCGCGGACTTCGACCATTTCGGGGTAGGAGCCCAGCGCGAAGGTGTTGAGGACGGTGAGCGGGGACCCGTCGCCCCTCCCCGGATACCCGTCGGCACGCACGGTGAGGTCCGCGACGTCGACGGCCAGCGCCCGGCCCTCGACCACGGCGGAGGCCGCATCGTCGACGGACTCGAGGCCGACCGCCTTGGCGAAATGGTTGAGCGTGCCGCCCGGCAGGACCGCCAGCGGCAGGTCATGGGCGCGGGCCGTCGCGGCGGCGGCCGACACGGTCCCGTCGCCGCCGCACACGCCGAGCGCGCGGGTGCCGGGGTCCGTCGCGGCCTGGCGCAGCACGGTGGAGAGGTCCTCGGCGACGCCGTCGCGGCCCGGCATGAGGATCCGGGCGCGGGGAAGGGCTCGGGCGATCTCCGCCGCCGCGTCCTGGGCGGACCCGGAGCGGCTGTTCGCGATGACAGTGAGCCCCTCCCCGTCGGGAAGAGCGGGCGCCTGGGCGCGTGGGGCGACGTCCCCGCCGCGGCGGGCCCCCGGTCCCTCGGGCGCCCGTTTCGGGAGGATCCGGAGGGTCAGATCGACGGCCACGCCGACGCCCGCTCCCAGAGCCAGACCGCCCAGGACGTCCGACAGCCAGTGCGCGCCCGTGTGCAGGCGCGAGTAGGCGACGGCGCCGGCCAGCGGGACGACCAGGGGCGCGACGGCCGGCCAGGACAGGGAGGAGGCGGTGGCGAAGGCGGCCGCGGAGGCCGAGTGCCCCGAGGGGAAGGCGCCGGATGAAGGTTGGCGGTGCAGGCGCCGGACCGAGGGCAGGGCGTTCGGGTCGGGTCGGGCGCCGCCGGCCAGCGGCTTGGCCACCAGGTTCGCGACGAGGCTGGCGGCGGCCAACGCGGTGAGCCCGTGGCCCGCTGCCTGGCGGCCACGCAGCCCGGTGAGTCCCAGCGCGGCGGCCAGACCGACCCACAGCCTCCCGTGGTTCGCGGTCCGCGAGAGCCCGCGCAGCGCGGCGTCGATCCGAGGATCCGTGTCCATGCTCGCCAGATGGGCCGCGACGGTGCGGTCGATAGGGGCCGATCGGCTGCTCCGTCGGATGCCGGAGCGCGTCCGACCGTGGGCGTCGCCCCGGGGATCAGCGGCTCTGCCGGGTGCGGGGACCGCGGTGGGCGGGCGGAGTCCGGCGTGAGCGCGGCTGCGGTGAGGCGGCACTGCCGCAGAGAACGAGTCCGTCATGCCGAGACCCTAACTCGGAGCGCCCCCGCCGCCCACCCGCGAGGTTCGCCCAACCGTGCCCGTGAGGTTCGCCCAACCGGGACGGCTCATCGGAACCGGCACCCGCGGCGCGCGTGCGCGCGCTCTCGCCCGCGCGCTCCCACCCGCGTGCTCCCACCCGCGTGCCCCGACCCGCGCGCTCCCACCCGTGCGCCTCGCGCGGGGGAATCAGTCGCCCATGCACGTCCCGACGTGGCGGGCGGCGTCCAGCCACGGATGGTCCAGCGGAACGGTCTTGAGCGTGCCGGCGACGTCCTCGAGCGGCACCGGCACGGCGGCCTGTCGCTGGGAGGCGACCGTGAAGCCGTACTCGCCGCGCGCCGCCAGATCGGCTCCGGCTCCCCCCAGGATGGTGCCCAGCAGCCGGTCCTCCGCATCCGGCGTGCCGCCGCGCTGGACGTAGCCGAGGATCGTCACGCGCGACTCCAGGCCGGTGGCGGCCTCCAGGGATTCGGCCAGGGTGAAGGCGTTGTCGCGGTGGGCGGCGATCACGCTGGCGCGGTAGGTCTTGGCGGCTTCCCGGGCCTCAGGTGTGGACGCCCCGCGCACCAGCGCCTCGGCGGCCTGGAGGTCGGAGGTGTCCTTGTGGTCGCGGGCGCCCTCGGCGATGGCGACGACGGAGAACCCGTGGCCGGCGGCGGCGCGCGCCCGGATGGAATCCGCGATCGACTCGATGGAGTAGGGGATCTCGGGAAGCAGGACGATGTCGGCCCCGCCGGCGATGCCCGCGCCGAGCGCCAGCCATCCGGCCTTGTGTCCCATGATCTCCACGACGATGATCCGATGGTGGCTGTGGGCCGTGGAGTGGAGGCGGTCGATGGCCTCGGTGGCGATGCCCAGCGCCGTGGAGAATCCGAAACTGGTCTCCGTGTGCGCGATGTCGTTGTCGATCGTCTTGGGCAGGTGGAGGACGTTGAGGCCCGCCTGCTGGAGGCGGTAGGCGTTCTTCGCGGTGCCTCCGCCGCCGATGCAGACCAGGCCGTCCAGACCGTCCTCCTCATAGTTCTCGACGACTGTGGGCACCATGTCGCGGACCTCGCCGTCGACCGTCATCTTGTGGACCTTGTCGCGCGACGTCCCCAGGATGGTGCCGCCGATGGTGAGGATGCCCGACAGGGCGTGGGAGTCCAGATCGACGGTGCGGTTCTCCGCGAGTCCCCGGATCCCGTCGCGGAATCCGACGAGCTCCATCCCGTAGTGGCCGATCGCGGCCTTCCCGAATCCGCGGATCGCTGCGTTCAGGCCGGGGCTGTCCCCGCCCGCGGTGAGGATGCCGATCCGCTTCGTGGATGTGGTCGCCATGGGGGTCTCCTTCGAGCGTGGCCGGTGCGCCCAGACTACCGGCCCCCGCCTCCCCGCACGAGGGCGGCCCCCGCCCCCGCCAGCGCCACCGTGATCACGAGGCCGCTCACCGTCCACACGATGCCGCGCGGCACCACGGGAGAGGCCGCGACGGCGGCGACGATCAGGATCAGGCCGCCGCTCGCCGCCAGAAGCCCGCCGATCCCGCGCCACGTCGCCCGACGGGCCGCCGCCGTGAAGGGCGCGTGCGCCGGCCCGCGTGCGCAGGCGGTCGCGGCGGCATGGAC
>JAFAAX010000031.1 GCA_023426345.1 Actinomycetes bacterium
CCGGCGCCCCCCCCCCGGCGGGGGCGGGGGGGGGCCCCCCCGCCCCGCCAGCCCTCCGCGATCTCCTCGGCGGGGAGCGCGTCGAGGCGGCGCTGGAGTGCGTGGGCACCCAGGAGTCCATGGACGAGGCGATCGACCTGGTGCGCGGAGGCGGGCGAGTCGGCTTCGTGGGCGTCCCCGCGGGCGGCAGCCGGATCTCCGTGGGCCGGCTGTTCGACACGAATGTCACCGTGGGCGGTGGAATGGCGCCAGTGCTCACCTACCTGCCCGACCTGCTCCCCCACGTGCTGTCCGGTCGGATCCACCCGGGACGGGTGTTCACGCAGTCGTTCCCCCTGGAGCGGGCTGCCGAGGCCTATGCCGCCATGGACCAGCGGCGCGCCATCAAGTCGCTGCTCGTCGTGTCCTGAGTCGCTGGTCTCTCTGCCGGCGGCGGCATCCGGGGCAGTGGTTCGCCGCCGAGTGTGTGCACACCTGTGGAACGACATGTGTGTGACTCCATCCCCAGGTGGGGATGCCGCTGTGGAAAACCGTGGGACTGTGGATCCTGCTGTCCGTGAGGAAGGCTCTCCGGCCTGTGAATTGTCGATGTCCCCCCTTTGTGGAATGACATCGCTGTGACTTGTCCCCAGCTGTGTATCCACCTGTGCACAACTCGCGGGCCGAGCGCGGTCGAAGCGCGCTGAGCCGCGCACGGGCGCGACCGCCGACGCCCGACCGACGGGGCTCCCGCTCGTCGGCGCGCCGCGCGGGTCGTCTCCCTCCCATCGCCACATCGAGGCCCCTCCCGCTACCCTCCATCTATGACTGCCGACACATCGGCCGGGCCCGCCGTCTCGAGCCGCATCCGCATCGTCCCGGCCGGACCCGCCACGTGGCCGCTCGTCGAACAGGCGATGACCGGCGGCGGGGACGGCGCGACCTGCTGGTGCCAGTGGCCGCTGATGACCGGTCGCGAGTTCCATGCGGCGTCGCGCGCCGAACTGCGGGATCGGCTCCGCGCCGAGGTCGAAGGCGCGTCCGCCGCGGCCGCCGCGGCCGGATCCGGCGATGACCCCGATTCGACGCGGGCGCCCGATCCTGCCCCGGCCCAGACCTCGGCCCCCGCGGGGACGGGGCGACCGCCCGGCCTGGTCGCCCTCGTCGATGGGGAGGCTGCGGGGTGGTGCCGGGCCGGGCCCCGGGCCGCGCAACCACGGATCGAGCGCTCTCGGATCGCCCGCAGCGGGGGCGCGCCCGCAGAGGCCGGGGTGTGGGCGCTGTCCTGCCTGATCGTGCGCCGCGAGTACCGACGCCTGGGAGTCGCCCGAGAGTTGGCACGGGCCGCCGTCGAGTTCGCCGGCTCGCACGGCGCGACCCGTCTGGAGGCCTACCCGGTGGACACGGAGGAGCGTCCGCAGACCCCCGCCAACGATCTGTTCCATGGCAGCGTCTCGATGCTGGCCGCAGCCGGCTTCCGCGAGGCGGCGCATCCGACGCCCGCTCGCGCGGTCATGGTGGTCGACCTCGGGAGCGCCGAGGCCTCCCGGACGGCGCGTTGATCAGGCGCGTTGCGAGTCGGCTGACTCTCGCGTTGCGGCGCCTAGATCATCAAACCCGTCACTGACCGAAACCCCGACCCAGAACAGGAGGGGCGAACCTCCAGGGTGCGTGTGGGCGAACCGCGGGATTCGAGCGGGGTGTCCGGCCGAGCCTCTCACCCGCGCACGTCGATGCCGAGGCGCGCGGCGAAGACGGGGGCGAGCCGTTCGATCTGGTCGGTCGTGAGCGTCGCACCGCGCAGGCCCTCCACGCCGTTGACCGTCCCGAGCTCCGCGCCGCGCAGGTCGACGTCGACCAGCCGCGCCCCGTCCAGGGTGAGGGTGTCGATGCGGCAGTCCTCGAAGGCGACCCGCTGGGCGTGCGCGCCGCTGAGGTCCAGGTCGCCCAGAACGCACCCGCGGACCAGGACGTCGCGCAGCTCGGCCCCGCGCAGGTTCCACCAGTCGATCTTGCTGGCCTCGAGGGAGACGCCCCGCAGCATCGAGTCATGGCCGTCGACGGACCCCAGCCGCGATCCCGCCATCGCCACGGACAGCCACGACGACCGGTCCATCGCGATCGCGGCCGCGGAGAGGCGGTCGATGCGGACGTCCTGGAACGAGCAGGCGCTGAGCAGGGCGTCGTTCGCCGACCAGCCGAGGAGCTCGCATTCGGAGAACACCGCCCCGGTGAGGTCTCGGCCCGCCAGCTCCGCCCCCGCGTAGCGGGCGCCCTCGTGGAGGTCGTCGGGGACGAGGGCGCGGGGGTCCTCCTCGGCCAGGGCCCCGATCCGCGGCGCGGCGACGCGCGGGGGGACGGGCCGAGCCGGGGGGCGCCGGGCGGTCATGCGCGGTCCCCGCCGGCGGGGGAGGAGGCGCCGGGGACGAGGGCGGCGACGTCCGGTCCGAGCGAGCGCTCGAGTAGCGCCTGATAGATGGGTGGGACGCGCAGGGCGTCGGCGGTGAAGATCGCGAGGAGGACCACGGTGGCGACGGGTAGCAGATGGCCGAGCGATCCCGTCATCTCCGCGGTGAGCAGGATCGAGGTGAGCGGGGTGCGCACGCTGGCGGCGAGGACGCCGGCCATCCCGCAGACGGCCAGCGCGACCCGGAGGTCCGTCGACAACCCGAGATCGTGGGCGATCAACGCATAGCCGACGCCGGTCAGTGTGCCGATCGCGAGGATCGGCATGAAGATCCCGCCAGGAATCCCCGACCCAAAGCTCACGCCGGTCAGGACGAACTTGAGCAGGAGCAGCGCGAGGACGGATCCCAGCCCGACGGAGCCGATCTGGGCCCAGCGGATGAGCTCCTCGCCCCCACCGAGAACCCGGGGGGCGAGAAGCCCGCAGGCCAGCGCGGCGACCATGGCGATCAGAACGGGCAGCGGGCCGGGAAGCCGGGCCATCGACTGGCAGGCCAGGAGCGATCGGTTGACCAGGGCTCCGACCAACCCGGTGAGGACCCCCAGTGGGAGAACGACCCAGAGCAGAGAGAGGGGGATCTCACCGGATCCGTCCCCGGGAGCGGTGAACTGGAGGAGCGGGCGGGACCCGAAGACGAGAGTGGACGCGACGTCCGCAGCCAGGGCGCCGGTGGCCGCCGAGGCGATGATCAGGGGGGAGAAGGAGCGGTGGAGGCCCTCCATGGCGAATAGCATGCCGGAGACGGGAGCGTTGAAGGCCGCGGACAGGCCGGCGGCGGCGCCGCTGGTGATGAGGTGATCGCTCTCCTCCTCGCTGGCGCCCAGCGGCCGGGCGAGCAGCTGTCCGACGGCCGCGCCCAGATGGATCGAAGGGCCTTCGCGCCCCAGCGAGAGACCGAAGAGGGATGCTCCGGTCCCGCCGACGAATCGGGCGGCCAGGACGCGGACGGGCCGCAACGGAATGCGGCCCGTCAGCCTGCCGGCGACCTGGGGGATGCCGGAACCGGACGCTGTGGGCTCCCATGCGACCAGGCGCCAGGCGACGGTGGCGACGGAGAGGGCGGCGACGAGCCAGGCGAGCAGCCAGAGAGGGTGGTGGGCGATCGCCTCATCGGCGGCATGCGCGAGTCCCGTGCCGCGGGCGATCGCCGCGCGGTACGCGACGCTCACAGATCCGGCCGCCAGACCGGCCACCAGGCCGTTGCGGGCGATGCGCCATCGTCGCGAGGAGAAGAGAGAGCGGATTCGTTCCACCAGAGAGCGCCATCCGCTTGCCATGCCTCCATTGTGCACGGGGTCGGGGCCTCGTCCGGATCTCCTGGACGGTGATGACGGGAGAGGCTCAGCACTCGTCGTAGAGGCGGAGGAGGCGAGCGACCTCGGCGCGGACCGCGTCCGTGCCCGGGCCGATGTACCGGCGGGGATCGACCAGCCCGGGCTCCGTCGCCAGCGTCTGCCTGACGAAGCGCGTGAAGACGACGTTGAGATGGGTGGAGACATTGATCTTCGTCATCCCCGCCCGGATCGCCGCCCTCATGCCGTCGTCGGGGACGCCCGAGGAGCCGTGGAGGACCAGGGGGACGGGGACGGCCGAGCGGATCCGCGCGATGAGGTCCGTGTCGAGCACGGCGTCGCGGGTGGCCATCGCGTGGGAGGACCCCACCGCCACCGCCAGCAGGTCGACGCCGGTGTCGGCGACGAACCGCGCGGCGTCCTCGGGCGAGGTGCGCGCCGACGGGTCGTGGACGCCGTTCTTGCCTCCGACCTCGCCCAGCTCGGCCTCCACGGAGACGCCCGCCTCGTGGGCGAGGCGCGTGATCGCCGCAGTCGTCGCGCGGTTGCGTTCGTCGGGGAGCTTCGACCCGTCGTACATGATCGACGTGAACCCCAGGTCGATGGCCTCGCGGCACAGGTCGGCGTCCTCGGCGTGGTCCAGGTGGACGCCGACGGGCACGGAGCAGGCGTCGGCCAGCTCGAGCAGCGCGCGGCCCAGCGGGCGCAGGCGCCCGCCGTGGTAGGCCACCGCGTTCTGCGACAGCTGGAGGACGACGGGCAGGCCCACGTCCTGGGCGGCGTCGGCGAACGCCTCCCCGTGGTCGAGGAGGACCACGTTGAAGGCGCCCAGTCCGCGCCCCCTCCGGGCGCATTCGCGGGCCAGTCGGGCCGTGTCAGCGAGCATGGGACGTCCTTTCGATGACGATCTGGGGGAGGAGGGCCGCGCGGACGGCCGGGTCGATCTCTCCGGCGACGGGGCGGACGACGGCGGCTGCGGAGGTGGCGACCGCGTCGCGCAGCGCGTCCTCCCAGTCGAGGGCGTCCCACGCCCTGTGGGCGTCGGCCCTGACGAGGGCGTCCCGCGCTTCGCGGTCGGTCTCTGTGGGGAGGGCGTCCCCCGTCTCGGGAGCGCCGGACTCCCCGCCGGCGGACGTGGATGCGCCGGCCAGGTGCCAGGCGAGCGCGGCGACCGCCGCGTCGCCCGCGCCCGTCGGATTGCCCTCGAGCGCTCGGGGCAGCCGGGCGCGCAGCACGCCGCCCGGCGTGTGCCTCTCCATGCCGCGCGCTCCGAGGGACACGACGACGCAGCGGGTCCCGCGCGCCAGGAGCGCGCGGGCGCCCTCGTCGATGGTCCGGGCCCCCATCGGGGCGGTCGCGGAGAGGAGCTCCTCCTCGTTGGGTTTGACCACGTCGGCGTGGGCGGCGGCGACGAGCAGGAGCGGCCCGGAGGTGTCCGCCAGGGTGCGGGCGCCGGCCTCGCGGGCGGCGGCCAGGAGGACGCTCAGGCTCTCGGCGTCCGTGCCCCGAGGCAGGGAGCCGCTGAGCGCCACGACGTCGCCGGGGCGCACGCGGTCGGCCACCAGCCGGGTAAGGTCCGCCCAGGCGCTCGCGGGAACGGGGGCGCCCGCCTCGTTGAAGACGGTGGCGTCGCCGTCGATGATCGCCACGGAACGGCGGGTCTCCCCGGGCGCCTCGATCCAGGTCGAGCGGATCCGGGGGGAGGCCTGGGCGAGCAGGTCCCGGACACGCGCTCCCGTCCCCCCGCCCAGGAAGCCCGCAGCGGAGACGGGCACGCCCATCTGGTCGAGGACCCGCGCCACGTTGAGCCCCTTGCCGCCGGGGCGTTCGGCGACGTCGGCCACCCGGTGGGAACGGCCCCGCTGCCAGGCGGGCACGCGCCAGGTGAGGTCGAGTGCCGGATTCGGGGTGATGGTCCAGATCATGGGGGCTCCTGGAACGAGGGCGGCAGGGCGCGCCCGACTGGAGGCCCGCGGTGGCGGGCCTCCGGATCGGCGGGGTGGGGGAGTGCGGGACGGCGGCTCAGCCGAGGATCACGGACCGGGTGAGATGCCGGGGGGCGTCGGGATCCAGGCCCCGAGCCTCGGCCCGCGCGACGGCCATGCGTTGAGCCAGGACGAGGTGGGCGAGGGGATCGCCCAGGGTCGGGACCAGCTCGGCGCCGAACGCCGCGACCTTCTCCGCGACGCCGTCGGGGGCCTCGCCGAAGATCCAGACCAGGCGCCCCGGCTGGGCGATCGCCATCGGGCCGTGCCGCCATTCCATGGCCGGATAGGCCTCGGTCCAGGACTGCGAGGCCTCGCGCAGTTTGAGGGCGGCCTCGTTGGCCAGGCCGATGGTCCATCCCGTGCCGAGGAACGTGATCTGGTCCGCCTCGATCCATGACGCGGGGATCGCGCGGCTCAGCGCGGCCTCCGCCTCGCGGGCGGCGGCCTCGACGTCGTGCCCGAGCGAGGACAGCATCCACGCCAGGGCGGTGGTGGCGAACCGGGTCTGGACGACCGACGACTCATCGGCGAAGTCGAGGACGACCTCGGCGTCGACGAACGGCGTGGCGGGGCCGTCGCCGACGGCGGTGATCAGCAGGGCGGGCGTTCCGGCGCTGCGGAGCGCCCGCGCGAGGTTCACGATCTCGGTCGTCGTGCCCGAGCGGGACAGGAGGACGACCCTGTCGTAACGGCGGCCCGCCGGGAACTCGGTGGCCGTGAAGGCGTCGGTGGCCCCCAGCCCGGCGCGCTCGCGCGCGGTGGCGTAGGACTGGGCCATGAACCACGAGGTTCCGCATCCGACGACCGCCGCCGGCTCGCCGACGGCGGGCAGCCCCGTGGTCGGCAGGGCGGCGGCTCGACGCCAGGTCGCCGGCTGGCTGAAGATCTCGTCGAGGGTGGCAGACATGGCAGAGGTCCTTCTGTTGGGTGGATCGGTGGATGGGGGCGGCGGCGGTCAGCGGGGATCCGCCAGACCGAGGACGCGGCGGGCGTTGCCCGCGTAGAGTCCGGGAAGAAGCGCGGGATCGAGGTCGGCGCCGGAGATCGCCCACCGGCCCTGCGGAGGGATCTCGTCGTCGGGCGAGTACTCGAAGGACTCGTCCGCCGTCTCGAGGAAGCGGAAGTAGGTCTCCAGCGAGCGGCGGTCCACGGGATAGGCGTCGGTGCCGAACAGGACGCGGTCGGGATGGTCGCGGACGAGCCGGCTGAATCGTCGGGGCTGCCGTCCCAGTTCGGCCAGCCGGCCGGCGATGTCGACGACGAGGTTCGGGGCGGCGGCCAGGAGCCGGTCGACGCGGTCGAGGTCCTCGGCGGCGCAGCCGACGTGCGCGCCGATGACCCGCGTGCCGGGAATGGCGGTGAGCAGGGCCTCGAAGGCGTCCAGCAGGCGGTCGAAGGACGGATAGCGGGTCCGGTCGGCCCGCGACCACTCGGGCACCGAGGCGAGTTCGTCGAAGCGTTCGTTGCGCGCGTCGATCGGGTCGAAGAAGGCCTTGGGATCGGCGATGTGGACGAGGACGGGGAGGCCGAGCTCTCCGGCGAGCGTGAGGATATCGATCACCGCCGGATCGTCGGGCATCACGAGCGTCCCGGCGCCGTCCACAACCTCGAGGCCGAGGTTCTTCCAGACCTTGAGGCCCCGGGCGCCGCGGTCGGCGGACTCGCGCAGTTGCGAGGAGAGGGTCCGCAGGCCGTCCGGCTCGGACAGCAGGTCCCAGTCCGCCTGGCAGAAGGTGAGGAAACGCCCCGGGTGCGCCAGATCGTATCGCTCCAGGTTCGCCGTGAGCTCCGCGCCCCACAGGCCGTCCAGGTTGACCATGGTCTGGACGTTCGTCTGGTCCATGAGGTCGAGGAGCGCCCCGACGTCCGGCGCGCACCAGTCCGGCGTGAGCCAGCGTCCGAGGTGGTTGTGGACGTCGATCGCGGGAACGCTCGCCTGCGCCACGGGCGAGTGGGAGGCCGCCAGCTGGGATCGGGGGGTCCATTCGACGAGCCTGAGATCCGGCGCCTCCGGGGCGGGGGCGGGCATGGAGCGCCCCTCATGGCCGGGAGGCGTGGAAGCGACGGACATCGAGACTCCTGAGAGGACAGCGTGGGTGTGGGGCGGCCGGCGAGGCTCGTCCGGGAGCTGCTCGCACCGCCAAGCATGACAAGCTCTGACCCGTCCGTTCATCAAATAGATCAAATCGCTCAACAAAACGAGCGATATGACCAGATTGGATGACGGCGACGTTGAGCGCCGTCACACTATGAGGGGAAGCGGGCCTCCTCGCCCCACATCACGGCCCGGTTGCGCCGGGCAGAGACGGGCTGCGGCCGGCCGGGACAGGCGAAGAATTGATGGACCAATCAAAGGGGAGATCGTCATGAACCACAGCACACGACCAGGACGCCGGTGGGCCTCCTCCATGGTCACCGCCGCCGCCCTGGTCGCGGGGACCGTGGGGCTGTCGGCCTGCTCCTCGCAGGACCAGGGCTCCGCCGCGCTGGATCCCGACGCCGATGTCACGTTGACGTGGTGGACCGGGCAGAACGACCAGGCGGAGACGATCCTCGAGGGACTCGCCGAGGAGTTCCACCAGGACCACCCCAACGTCACCATCAAGGTCTCCTCGGGCGCGTCCTCGACGGAGGACCTGCTCCAGAAGCTCTCCTCCTCGTTCGTCGGGGGAACCTACCCGGACATCTCCTATGCGTTCGGATCCTGGGCCAGCGAGCTGGCGGGGTCCGGGCGGACGCTGGACATCTCCGACAAGGTCTCCGACCCGGCCGTCGGATGGGACCAGTTCTCCCAGGCCGCCACCGCCACCGCCCAGCCCACCGGCGAGGCGGTCATCGGGTTCCCCTCGGTCGTCGACAACATCTCCTTGATCTACAACAAGACGGTCTTCGATCGGGCCGGTGTCGCCTACCCCACCGACGACTGGACCTGGGACGACTTCAGGACGGCGGCGCAGGAGCTCACGGACCCCTCCACGACGACCTACGGCTACGCCTACTCGGTCTCGGGCTCCGAGGAGACGACGTGGCAGTTCTGGCCGCACCTGTGGCAGAACGGCGGGCAGATCCTGGACGAGGCCGGCACGACGGCCACGTTCGACTCCCCGGCCGGCGTCCAGGCTCTGACCTTCCTGCGGGACATGGCCGTCGAGGACCAGTCCGTGTACCTGGACCAGACCGACACGAAGTTCGGCCAGATCTTCGCCAGCGATCAGATCGGCATGATGACATCCGGGCCGTGGATGCTCTACGACCTGCAGAAGGCGGGAACGAGTTACGGCGTCACCCAGCTGCCCGGAACGGACGGCCGCCAGACCACGATCTCCGGCGCCGACCTGTGGGTCCTCTTCGACCACCAGGACGCCAATCGCTCCCACTGGGCCTACGAGTTCACGAAGTGGCTGACCGACCCGGCCCAGGACGTCCGATGGAACGTCGCCTACGGCAACCTCCCGCTGCGCGAGTCGGAGATCGACTCGCCCGAGTTCCAGGAGCAGGTGGCCGCCATGCCGGGCCTCGACGTCATGGCGAAGAACAACCAGAACGCGACGATCCCGCGTCCGACGGTCCCCGGGTACGTCAGGCTCTCGGAGGCGGTCGGAACGGCGATCTCGGAGGTCCTCCAGGGCCAGGGCGATCCCGCGGAGAAGCTCCATGAGGCCGCGACGGAATCGACGGAGGCGTTGTCCCAGTGACCATCGCACAGCCGAAGGCGCCGAGCGATCGCGCGCTGAGCCGGCGCCATCTCGGCGAGACGCTGGCGGGTTGGGGGTTCACGGCCCCCGCCACGCTCATCGTCCTGGGGCTGTCCATCTTCCCCGCGATCTGGGCCCTCGTGCTCTCGTTCCAGAAGTGGAACGGGTTCTCCCAGGCCGAGGGCGTGGGCGTCGCGAACTACCAAGGGATGCTCACCGATGCGGAACTGAGGTCCGCCGTCGGCCACACCCTGGTGTACACGGCCCTCTTCGTCCCGGCGTCGGTCCTGCTGGGCCTATTCCTCGCGGTGGCGCTCAACCGGAAGATCCGCTTCATCGGGATCTACCGGACGCTGATCTTCGTGCCTTTCGTCGTGTCGGCCTCGGCGACGGGCATCCTGACGACCTATCTGTTCAATCCGCAGTACGGGCTGGTCAACAACGTCCTGAGAGCGGTCGGCCTTCCGCCGCAGGGCTGGCTGGAGAACCCGCATCAGGCGATGCTCGTCATCGCGATCATGTCGCTGTGGGGCCAGGCCGCCTTCACGACGGTCATCTACCTGGCCGCGCTCCAGGACATCCCCGCCGAGCTCACCGAGGCGGCGCGCGTGGACGGCGCCACGAGGTGGCAGGCCTTCTGGCACGTCACGTTCCCGCAGTTGGCGCCCATCACGGTGTTCGTCGCCATCTGGCAGACGATCGGGGCGATCCAGTTGTTCGACGTCGTCTACACGACGACGCGCGGCGGGCCCCTGAAGTCCACCCAGACCGTCGTCTACTACCTGTGGAAGAAGGCGTTCACCGAGCTCGACTTCGGCTACGCCTCGGCGGTCGCCTACGGGCTGTTCTTCGTGACGCTGGCGCTGACCGTCGCGGTCACGGTGTATTCCCGGAAGAAGGATGTGGGCGGGCTGTGACGATCACCAGGGAGGCTCCCTCAATGGATGCCGGCAACCAGACGGCCCCCGCCGCGGACGTGCTCCGCGCCACCGGGGCGGACGGCCCGCGAGACGCCCGCGTCCCCGCCGCGGCCCCGCGGAGGAGGCGCCGCAGCACGGAGTGGCGCTGGCACCTGGTGCTGGCCCCCACGGCGCTGGTCTTCTCGATCCCGTTCGTCGACATGTTCCTGACGTCGCTGACACCGGAGTCGGAGCTCAACCGCTTCCCCCGCAGCTTCATCCCCTCGTCCTTCACGTTCGCCGGATACGAGAAGCTCTTCGGGACCACCGACATCCTGCACTGGCTGGGCAACTCGTTGATCGTGTCCACGACCTCGGTGATCTCGCAGGTCGTGCTGTGCTCCCTGGCCGGCTACGGGTTCGCGCGCCTGAAGTTCCCGGGCCGCACGCTGGGGTTCCTGGGGATCATGGGAACGATCATGATCCCCACCCAGCTGCTGATGGTCCCGATGTACGTGATGTACGCGCGGGTGGGCCTGGTCGACACGCTCGGCGCGGCGATCGTGCCCTGGCTGGCGTCGTCGTTCGGGATCTTCCTCATGAGGCAGTTCTTCCTCTCGATCCCCCAGGAGATGGAGGAGGCCGCCCGGCTCGACGGCTGTTCGCGCCTGCGGACCTTCTGGCACGTGATCCTTCCTCTGGCGCGGCCCGCGCTGGCGACGCTGGCGATCTTCGCGCTGCTCGATTCGTGGAACGATCTGGTGTGGCCGCTCATCGCGATCAACGACGACTCCTGGTACACGATCCAGTTGGGGATCGCCAACTTCCAGGGAGGGCGCCGGACGGATTGGGCGCTCCTGATGTGCGCGAACGTGGTCGCCACGTTGCCGCTCATGCTGTTCTTCACCGTGGCGCAGAAGCAGTTCCTGGCCACCATGACGTCCTCGGGAGTGAAGGGATGAGGAGGGAGGTGCCGGGGATGGGGGGCGCCGAGGCGCGCCCGGTCGTCGTCGTCGGCGATGCGAATCCGGACCTCGTGGTCCGCGGGGACGTCGTCCCGCGCTTCGGCCAGGCGGAGGTGCTCGCCGACTCGGCGGATCTCTCGGTGGGAGGGTCGGCCGCGATCGTGGCGATGGGCCTGGCGCGGCTGGGCGTGCCGACCTCGTTGATCTCACGGGTCGGCGCGGATGTCTTCGGCGGCCTGGTGAGCGACGGGCTCCGGGAGCGCGGCGTCGATCTCAGGCACCTCGGCGTGGATCCCGACGTGCCGACGGGCCTGTCCGTCGTCTTGTCGAGGCCGCAGGATCGCGCCATCCTGACGGTGCCCGGGACGATCCCCCTGCTCGACCCGGCGGACGTGGAGCGCGCGCTGGAGGCGCTTCCCGAGCCGGGGCACCTGCACGTCGCCTCCTTCTTCCTGCAGCCGGCGCTGGCGAGGGGTCTTCCGCAGATTCTCGCCCGCGCGCGCGAAAAGGGGTGGACGACCAGCCTGGACACGAACTGGGACCCGTCGGAGCAGTGGGAGGGCGTCGACGCCGTGCTGGGACGTGTCGATGTCCTGCTGCCCAACCGGAACGAGCTGCGGGCGATCGGCGGCGCGCTCGGGGGCCCCTCCCCGCGGGACGACGCCGGCATGGCGGCGTGGATCGCGGCGTTCGGCCCGACGGTGGTGGTCAAGGACGGCGCCGAGGGCGCCTGGTCCGTCGGCCCGGACGGCGTGACGGTCCGCGTGGCCGCGTTCGACGTCGAGGTGGTCGACACGACGGGGGCCGGGGACAGCTTCGACGCGGGCTATCTGGCGGCCTGCGCCCATGGGGTCCTCGATGAGCGCACGCGGCTGCGGTGGGCGGTGGGAGCCGGGTCGCTGTCCACGCGCGGGACGGGCGGCAGCGATCGCCAGGCGACGCAGGAGGAGCTCCTCCGGCTCCTGGCGGGCTGACCCGACCGGTGAGGCCGGCGCCGGGTCACGCCCGGGCGAACTGGATGTCGACGCCGGCCGCCCGGATCGCGGCGATCTCGGCCGGATCGGCGGACTCGTCCGTCACCAGCACGTCGACCTCGTCCAGATCGGCCACCTTCGCCAGCGTGGCGCGCCCGACCTTCGATCCGTCGGCCACGACGACGACGCGTTCCGCGCGGGCCACCATGGCGTGGTTCGTCCGGGCCTCGGTCTCGTCGTAGGTGGTGGCCCCGCCGCGCGCGCTGATCCCGTCGGTGCCCAGGAAGGCCGTTCCGAAGTTGATGTTGTTGAAGGTCGCCTCCGAGATCGCTCCGACGGCCTCCAGGGAGCTGGACCGGACGGCTCCGCCCGTCATGATGACCGTGACGGTGCCATGGGTGGCCAGCTCGGTGGCCGTGGTCAGCGAGTTGGTGACGATGGCCAGCCCCGGCCGTTGGGCGAGCGCCCGGGCGACGGCGGCGGCGGTGGTGCCTCCGCCGATGGCCACCGAGTAGCGTCCGTCGGGGATGAGCCGTGCGGCGTGCTGGGCGATGCGCATCTTCTCGTCATGGAACTGGGCGTCGCGCAGAAGGACGGAGACCTCGTTCATGTAGTCCAGGGCGCGGGCCCCTCCGTGCGTGCGCACGATGAGGCCGCGGTCCTCGAGGGCCGTGAGGTCGCGTCGCACGGTGGCGGGGGAGACTCCCAGATCGCGGACCAGTGCGGCGAGGTGCACCTCGCCGCGGGTGTTGACGGCGTCGAGCAGCCGGGACATCCGGTCGGTGCGTTTGGTGGAACCGGTGCGGGTCTGATCGACTGCTGTCTGCGACGATGTCATCGAGGTCCTCCGGAAGGCCGCCACCCCGACGGCCCGGCGCCGGGGAGTGCATTGATCGCTCACCAAAGGTGAGCGATTCGTGAAGAATACGAGCATAGTCTTGCACACATCGATCATCGTGTCCATGATGAGGGCATGGTCACCATTGCATTCATCGGCGCGGGAAGCGTCGTCTTCACCCGCGAGCTCGCCACCGACATCCTGCGCTACCCGGAGCTGTCCGATGTGCGCTTCGCCCTGTACGACATCGATCCCGAGCGGCTGTCGGTCGCGGCTCGGACCGTCGAGCAGGTGAGCAGGCAGCTCGGCGCCGCGGCCCAGGTGGTGGCCACGCTGGACCGCCGCGAGGCGCTCGCGGGAGCGGACTTCGTCGTCGACATGATCCAGGTCGGAGGCATCGACGCCACCCTGAAGGACCTGGAGATCCCGGCCCGATTCGGTCTGCGCCAGACGATCGGCGACACGACCGGCGTGGGCGGGGTCTTCCGCGCCCTGCGCACGTTCCCGGTGCTGACCGACATCGCGCGCGACATGATGGAGATCTGCCCGGACGCCTGGTTCCTCAACTACACGAATCCCATGGCGATGAACGTGTGGTGGGCGTCCGTGGTCGCCCCGGAGCTCAAGACCGTCGGCTTGTGCCACAGCGTGTACTGGACCGCCCACGATCTGGGCGAGCTGATCGGCGTCCCCGTCGAGGAGACCACCTATCGCGCGGCCGGCGTCAACCATCAGGCCTGGCTCCTGGAATGGAAGAGGAACGGCGAGAGCCTCTACCCGCTGCTGCGGGACAGGATCCGCGAGGACCCCGGGATGGAGCGCCGCGTGCGCGTCGAGATCTTCCGCCGCATCGGCTACTACCCGACGGAGACCAGCGAGCACTCCTCGGAGTACCTGCCGTGGTTCCTCCGCTCCGATGAGCAGATCGAGCGCTATCGCCTGACCCCGCTGGAGTACGCGCAGATCAGCCGCGACAATGTGGCGGAGTTCGAGCAGACCGAGCGGATCCTTGACGCGGGCGGCGACCTGGAGCTCGACGACAGCGCCAGCGAGTACGCCCCCCAGATCATCCACTCCCTGGTCACGGGGACCGAGCGCGAGATCCACGTCAACGTCCCCAACAGGGGCCTCATCGACAACCTGCCCCAGGGCGCCGTCGTCGAGGTCCCCGCCCGCGTCGACGCGCATGGGGTCCATCCGATCGCGATGGGGTGCCTGCCGGTGCAGTGCGCCGCCCTCAACCAGCCGTATCTGTCGGTCAACCGGCTCACAGTGGAGGCGGCGCGCACCGGGAACCCGCAGTTGATCAGGCAGGCCGTCCTGATGGACGCCAACGCGAATTCGACGCTGACGCCCCGTCAGATCTGGCAGCTGTGCAACGAGATGGTCGCCGCCCACGGCGATCTGCTCCCCGCGCCCCTGCGGGCCCAGATCTCGCCGGACAGGCTCTGACGGACACCCCGAGGAGGAGCGGCATGGTGAGCGCACCGACATCGCGGTTCGCGGGTCTGTCCGCGGCCGCGCTCCTCCTCGGGGTCCTCGCGGCCGCATCCCTGTCCGCCTGCGGGCAGCAGCGGAGCGCCGTACCGCCGACGTCCGGGGCGACGCCCGACCTGCCGCCGGTCTCCGGCGTCTTCGACTACCAGCTGGGAGGCGCGTCCGATGCCGTCGACGTCGACGGAGAGCCGGTGCGCCCCGACGTCGTGGTCCGCGATTCGACGGCGCCTCCCCTGGAGGGCGCGTACAGCATCTGCTACCTGAACGGCTTCCAGACGCAGCCGGACGCGGCGGAGCACTGGCGGACCGAGCATCCTGACTTGCTCCTGCGGGATGAGGGCGCCACACCGGCCGCCGACCCGGACTGGCCCGACGAATTCGTCTTGGATCCCACGACCCCCCGGCAGCGCGAGGGCATCTTGGCCGTCGTCGGCCCGTGGATCGACGCCTGCGCGTCCGCGGGATTCCAGGCCGTCGAGTTCGACAATCTGGACAGCTGGACCAGATTCGACGGGGTGGACCGCGCGGGGGCCGTCGAGCTGGCGCAGGCGTATGTGGACCGGGCGCACCGGGTGGGCCTGGCCGCGGCCCAGAAGAACACGGCGGAACTGGGCACCGACGGGCGCGACCTCATCGGTTTCGATTTCGCGATCGCGGAGTCCTGCGCGGTCTGGGGCGAGTGCGGCGGCTACGGCGACGTGTACGGCGATCACGTCCTCGACATCGAGTATCCGGAGGAGCTCGCCGATGCGGGAATGACGTTCGCAGACGTCTGCGCGTCGAGCGACCGGGCTCCGCTGACCCTCCTGCGCGACCGGGATCTGGTTCCGCCGAGCGCGGAGGGCCACGTCTTCGACTGGTGCTGATCGCCGGTCCGGCGCCTTCGCAAAGCCCCGGACGGCGGTCTTCGGGGTCCCGCGGACCTTCCCGGGGCCGCGTCTCCGACGGCTCCCGGCCGTCGGTTTCGTGCCCGTCGCGGAGTCCCCCTCGACGTGGGCGGCCCCGCGCACGGGACGGCAGGTCCGCGCGGGGCGCCGCCCTCGTCAACCAGAGTGGGAACCGAACTCGCGACGGAAGAGAACCGAAGTCGGCTCCAGAAGGGGCGCGGCGCCACTGGCGTTCCGCGCGGGGCGTCGCCCTCGTCGATCGAGGGCCGTCTCCCGTTCAGCGGACGCGGGCGGCGCGCCCGACGGCGAGGGTGGCACGATCGGATCGTGGACCGCCGTCACGAGATCGCCCGGGGACTGCGTCTCTCCCTCCCTGCGGGGCTGGGCCTGTTCCCGTTGGGCGTGGCGTTCGGGATGCTGGTCATCCAGGACGGCCTGGAGTGGTGGGTGGCGCCCGCGCTGTCGATCTCGGTGTACGCCGGATCGGTGGAACTGCTGCTGGCGAGCATGATCGCCACCGCGACGCCGCTGGCCACGGTCGCCCTGACCGTCCTGCTGGTGAACTTCCGGCACGTGTTCTACGCCTTCTCCTTCCCCCGCCAGGTGATCAGCGGGCGATGGGCCCGCCTGTACTCGACCTATGCGCTCACCGACGAGTCCTTCGCCACCGCCGCCGCCCATCCCGACGGCTGGACGGCGCCGCGCCTGCTCACGGTCCAGATCGCGTTCCAGTGCTATTGGGTCGGGGGAGGCCTGGTCGGCGCGGCCGTGGCGTCCCTGCTGGCGCGTCCGATCCGCGGCCTGGAGTTCGCGCTGGTCGCGCTGTTCCTCACCCTGGCGCTGGATGCCTGCCGGACGCGCGAGCAGATCCCCTCGCTGGTCCTGGCCGCCGGCGCGTTCGGCGTCGCCGCATGGGCTGCGCCGGGGAACCTCATCTTCGCGTCGATGGTGGTGTTCGTCCTGGCGCTCGCGGTGCGCTTCGTGGCGTCCTCAGGGACGAGGACGGCCCCTCGTGGCTCGGCGGCTGCGACCGCGAGCGGTGCGCGCGCCCGCGAGGGCGCGGCGGCTGCCGATGCCGGAGACGGGCGGGATCGCAGTGCTGCGATCGGCGGCGGAGACGGGCGGGAGGACCGCCGATGATGCCCTCCCCGGTCCATCTGCTCGCGGTGCTGGCGATCGGTTTCGCGATCACGTTCGCACTGCGGGCGGTCCCGTTCGCGATCCTGGCTCCCCTGCGCGAATCGCGCCTGGTCGCGGCGCTCGCCCGCTGGATGCCCGCCGGGATCCTCGCGATCCTCGCGGCTGCGACGTTCCTGCCCACAGCCGGTGTCACCGCGGGCGCGGGCGGATTCACGGTGGATCAGGCGCTGCTGTGGAAGGGAGCCGTGGCGGCGGTCGTGACCGTGATCGCGCACCTGCTCAGCGGACGGCGGACGCTGGTGAGCGTCGGCCTGGGCACCCTGACGTTCGTCGTCCTGGTGAACCTGGCGTCCTGACCGGGCGGGTGATGCGCGAACAGTGCGTCGCAATGCGAGATCGACCGTTGCGACCTCATGTTCCACCACCACGGTGAAAGAAATTGAGGTCGCAACGCGGGACCAGACGTTCCCACCTTGTGTTCCCGCGTCAGCGGGGCCGTCGTCACCGGAGTCGGAACTCCGGCGGGGCTCCGCCCGCCGGCGCGGTGGGAAGGTAGCGCGCGGAAATTAGAGGCGTCACGAGCCCGTTCGCGTCGTGACGCCTCCAGTTTCCCCGCATGGCGCGCGATATCTGGGGCGTCGCGGGCACAGCGGCACCGTGACGCCTCTGATTTCGCGTGGCGACCTGCCGCGCACGGACCTGCCCCATCGACGAGGGCGACCCCGCTCGCGGGAACACGGGTCCGCGGAGGGGCGCCGGCCCCCGCGCGAGCCGGGGCCGTCCTCGTCAGTGTTGGGCCGGGAGGGCGCGTCAGCGCTGCGAGGCCTGATGGGGGTGCGACGGATCGGTGTCGGGCAGGGCCGCCAGGGTGCGGACCTCGTCCTCGGTGAGCTGGAAGTCCAGCTGGGCGTTGGCGCGGATGTGGTCTTCGGAGGTGGCCTTGGGCAGGGGCAGGACGCCGGAGTCGATCGCGAAACGGATCGCGACCTGCGCCGGCGTGACATCGTGCGCGGCCGCCACCCCGGCGATGGTGGAGTTCGCCAGCAGACCGCCGGTGGCCAGCGGCGAGTACGCCTCCACGACCATGCCGTGCGCCTGCGCGAACGCCGTGTTCTCGGGCTGCGTGAAGCCGACGTAGGAGAGGATCTGGTTGACGGCGGGCGCGATGTCGGCGTGGTCGAGGATGTTCCGCATGTCGTGGACGGCGAAGTTGGAAATGCCGATCGCGCGGATCTTGCCCGCGGCCAGGGCCTCCTCCAGGGCGCTCCAGGCCGCCAGGTTACCGGCGTCGTCGGACTGGTCGGGCGTGCTCCACTGCCACGGCGCGTGGATGAGATAGAGGTCCATGTGGTCCAGGCCCAGGTTCGCCAGGCTCTCGTCGACCGTGGCGGCCGCGCCGTCGTGCGTCTTGACCTGGGCCGGCAGCTTCGAGGTGACGAAGACGTCCTCGCGCGCCAGGCCCAGGTCGCGCATGGCGGCGCGGACCGCGCGGCCCACCGAGGCCTCGTTCCCGTAGGCATTGGCCGTGTCGACGTGGCGGTAGCCGAGGTCCAGCGCCTGCTCCACCGCGCCCTGCGTCTGCGCCCCCTCGGGCATCTGCCACGTCCCGAATCCCACCTTCGGGATCATGACGCCGTTGTTCAGGGTGAAGGTCTCCGTCAGAACGCCCATCGTGTGCTCCTCGTGTCGGTCGCGGCGTGCGCCGATTGCTCGGTCCCGTCCATTGTCACGCGGCGCCGGCGGGCGCGCGCGGCGCAGGTACCGACAGTCGCTCCGAATGCGGGAGGAGGAGCGCGCAAGGTCTGCCTCGACGGATCAAGACCTCACCCCGAGACCGCCGGGCTTCCGGTTTCAGTTCCATCGGACTTCGTCCGCTCGCAGATCGCAGCCGCCACTGCGCTCACGGCCGCCGGGCGACGCAGAGTCCCGCGGTGCACGGCAGGTGATAGACGCCGTCCGTCAGGCGCGGCGCCAGCCCCTCCGCGGCCAGGCCGGTGACGCGCCCGCGCGTGGCCTCGTCCTGCGCGAGGAAACGCTCGCCCGTCGACCCGATCCCCGCGTTGAATCCCAGCCACAGGGCCTCGGGCCTGATGTCCCAGGTCCACCCGATCTCCTCCGCCGCATCGACGTCGAGGCCTGCGGCCTCCGCGATCGCGCGCATCCCGCCGGGCGTGCGCGGGAAGTCGAGCTCGGCGGGCAGTCCCGCACCGGCCGGGGACGCCGCCCCAACCTCTAACAGCGCCTCGGAGACGGCTCGGACATGGGGCGGCGGTGTCGTGGTCCAGATGGTGAAGAGGATGAGTCCCCCCGGCCGGACGGCGCGAGCCAGCCCGCGCAGGCCGGCGCGCGGGTCGGGGATGTGGTTGACGACGAAGTTCGCGACCGTCACGTCGAAGGCGCCGTCCGCAATGCCGGGGAGGTCGGGCAGCCCGGCGTCGAGGATCAGCGCCTCGCCCGCGGTCGCCTCCCGGGCGAGTGCCCTCATCCCGGGATCGGGGTCGCAGGCGGTCACGGCCATCCCGCGGCGCACCGCTTCGGCGGCCAGGCTCCCGTCCCCGCACCCGACGTCCAGCAGCAGGGTTCCCGGCTGCCCGCCCACGCGGTCCAGCAGGTCCGGGATCGCGCCGGCGCACAGGGTCGCGAAGGAACTCCGGTATGCGAGAGCCTTGTCGCTCCAAGTCGTGGTCATGCCGCTCATCCTCCCAGACCCGTCCATTGACGAGGGCGGCGCCCGGCGCGCAGCGCCCCCCGGCCGACCCCCCCCGCCCCCCAGACCA
>JAFAAX010000122.1 GCA_023426345.1 Actinomycetes bacterium
CCTCCTCGGGCGGGCGCCGTCGCCTCCTCCGGCCGGCGCGCCCGCGGGCCCGTGGTGGCGCCGTCCCCCCACCCCGCCCGGTCCAGGGAGGACGCGACGGCCTCCACCAGCCGGTCGTGGTCGACCCGCCCGGCGACGGCGACGACCAGCGTGTCCGGCGCGTAGGTCGACCGGTAGTGCTCCCACACGTCGTCACGCCCGACGGCGCGGATCGCCTCGGGCGTGCCGCCGACGGGCCGGCCCAGCGGGGTGTCCCCCATGACGGCCCTCGCGAACGCGTCGTGGACGACCTCCGTGGGGCTGTCCTGCGCCATGGCCAGCTCGTCGAGGATGACGCCGCGCTCCAGGTCGAAGTCCGCGGCGTCCAGGCGCGAGGATGTCACCATGTCCGTCAGCACGTCGACGGCCATCTCGAGGTCCTGGTCCATGACGCGCGCCCAGTAGTCGGTCGACTCCTTGCCCGTCTCGGCGTTCGACTCCCCGCCCACCGCGTCGAAGGCGACGGCGATGTCCAGGGCGGTCCGGCGCGGCGTGCCTTTGAACAGCAGATGCTCGAGGAAGTGGGTGGAGCCGGCGTGCCTCGGCGTCTCGTCGCGCGAGCCGACGGGCACCCACAGGCTCACTCCGACCGACCGCGTCGCGGGCACGTCCTGGCTGAGCACGCGGACCCCGCCGGGCAGCACGGTGCGGCGCACCCGCGTGTCCCCGTCCTCGAAATCCATCGACGAGGGCGACCCCGCCGGTCCGACCGGCAGTTCGATGGGGGTCTGACCTTCCGGGTCCTGGTGCGGCAGCGACGTCACGCCTGTCGGCCCTCCGTCGCGGTCGTTCCCTCCGGCGAGGCGGTCGGGGTCTGGGGGGCGGTCGTGGCCGCATCCTCACCGGACCACGCCGGACCGGCGTCGATCCCCGCGGGGGCGTCGCCCTCGTCGAGGGAGTCGGGGACGGACGGAACCGCGGCGGGCGCGTCGGCTGCGGGAATCACGGGGGCGGGCGAGGGCTCCTGCTCGGCGGCCTCGGCGGCCTCCTTCTCCGTCTGCCTCTGCGCGCGGCGGACCTCCTTGGGGGCGCGCTGCTCGATGCCGCCCGTAAGCGCGATGAGCAGGGCGACGACGTAGGCCAGCGACATCACGCCGAAGAACCACGCCATCCAGCCGAAGCCGACCTCGACCCCGCCGGCGGCCGCGACGGGGTTCGCCAGGGCCGCGACGATCCCGCCGACCGCGCCGGCCGCCAGGGACCACGCGTAGAAACCGCGCGGGGACGTGTTGGCCAGGGCGCGCGCCAGCGCCATGACGGTGGCCACCAGCAGCGCCGGACAGGCGATGACGATGACGGTGCCCACCGTCATCGGAGCGATCCGCCCGGGGTCGGAGGCCGTGATCCCGCCGGTGACGCTCAGGATGAGCCAGGCCAGGGCATCGAGGAGGAACAGCGCCCCGAACAGGACGACATCGGTGAAGCGGCGCATGGACGGACCTCCTGGGAACGGACGTGCGGACGGGGCGGGCCCGCCGAGGGGCGGAGCCCGTTGGCAGTCTAGGCGATCGCACCCGTCCGCATGCGGAACGGGCCCGCAGCCATCCGGCTGCGGGCCCGTTGCGTGCTGCGTGCTGTCAGTCGCTCACTCCTCGGAGGCGCCGTCCGCCGGGGACTCGCCCTCGTCGTCGCGGTTCCTGCGCGAGCGGGTGCGGGGGCGACGCTCGCGGCGCTCGCCCCGCTCCGAGCGGTCGCGGTGCTCGCGACCGCCCTCATGGGACTCCTCGGCCTCGCCCGCGTCCCCCTCGATGACGGCGTGCAGGCTGAGCTTGCCGCGGTCGCCGATCTCGGCGATCTCGACCTCGACCTGCTGGCCGACCTGGAGGACCTCGTCCACGGAGTCGATGCGCTTGCCGCCCACCAGGCGGCGCACCTGCGAGATGTGGAGCAGGCCGTCCTTGCCGGGCGTCAGCGAGACGAACGCCCCGAACGAGGTCGTCTTGACGACGGTGCCGACGAAGCGCTCGCCGACCTCGGGCATCTGCGGGTTCGCGATCTGGTTGACCATCGCCCGGGCCGCCTCGGCGGCCTCCCCGGTGGTCGCCCCGATGTAGACGGTGCCGTCGTCCTCGATGGTGAGGTCCGCGCCCGTGTCCTCCTGGATCTGGTTGATCATCTTGCCCTTCGGGCCGATGACCTCGCCGATCTTGTCCACAGGGACCTGGACGGTGATGATGCGCGGCGCGGTCGGCGACATCTCGTCGGGGCCGTCGATCGCCTGGTTGATGAGGTCCAGGATCGCCAGGCGGGCGTCGCGGGCCTGGCCCAGGGCGCCGCGCAGGACATCGGAGTCGATGCCGTCGAGCTTCGTGTCCAGCTGGAGGGCGGTGATGAAGTCCTTGGTGCCCGCGACCTTGAAGTCCATGTCGCCGAAGCCGTCCTCGGCGCCCAGGATGTCGGTGAGGGTGACGGCCTTCTTCTGCCCGTCGACCTCGCCGGTCATCAGGCCCATCGCGATGCCCGCGACCGGGGCGTGCAACGGCACGCCGGCCTGGAGCAGCGACAGCGTCGAGGCGCACACGGAGCCCATCGAGGACGAGCCGTTGGAGCCCATCGTCTCCGAGACCTGGCGGATCGCGTAGGGGAAGTCCTCCCGCGACGGCAGGACCGGCTTGATCGCGCGCTCGGCCAGGTCGCCGTGGCCGATCTCGCGGCGCTTCGGGGAGCCGACACGCCCCGTCTCGCCGGTGGAGAAGGGCGGGAAGTTGTACTGGTGCATGTAGCGCTTGTGCGTCACCGGGGACAGGTTGTCCAGCTGCTGCTCCATGCGCAGCATGGCCAGCGTGGTGACGCCCAGGATCTGGGTCTCCCCGCGCTGGAACAGCGCCGATCCGTGCACCCGGGGCACGACCTCGACCTCCGCGGACAGCGACCGGATCTGGGTGGGCGTGCGCCCGTCCATGCGGACGCCGTCGCGCAGCGTGCGCGTGCGGATCGTCTGCTTCTCCAGGGACCGGAAGGCCGCCTTGAATGCGGCCTCGTCCTCGGGACGGTCGGCGAGCAGGGCGGCGAGCATATCCGCCTTGACGGCGTCCACGGCCTCGTCGCGAGCCAGCTTGCCGTCGGTGAGCAGCGCCTGGGCGAGCTTCTCAGACGCCCAGGACTCGACCAGGCCGTACTGCTCGTCGGTGTAGTCGAGGAAGAGCGGGAAGTCCGCGGTCTCCTTCGAGGCCGTCGACGCCACCTGGATCTGGGCCTCGCACAGCGCCTTGATGAAGGGCTTGGCGGCCTCCAGGCCGTCGGCCACGACATCCTCGGTCGGGGCGGTGGCGCCCTGGGCGATGAGGTCCCACTCGTTCTCGCCGCCGCCGGCCTCGACCATCATGATCGCGACGTCCTCGGAGCCGTCCTCCAGCGCGACGATGCGGCCCGCGACCGTGATGTTGAAGACGGAGCGCTCCATCTCCGACCACCGCGGGAACGCGACCCACTGGCCGTCGATGAGGGCCAGGCGGGCGCCGCCGATGGGCCCGGTGAAGGGCAGGCCGGCGATCTGGGTGGACATCGAAGCGGCATTGATCGCCAGGACGTCGTAGGGGTCGTCCGGGTGGACCGCCAGGACGGTCTCGACCACCTGGACCTCGTTGCGCAGGCCCTTGACGAAGCCGGGGCGCAAGGGGCGGTCGATGAGTCGGGCGGCCAGGATGGCCTCCGTGCCCGGGCGTCCCTCGCGGCGGAAGAACGATCCGGGGATGCGTCCGGCGGCGTAGGCGCGCTCCTCGACGTCGACGGTGAGGGGGAAGAAGTCGAACTGCTCCTTGGGGTGCTTGCCGACCGTCGTGGCCGACAGCACCATGGTCTCGTCGTCCAGGTAGGCGACCGCGGAGCCCGCGGCCTGCTGGGCCAGTCGTCCGGTCTCGAAGCGCACGGTGCGCGTGCCGAACCGACCGTTGTCGATCGTCGCCTCCGCGGCGACGATGTCAGGGCCTTCCATCATGGGATGTGTTTCTCCTTGGAGAGGGGGTGTGGATGCCCGTCCGGAGTCGGCCTTCGATCGAAGCCCACGGCATGCGGTGCGGGGACCCGTCCGGGTCCGTGGGCCACTGTCGAAAACCGCGCAGCCGGTGCGGGGTGTCGCGAGCGGGCGGGGCGGTCGTTGCGGCCCCGCGCCCGCTGTGGAACCGGCCCGGATCCGCAGGGAGCCGGGCCGGGCGTGTTCAGCGACGCAGGCCGAGACGCTCGATCAGCGAGCGGTACCGCTCGATGTCGATGTCCGCCAGGTAGCCGAGGAGGCGCCGACGGCGCCCGACCAGCAGCATCAGCCCACGGCGCGAGTGATGATCGTGCGGGTGGGACTTGAAGTGCTCGGTGAGGTCCTTGATGCGCTGCGTGAGCAGTGCGATCTGGACCTCCGGGGAGCCGGTGTCGCCCTCGTGGGTCGCGTACTCGGCGATGATCTGGTCCTTGACGTCCTTGGTCAGCGGCACGAAAGCTCCTTGTTGTCTCGCTGCGCGGAGCACCGGGGCTGTCCCCGGGCATGACTGGTCCGCGGCCGATCGAACGGCGCGTCAAGGCTAGCACGGGCCCACCCGCGGGCGGGCCGGGCGCGGGCCGCCCCACAGGACGCGCCCCGTGAGATCCGGCACTCCCCCGTCCGACCCGGCCCGGGGCGCAGCGGGCGTCCTCGTCGATCGACGGGCCCGTGGGGCGGCTACCGCGCCGTCACCGCCGAGGGGTCCACCCGGCCCGAGACGGCCACTCCCAGCACCGAGGCCGTCTGCCGGAGGTCGTCGTCCATCTGGTCCTGGAGCTGGCCGACCGAATCGAAGGAGAGCATCGGGCGGATGTGCTCGACGAAGTGGATGGAGATCGTCTCCCCGTACAGGTCGAGGTCCGCGCGTCCCAGCACGTGGGCCTCGACGGTGCGCCTGCGCCCGTCGAACTGGGGGTTCGTGCCCACCGAGATCGACGCGGGCAGGAACTCGCGGGCCGTCGTGCCGGGGACCTCGCGGACCAGCCAGCCGGCGTACACGCCGTCGGCGGGCACGACGCCCTCGATGCCCTCCCCCAGGTTGGCGGTGGGGAAGCCCAGCTGCCGCCCGCGCTGGAACCCGTGCTCGACGACTCCGCGGATGCGGTGGAGCCGCCCGAGGACCCGAGCGGCCCCCGCGACGTCCCCCTGGGCGAGCAGCTCGCGCACCCACGACGACGACCACCGGCGCCCCGTCTCGTCCTGGATGTCGGCGACGACCACCACGTCGAACCCCTGGTGGCGCCCGATCTCCCGGAGCGTGTCGACGTCGCCCGCGTTGCGCCGCCCGAAGCGGAAGTCCTCTCCGACCACGACCTCGACGGCGCCCAGGCGCTCGACGAGGTACTGGACGACGAACTCCTCCGGCTCCAGCGTGTACACGGAGGCGTCGTAGTGGATGACCAGCGTCGCGTCCAGACCGGCGCCCGCCATCGCGTCGAGGCGGTCCCCGAGCGGGCTGATGAGCTGGAGGCCGCGCTCCGGGCGGTGCACCTGCGTGGGGTGGGGGTCGAACGTGCAGGCGACCGCGTCGACGCCCTTGCGCCGGGCGTGCTCGACGCACGTCCCGATGACGCGCCGATGCCCGCGGTGCATCCCGTCGAAATTGCCGATTGTCACGACCGAGCGCTCGTCGCCGGGCACCTGGTCGAGCTCCGTCCAGATCTTCACGCGCCTGTCCCTTTCCGCTGTGTCGTCGCGCGGGCCCGGTCAGAAGACCAGGACCGTGCGCACGTCGTCGCCCTCGATCCGGGCCAGCCCCAGCACCGTCGCGCCGTCGGGGGCCAGCACGCCGAGCGGTCCCTCCCCCGCCGCGTCGCGCAGCGCCCGCAGATCCGCGCCCGCGCGCCGCGGCGCCTGCCCGTGGGAGAAGCGCACGGCCTCCTCCTCGTCCAGCGCCAGGCCGGGGAACATCGCGCGGACGGCGTCGTCGAGCCCGATGAGCGGAAGGGGGCGGCCCGCCTCGATCCGCGCGGAGAGCTCGGCGAGGGTCTCGGCGTCGCCGAGGGTGAAGGAGCCGACCTCGGTGCGCCGCAGGCGCGTGAGATGGGCGCCGACGCCCAGGGCGCTCCCGATGTCGCGGGCCAGCGCCCGCACGTAGGTCCCCGAGGAGCACTCGACGTGGAGGTCGACGTCCGTCACCGTCACCGGGCGCGCGTCCGGCGCGACCGTCTCCTCGCGGGGGAAGCCCACGACGTCCAGGCGCTCGACGTGGACGGCCCGGGCGGGGATCTCGACCGTGCGGCCCTCGCGGACCAGGGCGTAGGCCCGGCGCCCGTCCAGCTTGATCGCGGAGACGCTGGAGGGGACCTGCTCGATGTCCCCGCGCAGGGGGGCGATCGCCGCCTCCAGCTCCTCGTCGGAGAGGTCCGCGCAGCCGTCCAGCGCGACGGTCTCCCCCTCGGCGTCGTCCGTGGTGGTCGACTGGCCCAGCCGCATCGTCGCCTCGTAGGTCTTCGTGTCCAGGGCGAGCCAGGTGAGCAGCCGCGTGGCCTTCCCGATCCCGAGGACCAGGACGCCCGTGGCCATCGGGTCCAGGGTGCCGGCGTGGCCCACCTTGCGGGTGCGCGCGAGCCGACGGACGCGCGCCACCACGTCGTGGCTGGTGAGGCCCGCGTCCTTGTCGACGATGAGCAGTCCCGGCTCGTCCGGGCGCTGATCCCCCGCGCTCATCTCAGCGGACGTCCCGGTCCTCGTCGGGCTCGGCGGCGTCCTGGTCCTCGTCGTCGCGCCGGTACGGGTCCGCGTCCCCGGCGTACGGGGCGCCCTGGGCGGACCTGGCGATCTCCGCGTCGCGGGCGCGCGCCGCGGTGACCGCGTCCTCCAGGGAGGCCGCCGTCTCCGGGAGTGCGTCAGGGATGAACTCCAGGGTCGGGGTCAGCCGGATGCCGAGCGCCTTGCCCACCTCGGAGCGGATGATCCCCGCCGCCGAGGCGAAGGCCCGGGCGGCGTCCGACCGGTCGTCCTGGTCCCCGAGCACCGTGTAGAAGACCGAGGCGTGCTGGAGGTCCCCCGTCACGCGGACGTCGGTGATGGTGACGAATCCGAGCCTGGGGTCCTTGACGCGCCGGCCGAGCAGCCCCGCGACGGTCTGCTGGATGCGGTCCTCGACCTTGTGCACCCGCGTGGGGTCAGCCATGTCTCCTCCTCGTGCCGGGTCGTCCCCGAGTCGTGCCGGACGGGCCGGCGGTTCCGGCCTCCCATCGTAGTGGCCGCGGGGACGACGACGCCCCCTCCGGGAACCCGGGGTTCCGGAAGGGGGCGCCGCCCTCGTCGATCGACGGGGTCCGATCAGACGCGCGGCTTCTCCCGCATCTCCCAGGTCTCGATGACGTCGCCCTCGGCGATGTCCTTGTACCCGAGCGTGATGCCGCACTCGTAGCCCTCGCGGACCTCCGTGACGTCGTCCTTCTCACGGCGCAGGGACTGGATCTCCAGGTTGGCGGCCACCACCACGCCGTCGCGGACCAGGCGCGCCTTGGTGCCGCGCTTGATGGTGCCCGACCGGACGATCGAGCCCGCGATGGACCCGAACTTGCCGGAGTGGAAGACCTGGCGGACCTCCGCCGAGCCCAGGGCCGCCTCCTCGTAGACCGGCTTGAGCATGCCCTTGAGCGCCGCCTCGACGTCGTCGATGGCCGCGTAGATCACGTTGTAGTACTTGATCTCCACGCCCTCCGCGTCCGCCATCTCGGCGACGCGCTCGGCTGGGCGGACGTTGAAGGCGATGATGACCGCCTTGTCCACCGTGGCCAGGTTGACGTCGTTCTGCGTGATGGCGCCGACCCCGCGGTGGATGATCCGCAGCTGGACCTCGTCGCCGACATCGATGCGCAGCAGCGAGTCCTCCAGGGCCTCGACCGCGCCGGACACGTCGCCCTTGATGATGAGGTTGAGGGTGTCGACCTCGCCCTCCTTGAGGACCTTGTCGAAGTCCTCCAGGGAGACGCGCTTGCGGCGCTTGGCCAGCAGGGCGGCGCGCTCGGCGGCCTCGCGCTTGTCGGCGATCTGGCGGGCCGTGCGGTCGTCGGGGGCGACCAGGAACGAGTCGCCGGCGCGCGGCACGGAGGTGAGGCCGATGACCTGGACCGGACGCGCCGGCAAGGCCTCGGGCAGCTCGTTGCCGTACTCGTCGAACATGGCGCGGACCCGGCCGTGGGCCGCGCCCACGACCACCGCGTCGCCCACGTGCAGCGTGCCGCGCTGGACGAGCATCGTCGCCACCGCGCCGCGCCCCTTGTCCAGGTTCGCCTCGATGGCCACGCCGCGCGCGTCCGTGTCGGGGTTGGCCCGCAGGTCCAGGGCCGCGTCGGCCGTCAGCAGGACGGCCTCGAGCAGCTCCTTGATGCCCGTGCGCTGCTTGGCGGAGACGTCGACGAACATCACGTCGCCGCCGTACTCCTCCGCGACCAGGCCGTACTCGGTGAGCTGGGAGCGGATCTTCTGCGGATTCGCGTCCTCCTTGTCCACCTTGTTGACGGCCACCACGATCGGCACGTCCGCCGCCTGCGCATGGTTGATCGCCTCGACCGTCTGCGGCATGACGCCGTCGTCGGCCGCGACCACCAGGATCGCGATGTCGGTGACCTCCGCGCCGCGGGCGCGCATGGCCGTGAAGGCCTCGTGGCCCGGCGTGTCGATGAAGGTGATCGGACGGGACTCGCCGTCGATGTCGACCTTCACCTGGTAGGCGCCGATGTGCTGCGTGATGCCGCCGTGCTCGGCCGCGACGACGTCCGTGTGGCGGATGGCGTCCAGCAGCTTCGTCTTGCCGTGGTCGACGTGGCCCATGACGGTGACCACCGGCGGACGGGGCACCAGGTGCTCCTCGTCGTCCAGCTCCTCCGCCTCCAGGTCGATGTCGAAGGACTCCAGCAACTCGCGGTCCTCGTCCTCGGGGGAGACGACCTTGACGTCGTAGCCGAGCTCCGCGCCCAGGGCCTCGAAGGTGTCCTGGTCCAGGGACTGGGTGGCCGTCGCCATCTCACCGAGGTGGAAGAGCACGGTCACCAGCGCCGCCGGATTGACGTCGATCTTGTCCGCGAGGTCCGCCAACGAGGCGCCCTGGCGGATCCGGATCTCCTGGCCGTTGCCGCGCGGGATCGACACGCCGCCGATCGCCGGGGCGCTCTGCTGCTCGAACTCCTGGCGCTTCGCGCGCTTCGACTTGCGTCCGCGCTGGGATCGGCCGCCGCCGCGCCCGAAGGCGCCCGGCGTGGAGCCGCGACCGCCACGGCCGCCGCCGCGCGGGGCTCCCGCGAAGCCGCCGAC
>JAFAAX010000150.1 GCA_023426345.1 Actinomycetes bacterium
GTCCCGGCCCCCGCGGGGGCCGGGACCGACCGGGAGTGGATCAGACCAGGCTCGTCACTTGAGCAGCTGGAGGACGGTCTGAGGCATCGAGTTCGCCTGGGCGAGCATCGCGGTGCCCGCCTGGGACAGGATCTGCGCGTTGGTGAACGACACCATCTCGGAGGCCATATCCGTGTCGCGGATCCGGGACTCCGAGGCGGAGAGGTTCTCCATCGTCACGTTCACCGAGTTGATCGTGTGATCGAGGCGGTTCTGGTAGGCGCCCAGGTTCGCGCGGGCCGTCGAGATGTAGCCGATCGCGCTGTCGAGGCTCTTGATGGTGGCCTGGGCCGTGGTGTTGTCGGTCACCGCGAACGCCGTGACGGTATCCGTGCCCACGGTGCCGCCGGCCTTGAGGGCGGCCGCCATCGTCTTCACATCGGCGCTGGACAGGTCCACCGTGATCGTCGACGCGGCATCGCCGTCGGCGCCGACCTGGAAGATCAGCTTGCCGTCAGTGCCTGAACCCGCGGAGGCGTCCAGCAGCTTCGTCCCGTTGAAGTTCGTCGACTCGGCGATGCGGCCGAGCTCGCTGATGAGGTTGTCCGCCTCGGTCTGGATGTTGCCGCGGGCGGCGGCGCTGTTCGAGTCGTTGCCGCCCTGGACGGCCAGGTCGCGCAGGCGCTGGAGGATCGAGTGGACCTCGGTCAGCGCGCCCTCAGCGGTCTGGACCACCGAGATGCCGTCCTGCGCGTTGCGCGCCGCCACCTTGAGGCCGCCCACCTGGGAGCGCAGGCCCTCAGAGATCGCCAGGCCCGCCGCGTCGTCGGCCGCGCGGTTGATCCGCAGGCCCGAGGACAGGCGCTCCAGCGAGGTGCTCAGCTTGTTCTGGGTGTTCGACAGGTTCCGGTATGCGTTCAGCGCCGTGATGTTCTGATTGATGGTCAGAGCCATGATCGTTTCTTCTTCCTGAAGTGCCGTGCACCGCCCATCCGTGGGCGGACATCCAGATGATCGGCACCCCCGGCCCGGCGTTGAGCAAAGTCGACGGCGGACCGCCGAACGGCGGGCTCAGGCCAGCTCGGCGACGTCCTGGCCCATCATCGCGACGATCTCCAGGCCCGGCACCGCCGCGCGGTCGGCCACGGCCCGGTAGTAGGCCAGGCGCCGGCGCTCGGCCACGCCGGGACGCTCGGCCGGCTCCCCGGTGGGCACGTCCGACTCCAGGACCGTGTCCATCGCGCCCCGGAGCATCTCCAGCGCCTGGGAGCGCAGCTGCGAGATCCGCGACTGGCTGACGCCGAGCTCCGCGGACAGCTCCGCGGGCGTGGCGTCCTCGTAGAACAGCCCGACCACCACGCGCCGGAGGCGCTCGGGCAGCTCGTCGACCGCGACGCGCAGCACCTTGAGCTGCTCGCGGAACAGGACCCCCTCCTCCGGGAGCAGGCCCTCGACCTCGAGGCGCTCGGCCTCCAGGGGGTCGGCGTCCAGGCTGACCGTGCGCACCGCGGCCGCGGCCCGGACCTCGCGGACGTCCGCGGCGTCCAGGCCCATCACCTGGGCGATCTCCTCGTCCTCGGGCACGCGTCCCAGCTGCGCCGCCATCTGGGCGCCCAGCTCGTCGATGCGGCGGGCCTTCTGCCGCCCGCCCCGCGACATCCAGTCCATCGCGCGCAGCTCGTCCACCAGGGCGCCGCGGATCCGGATCGTCGCGTAGCGCGCGAAGGGGACGCCCCGCTCGGGGGCGAACGCCCGCGACGCCTGCACCAGCGCCATCGCTCCGGCGGACGCCAGGTCCTCGCGCCGGACGTGGGCAGGCACGCGCGTGATCATCTGGCTGACCTGATAGCCCACCAGGGCCAGGTTCTCCACCACCAGGTCGTTGCGCGCCTCGTCGGACAGAGAGGCCGCGCCCACCGTCGGCGGAAGCGCCGGCTCGAGCGGTTCCGCTGCGGGTGTGAACGTGTCCACGGCATTCTCCCCAGCACGCGTCCGCGCGGGTGAGCAGCCGGGAGAAGTCGGGCCTCCCCTGCCAATCCCCGAGCGGACTTCGTCGTCCAGACAATCCGATGTGGTCCCGACCTGCGCACACAGTACCTCCCACTCGGGCCATCGGGAAGTCAGGACACCCTTATCCAGGGAATGGGGTCTCAGTTCCTAGACATCAAGATGTCCACTGCGACAACCCTTCATCCGCACATTCCCGGCCGGAGAGGGCCGCTGACCGCGCATTCCAGAGTGGTCGGACATCTGTGGCGTATTCCAAACTGCGACCTTACGCTGTCTCGACAGAATCCCCTCCACAATCGGCTCCGGCGGCCGATGAGATGATTGACGTCCTGACGACCGACCGACCGGGGCCCCTGGGCACCGAGAGAGTTCACGCATGTCATTGCAGACCTTGTCCACGTTCCTCTGGCACGAGCGCCACCTGCTCGACCAGCTGCTGTACCGCCTCCAGGTGGAGCGCCTGGTGCTCGACGCCGGCCGCGCCGACCGTCTCCCGATGGCCGCGCAGGACGTCGAGGATGTGCTGGAGCGGATCCGCACCGCCGAGCTGGGCCGTTCCACGGCCCTCGACGACGTGGTCCGCGATCTGCATCTGGACCCCGACGCGACGCTCGCCCAGGTCGCCGACGCCGTGGACGCTCCCTGGAACGACCTGTTCCGTCAGCACCGGGAGGCGCTGGTCGCCCTGGCGGGCGCGATCAGCGATGTCGCCCACGACAACCAGCAGGTCCTGGCGGCCGCGAACCACGCGGCCCAGGAGACCCTCATGGATCTCCAGCAGTCGCTGGGCACCTATGACGAGCACGGCGCGCCGCAGACGGGTCCGGCCGACGCCCAGATCGTCGACACCTCCATCTAAGGGGTTCCCATGAGTTCCTTCTCCACGCTCAACACGGCGCTCACGGCGCTCAACGCCCAGCGCCAGGCGATCGACATCACGGGGCAGAACCTCGCCAACGTCAAGACCGCCGGCTACACCCGCCAGCGCGTCTCACTGACCGCGCTGCCCGCGACCTCGCCCGCCACCTTGTCCTCCGGATCGGTGATCTCCTCTGGAGGCGTGCGCGCGACGTCCGTGGACCGCCTGGGCGACGCCTTCCTGGAGATGCGGCTGCGCCAGACGACGTCCTCGGCCTCCTCCCTGGCGCAAGTGGCCGACGCGTGGACCGATGTCGAGGCGGTCCTGCAGGAGCCCGGCAAGGAGGGGCTGTCCGCCCAGCTCGACGCGTTCTACGCCAGCTGGCAGGACGTCGCGAACAATCCCGACAACGACGCCGTGCGCGCCACGCTGCTCCAAGGCGCCCAGTCGCTGGTCTCGAAGCTCCAGGAGTCCTACAGCTCCCTGGAGACGCATTGGGACACGGCCCGCGCCCAGGCCGACACCACGGCCATCGCGATCAACACCGCCGCCGCGCGCGTCGCCGACCTCAACCAGCAGATCACGGCCATCACCGCCTCGGGCGGCTCCGCGAACGAGCTCATCGACCAGCGGGCCACCCTGCTGGTCACCCTGGCGGGGCTCGCGGGAGCGGAGACGGCGACCCGCTCCGACGGATCGGTCGACGTCATGGTCGGGGGGAACGCCCTGGTGCGCGGCACCACCGTCCACGAGGTCCGCGTGGTGGGCACCCGCGATTTCGCCAGCGCCTCCGACGCCCCCAGCGCGACGAACCCCCTGGGGTCGGGACCCGTGCGCCTGGTCTGGTCCGAGGACACGGATCACGTCATCACGATGTCCGGGGGAACGCTGGACGGCTTGCTCCAGGTGATGTCGGCCCAGGGCCCGCTCGCGACGACGGCCGCCGACTACAACGCGATCGCGGCGCAGCTGGCCTCTCACGCCGACGATTCTCTGGCCGGCGTCACCCTGGACACGGCCACCAGCATCAACCAGATGCACCGCCTGGCCTACCAGACCGATGGCACGACCGCCGGCGGCGCCTTCTTCCAGCTCGACACGTCCCTGACCGGCAAGCCCGCGGTCATGCAGCTGACCGTCGCGGTCGGCTCGGCCTCGCAGATCGCCGTCGCGGAGCCCGGCATGGGGGGCGCCGACGCCCACGTGGCCGACCGGATCTCGCGGCTCACCGACACGACGGACGCCTGGGCGGCGGCCGTGGCGACGATCGGCGTCCAGTCCTCGCGCGCCCAGGCTCTGGCCGGGACCTCCGAGACCTCCCGCGCCTCCGCCGAGCAGCAGCTCCTGGCCGGCACGTCCGTCGACGAAGCCGAGGAGACCATGAACCTCATCGCCTACCAGCGGGCCTTCCAGTCCGCGGCGCGGTTGACGTCGACCATCGACGAGATGCTCGACACCCTCATCAACCGCATGGCGCAGTAACGACCCGGAGGAGACGGACCCATGATCGGTCGCGTGACCCAGACGTCGATGCAGTACTCCTCCATGAGGAGCCTGCAGTCCAACCAGAGCCGTCTGGCCGGCCTGCAGAACCAGCAGTCGACGGGCAAGATCCTCACCCGCCCCTCCGACGACCCGGCGGCCGCCGTGGACGCGATGCGCCTGCGCACCCAGCAGCGCCTCAACACGCAGTACACCCGCAACACGAACGACGCCGTCGGCTGGCTGTCGACGATGGACTCCACCCTGACCACCGTGTCCTCGCAGTTGACGGGCGTGCGCAACCTGATCATCCAGGCCGGCAACGGCGCCCTGTCCCCCACCCAGCGCGAGGCCATCGCCTCCCAGCTCGACGCCGCCTCCGGCTCTCTGCTAGGCCTGGCGAACACCCAGTACATGGGGCGCGGGATCTTCGCCGGCACCAGCACCGCCGAATCCGCCTTCACGGCGAACGGCGACGGGACGTACACCTGGACCGGCAACGCCGGGGCCACCGTGGAGCGCCGCCTGAACGCCGACACCACGGTCCGCGTCGACGCGGACGGCGCGTCCCTGTTCGGCACCGAGGCGGCGGGCTCGGCGTCGCCCTCGTCCCTGTTCGCCTTCATCGACGGCCTGGCCACCACGCTCCGGGATCCCGCTCAGACGCTCGACGTCTCGGCCTCCCTCACCCGCATCGACGGCTTCTCCGCGAAGGTCCTCAGCGAGTCCTCCGCCGTGGGCACGCGGTACAACCAGGCGCAGGCCGCGCAGGCGAGCCAGCAGAGCCTGTCGATCTCCCTCACGCAGCAGCTCTCCGACGTCGAGGACGCCGATCTGGCGGAGACGATCATCGCCGTCCAGACCCAGCAGGTCGCCTACCAGGCGGCGCTGTCGGCCACGGCCCAGGTCCTCCAGCCCAGCCTCCTGGACTTCCTCCGATGAGCGAGGCCACCGGGCTGCCCGACGGGCGGCTCTCCTTCGCCGAGCCGATCCCCGGCCTCGGCTCGCACACGCAGTACCGCCTCACGGCCATCCCCGAGGCGCCGGGTCTGCACACGCTGCGGGCCGACTCCCCCGGCGGCGGGCCCCGCCTGTACGTCGCGGACGCCGACGTCCTCCTGCCCGGCTACGAGCCCGAGGTGCCGGGCTTCGCCCGCGAGCTCCTGGGCGGCCCGGACGGCGCCGACCTCCGCCTGCTCGTCATCCTGCGCCCCGCGGATGAGGCCGGGCCCCTGTCCGCCAACCTGTTCGCCCCGATCGTCGTGGACGCGGCCACGGGCGCTGCCCTCCAGGTGCTCCTGGAGGGCAGCGACTGGCCGTTGCGCCTGCCCCTCCTCGACGGGGAGACGGAAACCGACGAGGGCGAGGACGCCGAGGCGGAGACGCCGGCGGTCGAGGGCTGAGGTCGGCCGCCGGCCCCGCGCGTTTGGCGCGGACCCCGCGGCCGACCCCGCCTCAGTCCTTCTGCCAGGACTCCCACAGCGACGCGTACTCGCCGCCGCCGGCGACCAGCTCCTCATGGGGGCCCAGCTCGATGAGGTCGCCGTCCATCATCACGGCGACCCGGTCGGCGTCGTGCGCCGTGTAGAGCCGGTGGGCGATCGCGACGACGGTGCGCCCCTCCAGGGCCAGTCCCAGCGAGCGCTCGAGGGAGCGGGCGGCCGTGGGGTCCATCAGGGAGGTCGCCTCGTCGAGGACCAGCGTGTGCGGATCCATGAGGACGATCCGGGCCAGGGCCAGCTGCTGGGCCTGCGCCGGCGTGAGCGTGAGCCCGCCCGCACCGACCCGCGTCTCCAGGCCGTCCGGAAGCCCGCGGACCCACTGGTCGGCCTCGACCGCCCCCAGCGCCCGCCACATGGCCTCGGCGTCCGCGTCGGCCCGCGCGAGGCGCATGTTCGACGCGACCGTCCCCACGAACACGTGGTGCTCCTGGGTGACCAGGACGACCTGGCGCTGCAGCGTGTCCTCCGCGAGGTCCGTCAGCGGCACCCCGCCGACGGTCACGGACCCGGAGGTCGGCGGGTGGATGCCCGCCAGCATCCGCCCGAACGTCGACTTGCCGGCGCCCGAGGGGCCCACCATCGCCAGCGTCTCCCCGGGCCGCAGGTCCAGGTCGATGCCGTGGAGGACGTCCTGGCCCTCGCGGTAGGCGTAGTGGACGTCGCGCGCCGACATGTCGCGCCCGTCCGGCGCGTCGCCGGTGGGATGGCGGTCGGGCTCGACCAGGTCGACGCCGAAGATGCGCGCCAGCGACGCCTCGGAGGACTGGATCTGGTCCACCCAGAACGTCACCTCCCACACGGGCCCGCGCAGCTGATAGGCGTAGAGCGTCATGGTCGTCACCACGCCCAGCGTCGTGAGCCCCGCAGACACCGCCCACGCCCCCACCAGCACCATGAGGAGCACGGGCGCCAGCACGGCGACGCCCAGCGCCCCGATGAGGATCATCCTCATCCACGCGCCGTAGCGCTCCAGGCGCCAGATCTCCCGGATCGCCCCGTCGAGGCGCGCCGAGCGCAGATCGGACAGGCGCGCCGAGTCGACGGTCTGGGCCTGGTCGATGGTCTCGTTGGCGATCCCCGACATGCCCGCCCACGCCGCGGCGCCCGCCCGGTAGGACGGGACGGTGCGCGGCAGGTACCAGTGCATGAGGGCCCACACGGCGGGCACCTCGATGAGCAGCACCAGGGACATCACCGGCGAGGTCGCCACGGAGGCGACCACCGTGACGACGATGGTCGTCACCAGCACGAGGATCGCGGAGATCCCCTGGCGCACCATGAACTGGACGCGCTCGACGTCGTGCGTCGTGCGGCCCAGCAGATCGCCCGTGCCCGCGTTCTCCACGGTGGACAGCGGCAGGTGGGTGACGGTCTCGACCAGGTCCTCGCGCAGCTTCGCGAAGACCCGCTCCCCCAGCACGCGGGCCTGATACTCCGCGAAGTAGGAGAGCACGGAGCCCACCGCGACCAGCCCGATCGTGGCCACCATGATGCGCTGCACCCAGACGAGCGTCGTGCCCGCCTGGATCTGGTCGACGACGCGGCCCATCACCCACGGCAGGGCGATGCCCGCGAAGGCGGAGCCCAGCTGGAGTCCCAGCACGCCCGCCAGCTGCGCGCGGTACGCGAGGATCAGCCCGCCCAGCCGGTGGGTGATCGTCGCATCGTCGGCGATGGGCAGCTTCATGCCCGCTCCTCCTTCTCCTGTGCCAGGTCCGCGGCCGGCTCCCCGGCCTCCCGTCCGACCACCGCGCGGTACGCGCGGGCGGCGTCCTTCCCGCGTGCGCCGTGGCGCAGCGCGTCGTGCGTCCCGCGGGCCAGCTCCCGCCCCGCCCCGTCGAGCAGCACGACCTCGTCGCAGTGCTCGAGGACCAGCGGCGAGGCGCTCACCACGACGGTCGTCCGGCCGCGCCGGGCCTCCGCCAGGCGCGCGGCGATCCGCGCCTCCGTGTGGGAGTCCACCGCCGAGGTCGGCTCCACCGCGATCAGCACCGGCGTCTCGGCCGCCACCGCCCGGGCCAGGGCGACGCGCTGGCGCTGACCGCCCGACAGGTTCCGGCCTTTCTCCGCGATGACGCCGTCCAGGCCGCCCGGCAGGGAGGAGAGCACGTCGTGCGCGTCCGCCACCTCCAGGGCCGCCAGTAGGCGCGGATCGTCGGGATCGGCCGCCTCCCGGAACAGGATGCCCTCCCGACGGGTCGACGCCTCGATGACCTCGCGCTGGACCAGCTCCGTGACGCCGCGCGAATGGCCGACGCGGGCGCGCGCCCCCTGGACCTCCTCGCGCAGCGTGCCCGCGTAGAGCTGGGACTCCGCGCCCGACAGGTACACCCCGCGGCGGACCTCCCGCAGGGGGACGGTGCGCAGATCGCGCCCCCCGGCCAGCACCGCGTCGGCGTCGTCGACGCGCCCCAGGCGGGTCGCCACCGCCGCCGAGGCGTCCGGATCGGCGCTCACCAGCGCCGTCATCCGTCCCGGCAGGACGGTGACGCCCGTCGCGGCGTCGGTGAGGTCGACCGCGCGGAAGTCCATCGACGAGGGCGACGCCCCCTCCCGGGACGCCTCGTCGCCCGCGGGGCCTCCCCGGCGCACGGGGGCGCCCGCCGCGTCCGCGGCGGCGTCCTCGTCAATGGAGGCGGAGGGGACCCGCGAGTCGTCGACCAGCGGCGGGACGGCCAGGATGCGCGTCATCTTGCGCACGCCCACCCAGGCGCGCGTGAACTGCTGGATGGCGTTGGTCGCCACGTTGATCGGATTGCGCAGGAACGTCGTGTAGCCGAAGAACGCGACCAGCTGGCCGGCGCTGATCGTGCCGCCGAACGTCAGCGTCGCGCCGTACCCGATGACCAGGGCCGTGAACAGCATCGGCACCGACTGGCGCAGCATCGTCAGCAGCGCCGACGTCGACGCCACCACGATGCCCGCGTCGCGCACGCGCGCCGACTGGTCGCGGTAGGTGGCGGTGTAGACGTCCTCGCCGCCGATCCCGCGCAGGACCCGCAGGCCGGACACGGCGTCCGTGGAGATCGTCGTCAGCTGCCCCTGCTCCTCGCGCGCCTTCGCCTGCTTGGCCTGCAGGGGCTTGACCAGGAACGTCATCCCGATGATGACCAGGGGCAGGCCGATGATGACCAGCAGGCCGAGCGGCGCGGAGGCCCGGAACATCAGCACGCACACCAGCACGGTCGACACGACCGACGCCACGATGTCCGGGCACCAGGCGAACGCCCCGCCGAGGTAGTCGGCGTCCGTCATCAGGGCCGTCACCACGTCGCCGGACGGCATATCGCGCCGGATCGCCCGCCCGTTGCGGGACAGGCGGTGCGCGACGGAGCGGACGGCGCCCATCTCGTTGGCCATCCACAAGGCGGTGTCCGTCATCTGGCCCAGGCCGTCGCCGACGGCCATCAGCACGACCATCGCGACGAACAGCAGGACGGGGCGCGCCAGGTGGGCACCGACGCCCAGGTCCAGCCCGGCGTCGAGCAGGTTGCCCATCGCCCACGGGATCAACGCGGACCCCACGTAGTCCGCGACGCGCACCACGATGCTCGCCAGCATCAGCGGCCAGCTGTTGCGGGCCAGGACCCGCACGAAGGCCCCCATGCCCGACGGCAGGTCGAGCGCCGGGCCCGGAGCGGCCCGCCAGGGGCGCCACCAGGTCCGCGGCGTGCGTCCCATCGGGGGCAGCGCGACGCCGACCTCGTCGGCGCGTTCCTGGAGGAACGCGCGGACCTCGGGATCAGGCACGTCGGCGGACGGGAGCGGCGTGGGGGCGGACAGATGCCTGCGCCAGTGCGACTTCATGAGACCTCGCAGAGCGAACGGGAAGGATGAGAATTCAACGAGAGCGATCCGGCCCGGAGGGCGCGGGATCAGCGGTGGAACAGGGAGCCTCGACCCGTCAGAGGGGAGGCGGTCACCGGATCGGGGGGACGGCGGTCAGCCCCGTGAGACGACCTCGGACGAGGGTCTGGCTGAATCGGGGATCGACCCCGTAGCTCTGGGACATGCCGGCACCCCCTTCTGCTTCCTCGATCGCGCGACGCGCATGGCGGTGCGGGCGGACACCCGGTCACCGCGTTCGACCCTACCCTGCCCCGGCGAGCCGACACAAATCACCGGGCGCCGCCCGCCGAGAACGGTCGGTATTCCCGGCGAGAACGGTCCGGCCACAGGCGGCATCGCCGACGCGCGGCCGAGACGAGCGGGACGCGGCCGAGCCGGGCGGGGCGCCCTCGTGCGCCGATCCGCGGGCCGGCCGGGACGGCGCGGGCCGCCCTCGTCCATGGACTCGGGGCAGGCGGACCCTACGCGGCGAGCTGGGGAAGGACGTCGCGCCACACGGCGCGCAGGATGTCGTCGATGTTGCCCTCGCGGTGGGAGGTCACGGTGACGCAGGCCCGCTGGTCGGGCAGGACCACCGAGAACTGCCCGTACATCCCGTCCGCGCGCCAGGCGCCCGGCACCGTGCAGCGCCAGACCTGGAGGCCGTAGGCCTCGCCCTCGGGGTCGACGTCGCGGTCGGCGCCCCGCCCCAGGCGGGTGTCCACCCAGTCGGCGTGCATCGCGTCGACGTAGGACGCCGGGACGATGCGCATGCCCCGGTAACTGCCGCCGTCGAGCAGGGTCTCCCCCAGCCGCGCGAGCTCGGACGTGGTGAGGAACAGCTCCGACGCGGCGATCGTGTGCCCCTGCGGGCAGGTGTGCCACTGCGGATTGCGGATCCCCAGCGGGCCAAACAGGCGCGGCAGGAGGTAGTCGCGCAGGGTGAGGCCGCTGTGATGCTCGATGAGACGGCCGAGCGCGTACGTGCAGCTGTTCGAGTACTCGAAACGTGTGCCCGGCTCGGCGACCAGCGGCGTCTGGAAGAAGGCGCCGAGCCAGTCGTCGCCGTCCTTCTGGCCGGGCTCGAACCAGGTGAACGGACTGCCCGCCGTCATCGTGAGCAGGTGGCGCACCGTGATGTCGCCGACGCCCGGCGCCGCATCCGCGGCGTCATCCGGGAAGGCGTCGAGGAGCCGGTCCTCGAGGGAGAGCAGGCCCTCCTCGATCGCGATCCCCACGCCCACGGACGTGAACGTCTTCGACGCCGAGTACAGGCACACGCGGTCGTCGGCGCGGAAGCGGTGCTCCTCGGCGACGCGCCGACCCGTCGCGGGGTCCTCATGCAGGATGTGGATCCCGTAGACCCCCAGATGCTGCTCGGCGACGGACAGGCGGAACGGCGAGAAGTCGACCATGGGTCCACTTTAGGCGCCCCTCCGCTTCCCGCGAGGTTCGCCCATCCGGATGCGTGAGAGGTGTCCGGCTGTGCCGGTGGGGATGCGCCGCGGTCTGGCGGTGCGCGGTGGTGTCATCCGCGCAGTCAGTTGGCGGCGAGGTGACCGGGCGTGGT
>JAFAAX010000156.1 GCA_023426345.1 Actinomycetes bacterium
CCGTCGGATCCGCGCGGCCCGGTCCCCTCGCAGGCCGACGGCCCTCGCGCTGTCGCCCCTCAGGGGGCGGCGGCCGCGCAGAACGGACCTCAACAGAGCGTTCCCGCCAGGATGCCCGCGAGCACTCCGACGCCCGTCAATCCGCCGTCGGGCGACGCCGCGCCGTCCGGCAGGGCGTCCTCGTCGGAACGGCCGGTCTCGTCGGAACGGCGGCCCTCGCCCGGGGGCGATCGGACCCCCTCGTCCTCGTCGGACCCGACCCCGTCGACCGCGTCGACCGCGGTTTGGCCCGAACCGACGCAGATCCCCTCCTCGGTCGCGGGCCCGGTCTCCGTCGGTGAGGGCCCGGCTCCCGACGCCGCGCCGCCCTCCCGCGCCGCATCGCCGGAGGCGGCTCCTGCCCGCTCCTGGAACGGCGGCTGGACGGAGACGGTCGCCGTCATCCCCGGGGCCGCCGCCTCGCCCGAACGCGTGCCGCCGGCCGCCCCGGTGTTCGAGGACGACGACGAGGACGAGGACCCGGATGAGGGGCTCGTCGCGCGGACACAGCCCCCCGCGCGCCGCTGGGAGCGGCCGGACGCCACCGCGGGGGCGCCCTCGTCGGCGGAACCCGACGACGCCGGCCCGGAACCGCCGGCGCCCCACGTGGCCGCGGCCCAGGACACCTCGGCCAGCATCGACGACGCCGACATCGCCAGTTCGACCCTGATCGGGCTGCCGGCCGTGCTGGAGATCCTGGGCGGCCAGGTCATCGACGAGATCCCCGAGGGGGAGGACTGACGCGTGTACGAGGGAGCATTGCAGGACCTCATCGACCAGCTCGGCCAGCTGCCCGGCGTCGGCCCGAAATCCGCCCAGCGCATGGCGCTGCACCTGCAGGCCGCCGAGCCCGACGATGTCACCGCGCTGGTCGACGCCATCCAGGCGGTGCGCGAGCGGGTCCGCGTCTGCGAGGTGTGCGGCAACCTCACTGAGGAACCTCTGTGCGCGATCTGCCGCGACGCCCGCCGCGACCCGGCGGTGATCTGCGTCGTCGAGGACGCCAAGGACATCCAGGCGATCGAGAACGCCCGCGTCTTCCGCGGCCGCTACCACGTGCTGGGCGGGGCCATCGACCCGATCCACGGGATCGGACCCGATCAGCTGCGCGTCCGCCAGCTGCTCACGCGGCTCCAGGACGGCCAGGTCACCGAGGTCATCCTGGCCACCAACCCGAACATCGAGGGCGAGGCCACCGCCTCCTACCTGGCGCGCACGCTCGGCACCATCGGGATCACGACGTCCCGGCTGGCCATGGGCCTGCCGATGGGTGGCGACCTCGAGTATGCGGACTCGATCACGCTGGGCCGGGCGATGGAGGGGCGCCGGTCGATGGCCTGAGCCTGAGAAAGATGACGGTGGCGTGTGTGTGGCTCTGGGGGTGAGTCTCAGTGCCCGTTCTGGACGATTTCCTGCGCGAGACCCTCCTGAGACTCGGGCTCAGAGCCCCCAGCCCTCAGCCCTCGGAGCCCGGAGTGAAGTCGGGGTCACAGTGGAGCCCGGCACCGGTTCTCTGGGGCCCTCACAGGCCGCCCACAGGCGCGCCGGGGCCCTCAGGTGGAAGGATGGGGCCGTGACAGACGCCGACTCCACCTTCGTCCGCCCCGACGGGTCCGCCGCGCACCTCCTGGTCGTCGACGACGAGGACGTCCTGGCCGAGCTGCTCGGAGCGGCGCTGCGGCACCAGGGGTGGCAGGTCCGCACGGCCTCCAACGGATGGGAGGCGTTGGACGCCGCCCGCGACTTCGATCCCGACGTCGTCGTGCTCGACATCCAGATGCCGGGCCTGGACGGCATGGAGACCCTGGAGCGGCTGCGCAAGACCCGCCCCCACCTGCCGGTCCTGTTCCTCACCGCCCGCGACGCCGTCGCCGACCGGGTCGCGGGGCTGAGAGCGGGCGCCGACGACTACGTGACGAAGCCCTTCGACCTCGACGAGGTCATCGCCCGCATCGACGCCCTGCTGCGCCGCGCGGGGATGAGCGCCCAGACGGCGCGCCACGTCCTCACCGTCGGCGACCTGGAACTCGACGAGGACTCTCACGACGTCTCGCGCGCAGGCGATCCGATCCAGCTGACGAACACCGAGTTCGAGGTTCTCCGCTACCTCATGGAGAATCCGAACACCGTCTTGTCGAAGTCGCAGATACTCGACCGCGTGTGGTCCTATGACTTCGGCGGCCAGGTCAACGTCGTCGAGCTCTACGTCTCCTACCTCCGCAAGAAGATCGAGGCCGACCGCCCCCCGATGATCCACACCGTCCGCGGCGCCGGCTACATGCTGCGCCCGGCGGCGCCCGCCGAGGCGGAGGCCGAGGCGCGGTGACGGCCCCCGGCGGTCCGGCCCCCGAGCGTCCCGGTCCGCGTCGTCCGGCTCGTCCGGGCCATCCGGCCGGCGTGCGGCATCGACGCTCGCTGACGTGGCGGATCAGCGTGTTCGTCTCCGTCGTCGTCAGCGTCGCCCTGCTGGTCGTCGTCGCCGTGTCCGGAGCGGCCATGCGCAACTGGATGACGGCCTCCATCGACGAGGACCTGCGCGACGGCCTGCACCGCTACGCGACCCAGCGCGACGACGCCTCCGGCGGCCGCGGCGCGGCCCAGGGGCTCCCCGGCTCGGCCTCGGCGGCGCCGTCCCCGTCGACGGGCGGCGGCGCGCCCGATGGCGGGGGCGCCCAGTCCGGCTCCCCCTTCGAGCCGTCGCAGTCCGGCGCGCCTCTGGAGCTTCAGGGACCGGGGTCGAACGAGGGCTCGCTGCTGCTCACCCGGACCGACGGCGTGGTCCTGTCGGGCGTCGTCCAGGACTTCTCCGTGGTGGCCCTGGCGCAGACCGCCCAGGACCAGCTCCTCGCCGTCACGCCGGACGGACGAGGGCGGACCCTCCGCCTGGACGACGTCGGCGTGTTCCGAGTGATGGCGGAGGAGTCCGAGGACGGCAGACTGGTGGTCGTCGGGCAGTCGATGGCGGAGGCCACGCGGACCACCACCACCTTGATGTGGGTCGAGGGGATGCTGGCCGTCGTCCTCGCGGCCTTGGTCGCCGTGGTCGGATGGCGGTGGACGCGGCGCGAGATGCGCCCTCTGGCGAAGGTCGCCTCCACGGCGCGCACCATCGGCGCGCTGGACCTCCAGACCACGCGGATCGAGCCCTTCGACCGGGTCGACCCCGCCGACGCGCGGCCCGGCACCGAGGTCGGGGACGTCGGCCTGGCGCTCAACACGATGATCGACAACGTCGAGTCGGCCCTCACCGAGCGCGTGAAGTCCGAGCAGCGGCTCCGCCAGTTCGTCGCGGACGCCTCCCATGAGCTGCGCACGCCCCTGGCCTCGATCCAGGGCTACACCCAGCTGCTCCAACGCGATTCCGTGGAACCCGACCTGGCGCTGTCCCGGATCTCCTCGGAGTCCCAGCGCATGTCGGGACTGGTGGAGGACATGCTCCTCCTGGCCCGGTTGGACGCCGGGCGCGAACTGCAGGTGACGCCCGTGGACCTGGTCCCCCTGGTCATCGACGCGGTGTCCGACGCCCACGCCGCTGGCCCCGATCACCGCTGGTCCCTCGACATCGACGAGGACCCGGGCGACTCCTGCGTGGTCCTGGGCGACGAGGCCGGCCTGCGGCAGGTCCTGGCGAATCTGGTCAACAACGCCCGCGTCCACACCCCGGCGGGCACCCATGTCACCCTGGGCGTCCATCCGGGGCCCGAGGGCCGGGTGTCGCTGCGGGTTTCCGACGACGGCCCCGGGATCGCCCCCGAGGTCCAGGCGAAGGCGTTCGACCGCTTCGTGCGCGGGGACGTGTCGCGCGCGCGATCCGGGCCGGGGCACTCCGGCAGCTCCGGCCTGGGGCTGTCGATCGTCTCCTCGATCACCCAGGGCCTGGGCGGCCACGTCGATCTGGAGTCCTCTCCGGCGGGGACGACGTTCACCGTGGTCCTGCCCCGCGCCTCCTCCTGACCGGAGCGAGCCGTCCCCAACGCCGGGGCCGGCCCGCCCCGCCCGACGGCTGCTCCCCACGATGGCCGAGCGGGGGGACGAGGACGAACCAGTGCCCGCGGGGTCACGGGGGACCGCATGGCGGGCAGGACGCGCCCCCCGGCACGGCGTCCCTAGGATGAGTGCCAACCCGCGGGCACCCTGCCGTCGCGGGCGGAGGTGAGGCAGGCGTGGCACTGATCGTGCAGAAGTTCGGCGGTTCGTCCGTGTCGGACGTGGAGGCGATGCGCCGCGTCGCCAAGCGGGTCGCCGAGACGCGCAACGCCGGCCACCAGGTCGTCGTCGTGGTCTCCGCGATGGGTGACACGACGGACGACCTCATCGACACGGCGGCGACCATCTCCCCGGACCCGCCCGACCGCGAGCTCGACATCCTGCTGTCCGCCGGCGAACGCATCTCGATGGCGCTGCTGGCCATGGCCATCAGCCAGCTCGGCGTCCCCGCCGAGTCCTACACCGGCGCCCAGGCCGGCATCCGCACCGACTCCCACCATGGGCGCGCCCAGATCATCGGCATGGTGCCCGAGCGCATCGCGCGCGCCATCAAGGGCGGGCAGGTGGCCGTCGTCGCCGGCTTCCAGGGCGTGTCCGAGGAGGAGGACACGACCACGCTGGGCCGCGGCGGGTCCGACACGTCCGCCGTGGCGCTCGCGGCCGCCCTGCACGCCGACGTCTGCGAGATCTACACCGACGTCGACGGCCTGTTCTCCGCCGATCCGCGGATCGTGCCCAAAGCCCACCGCCTGCGCACGATCAGCCAGGAGGAGACCCTGGAGCTGGCGGCCCACGGCGCGAAGATCCTGCATCTGCGCGCCGTCGAGTTCGCCCGCCGCTACCACGTGCCGCTCCACGTGCGGTCCTCCTTCTCGGAGAAGGAGGGCACGTGGATCTCGGACAGCTACGCCAATCCGGAGCTCGCGGGCCTGGTTCCGCGGGCCGCGCTGGACCCGGCCACGCGGGCCGCCCTCGTCGATGACGAGGATCCCGCGGCGTCGGCGGGCGCGGACCCGCACGACCCCGCCACCGCCGCATCACAGGAGGAATCCATGGAGGAACCGATCATCTCGGGGATCGCCCACGACCGGTCCCAGGACAAGATCACGGTGCGCGGCATCCCGAACTCGCCGGGCGCGGCGGCCCGCGTCTTCGAGATCGTCGCCGAGGTCGGCGCGAACATCGACATGATCGTCCAGAACGTCCCCGTCGAGGACAAGGCCCGCGCGAACATCACGTTCACCCTGCCCGAGGGCGACGCCCGCGCCGCGCTGGACGCGCTGGAGGCCCACCGCGACGAGCTCGGCTTCCGCGAGCTCCTCTACAACCCCGACATCGGGAAGCTCTCCCTGGTCGGCGCCGGCATGCGGACCAACCCCGGGGTCTCCGCGCGGCTGTTCGGCGCGCTGTCGCAGGCGGGCATCAACATCGACCTGATCTCGACCTCGGAGATCCGGATCTCGGTGGTCACGCGCCTGGAGGACCTCGACCGCGCGGTGCAGGCCGTCCACACGGCCTTCGGCCTGGACGCCACCGAGTCGGAGGCGGTCGTCTACGGGGGCACGGGGCGCTGAGGCGCCCGTCGGCCTCAGCGCCGACGAGGGCGGCCCGCGTGGCCGGGCCCGCTCCTCGCGCCCGGGTCCTCCGGGGGCGGGACCAGCAGTGACGAGGGCGGCCGGGGGGTCGCTCGGAGGACGGCGCAGCGCCGTCGGATCGGAGAGGCGACATGAGCACAGCAAACGCGCAGGGCCCGGCGGAGGCGGTCGAAGGCGCGGCGGGCCGGACCGGCGGACTGACGGTGGCGGTCGTCGGAGCCACGGGACAGGTCGGCCGCGTGATGCGCGCGCTGCTGGAGGAGCGGGCGTTCCCGGCGGCGCGCGTGCGGTTCTTCGCCTCGGCGCGCTCGGCGGGGACGACGCTGCCCTGGAAGGGCCAGGACGTTGTGGTCGAGGACGTCGCCGCCGCGACGGTCGAGTCGCTCGCCGGCGTGGACATCGCGGTGTTCTCCGCCGGGGCCACGGCCTCGCGGCAGTACGCCCCGGTGTTCGCCCAGGCGGGCGCCGTCGTCGTCGACAACTCCTCGGCGTGGCGCAAGGACTCCGACGTGCCCCTGGTCGTCTCCGAGGTCAACGGCGCCGACATCGCGGACCGCCCCCGGGGCATCATCGCGAACCCGAACTGCACGACGATGGCCGCGATGCCGGTGCTGAGGCCGCTCGTCGAGGCGGCCGGGGGGTTGGAGCGGCTGTTCGTGTCGTCCTACCAGGCGGTGTCCGGCTCCGGCCTCAAGGGGGTCCGCGAGCTGGCCGGCCAGGTCCGCGCCGTCGCGTCCGACCCTGCGCTGGAGGGCCTGGCGCTGGACGGGAGGGCGGTGTCGTTCCCGCCGCCGGAGACGTATGTCGCGCCGATCGCCTTCGACGTCGTCCCGCTGGCCGGATCGATCGTCGACGACGGCTCGGAGGAGACCGACGAGGAGCAGAAGCTCCGCAACGAGTCGCGCCGCATCCTGCACCTGCCCGACCTCAAGGTGTCGGGCACGTGCGTGCGGGTGCCGGTGTTCACCGGCCACACCCTGACGATCCACGCGGAGTTCGCGCGCGCGATCACGCCCGAGCGGGCGCGCGAGCTGCTGGCGTCCGCCCCGGGCGTCAGACTGGTCGACGTGCCGACGCCGTTGGCGGCCGCCGGCATCGACGAGGTCCTGGCCGGGCGCATCCGCCAGGACCAGGCCGTCGACGGCGGGCGGGGGCTGGTGCTGGTCGTGGCCGGGGACAACCTGCGCAAGGGCGCCGCCCTCAACGCCATCCAGGTGGCCGAGCTGGTCGCCGCCGAGCTGTCCGCCTGACCGCGGGGTTCGCCCATCGGGGCCCGCGGGGTTCGCCCATCCGCGCCCGCGAGCTCACCGGCTCCTTGCTCGCTTCGGGATCCATTGACGAGGACGGCGCCGGCTCCGCCGGCGCGCTGCGGCGCATCACCTCCGTGACGCATGACGAGTCTGCACGAGACTCCCGCCATGCCCACCAGACTGGGTCCTCCGCTGCTGTCATGCAGGGTCGCGGGCCCTGATCGAGTTGTCCGGGACGGCCGATTGGGACCCGGAGTTTGACGACAAGGCTGAGCGGAGCCGGGGATGAAGATCCTTGTCGATACCTCCGTCCGGTCGTCGGCGTTCCGGCGTGATTCTCCACCTGACGACCCTGCGGTGAGACGTTGGCCGCACGCTCTGCGAGACGAGGATGTCGTTGTCACCTGCGGCGTCGTTGTCCGGGAACTCCGGCAAGGCCTGCTTCCGGTCGGAGTTCGGACGACGATCCAGAACAGGATTCTGGCGCTTCCCTCGATCGTGCCGACTGTTGATGGCCACGTCGAGGCCTCCGAGATCTGGCATCGATGTCGTCGGGCGGGAGTGCAGTTGGGGACGGTCGACGCGCTGATCGCTCGACTGAGCATCGCGTACAGCATCCCGCTCCTGTCCACCGATCGGGACTTCGAGCACGCTGCTCGCGTCGTGCCGCTTGAATTGGTGAGATGACCCGTTTCAGGATGACGTCGGTGTTCGCGACGAACTCCTGCTTGGTGACCGTGGCCATTCGTTCAATGCGGTGCGCTGAACGCCGGTCCGGGACTGGAGTGGGATACTTGTGGTGGACATTGAGACCCGAGGAGAGGATCCCAACGACGGTCTACTCGCGGAGGAAACCAGAACGAAGCACGCGGCTCGACACGGCCGTCCAGCCCTCGACCACCGCCGTCGTCACGTCGTACTGGAACAGCAGCATCCCAGCCCGGTCGGCGAACTCCTCGGCCTGTGATGGGTAGTTGCCGGACGTCATGAAAACCGGCTTCTTGCCCTCGACTGCTGCGACGCCTGCCAGCTCGCGCAGCTCCGCGATCGAGACCGATCCCGTGTAGTGCTTGACCTGCACCACGTGGCGCGCGGAGAGAACGTCGACACCTCCGTCGCCGGTGAACCGTGTGACCTCGGCGTCGACCATCCCCATGTGGACGAGCCAGTCGCGGCACCACACCTCGGCACCTTCCGGGGACACCCCGTAAGGGCAGGCTGGGGGCGCGGGGTGGAGGCCCTGCCATGAGGAGAGCGACCGGGACGCGACGGCGAGGACATCCTCGGCCTCGGCCTCCCGGGCGGCGCGCGCGACCCGGTGCCTGACCGCCGCCACAGCGATGGACATGAGCTCGTCGTCGCTCCAAGGCCTCCGCTGCTCGTAGGTGTAGTAGGGCTTCGCCGCCAACAGCACGAGTCGGCTGATGGTGGCACTGTACGAGTATGAGAGGGCTGCCGGAGAACTATGGCGGTGGACACTTCCGTCTTTCATGTGCAGGTCCCACGTGCCGTCACTCGGATCAGCTCCGCGAAGGAGCACTGTCGCTAGGTAATCGAAAAAGTCGATGAGCTCGGCAGTGAGCCGCTGGCCTCCGTGCTCGGGCCAGTTCACGGCGATCAGCGTCGCGAATCCCTCGGAGATACTGTTCATCTCTGAACGCCTCAGAGCGCCGCCGGCGTCGACGAGCATGGAGTCCCTCAGCAGCGGATCGACAAGCTCGGCGATCCTTTCCTCTGTGGCCCTCTTCTTGGCGACCTTCGCATCCCGCTCGGCGAGCAGGTCTGAGAGACGCTCCTTCTCCGCGCGCTGCTTCTCGTTGAAGTGCTCTGATACGCGCTTGACGTGCTCGGCCGCGATTTTTGCGTCCCGTGCGGCTTGCTCCGCTTCGTGCTCGGCACGTGCCTCAGCGGCCTTCGCCTGAAGGAGACGTGTCACTTCCTTGCGCGCGCCGTCGATGACCACGTCTAGGAGTTCGTTGGCGAGGTCGGAGCGCTGGGACTCGCCGTACCCGTACGCACGGAGCAGCCCAGGCTCTGCTGCGATCAGGTTCTCCACGGAGCTGTCGAAGAAGTCGAGCACCTCCTTCGGCGGGACCTTCGAGTGGATGTGGGACTCCCAATAGGGAGCGATCTGTGCAGCACACTCGGAGAGATACGCAACGGCGCGCTCACGAGTCGCATTCGTCATGATCCCAAACTACTCCGTAGACCTCCGACGGCGACGCATCCCGAGATCCGGCGCCGGGCGCGGATAGGCCGGTCGACGGCATCTGTCACCGGAATCGTGAGGTTCATCCCTCGACTGTCCAGCGCGCCCGCGACGCCCCGGAGGGCGTTGGCGGCAACTGTGGGCCCTGGCGACCCAGCCCTGCGCGGTGGCGCCGCGGTGTCATCGTTGTGGTGCTGCGTGAACCGATGTCAATCCCTGGCATGTGCATATTTCGGCCTGCCCCTGCCGGGACACATCGACAGCGCCGCACAAGGGCGGCATGGATCGTTTGACCTCCCCGGGCGCGCGGATGGCGTTTCCCGCTCATCGCAGTCGCGCGGGCAGGCGTACGACGAGAAGTAGCACCCGCGCGCGGGCGAGCCAGCCACCAAGCGCCGCTGTAGCGCGAAGGGGCACGTTGGGATACCGGCGTCGAACTGTTGACTCCCGGCGGCGTTTGCTCTGCGTTCGGCTCGCGGCACGCAGAGGGCATGGCCGACCTTCCCCAGCGGATCTCCGCCGCTGGCATCTATGACGTCTTGCGCGCCCACGGGCTCCCCGCCTTCTCCACACCCGAGTTCCGCGCCATGCTGGGCCTGTCAGAATTCGGGCCTGAGCACCGACGGGGGGAAGGCAGCGATGGGCACGGGAGCGTTGTCTTCTAGTGCGGTGACAACTGGCGCATCCGGCGAGTTGCAGATGTGCCTGTCCGCGGGCGCCCGCGGGGATTGTTGCAGTCCCGCATGCAGTGCTTCGTCAGTTTCGTAGCGAAGAGACTGCGGATCCATCAAGGGGAGGGCTTGTGCCTGTCCTATGATCCTGGGCGTTGGAAGGCTGCTCCTGTGGAGGGGGCGATTCCAGCGACTGCTCCGCCCGCGCGTGTGCGACAAGAGTCTCGCCGCAAGCGAGGTGGTCACGGGACGGACCCAGCCACGTGGGTCGTCCTCGTCAATGAGCACGACGAAACACCCGCCCTCCCGGAGGAGGAGCGGGGGCCTAGTGGCGCCGGGTTCAAACGGCGCCGGACGTTCGGGACGAATCAGGCTTTCTGGGAAGCGGCCTTGGCGTCCTCCGCGGCGATGTCGGCACGGACCTTGTCCATGTCGAGGTCGCGGATCTGGCGGATGAGGTCCTCCAGGGCAGAGGACGGCAGGGCCCCGGACTGGCGGAAGATCGCGATGCCGTCGCGGAACGCCATGAGCGTCGGAATCGAGCTGATCTGCGCGGCCTGAGCCAACTGCATCTCGGCGTCGGTGTCGACCTTGCCGAAGACGATGTCCGGGTTCTCCTGCGAGGCCTTGTCGAAGACGGGGCCGAACTGGCGGCACGGGCCACACCACGTCGCCCAGAAGTCCACCAACACGATGGGGCTGTCCAGGACGGTCTTCTCGAAGGTGTCGTTCGTCAGTGCGACGGTGCTCATCGGGGGTCACTCACTCTCGTGGATCGGGGTCGGTCGGGCCGGCCGCATCGGGCCGGCCGCAGGTCGGAGATCTCGGAACCTGCCTGTCAGATGCTCAACGCGACGGGTCGGGGGACTATTCCCGCCGTCGGCAGCGGCTGCTCGTCGGCCGGAACGCCGACGCCGCGGAGGACGAACGCCTGGGCGGCGACGATCAGGCGCTCGCGGGCCTCGGGCTCGGCGGGCAGGCGCAGGCCGGACAGGGACGCGTGGACCAGGCTGACCAGCGCGCGGACGTCCTGAGCGGGAATGCGCCCCTGGTCCATCGCGTCCTGGAGTATCTCCGACAGCAGCCGCGCGACCAGGTGCGCGTGGTCGCGCAGATGGGCGCCGCCCTGCGGGGACATCTCCGCGCGGAGGTTCATCGTGCGCGGCATGTGGTAGCGGCCGGTCCACTCCAGGTGGGAGCGGACGTAGACGCGGAGGCGCTCGATGACGTCGTCCTCCCCGGCCAGAGCGGCGGTGAGCAGATCGCCGAACTGGGTGACCGTGCGGGTCATGTACGCCAGCAGGAGGGACTCCTTGTCGGCGAAATGGTTGTACACGGCCGTGCGCCCCACGCCGGCGCGCTGTGCGATCTGCGACATCGTCAACGAGTCGAAGGGCTGCTCGGCCATGAGCTGGGCCAACGCGTCGAACAGGCGCTGGCGGGTGAGCTCCCGGTGGTCGGCCAGGCTGGCCCCGATGATCTTCGGCATGGGGACATTCTGACAGATCAAGGCCTGGTGTCGTCACGAGTGTCGCGCGAGTCACGATGCCGACGTCCGGGTGTGCCCCGGGCACGCCGCGAGCTGCCCACTACGCCGTCCGCAGGTTGCCACCTCAGCTTCCTGCAGCACGATGTCGAAAGGTGAGGTCGCAACGTCCGTCTGCGCGTTCCCACCTCACATTCCTGCACGGGCCGCCGCCGCGGGGCCGGTCTGCTCGACGGTGATCCGCTCCGAGACCCGCAGGCAGGGCACGGCGTAGCCGGAGCCCGGCCTCGATGGTCAGGACGGACCGGCCTCGACGGTGGAAGAGGAGGTCAGAGCGGCGTGGACCACCTCGCGGACGATCGGCAGGTCGGCGCCGATCCAGTTCAGCGACTCGACGTCGCTCAGAGGGACCCACCGCAGCTCGCGGTGGCTGGTTCCGGGCCGGGGCGCGCCGGCTCCGTCGGCGACCTCCGCCAGCCACACCGCCATCCGGCGCCCCTCCAGAATGGGCCACCAACGGTCGGGCTCGTCCGTGGGCGGCTCCTCCGCGCGGAGGTCCGCAACGAGGGGCGCCCCGCGCGCGTTCCGGGCGGGATCGATCCTCGACGAGGGCGTTCCCGCGGGCCTGGAGACCGGAGCCCCCAGCCTCAGCCGCGTCGACAGCTCCTCCGCGATCTCGCGGGCGAGCGCCTCCTCGGGAGCTTCGCCGGGTTCGACCTTCCCGCCGGGCAGTTCGAAACGGCCGGCCAGCGCGGGAGGATAGGCCCTCGCCGCGCACAGGAGGCGTGTCGGGGTCTCCAGGGAGTCCAGGATCGCCGCGGCGACGACGGGTCGATGTGCCACGGGGACATCCTAGGGTTCCGCTGCTCGCCGCCCGCGAACAGGAGCGTGGTCTTGTTGCAGCCCGGTTGGGCGAACCTCGGGGTCCCGGTTGGGCGAACCTCGCGGTCTCGACGGATCGGCTGTTCGCCGGACGCCGGACGCCGCACGCCGCACGCCGGACGCGGAGGGTCGAGATCGGATCGCGATCGGAGTGGGACCCTTCCGGCTCGCCCCGTCTTTGCGTGCCGCCGCCGGGATCGGGTACCATCAACGGGTCCTCCCGGACGCGGGACGGACGCGCGGGCGTAGTTCATCGGTAGAATGGAAGCTTCCCAAGCTTCAGAGGCGGGTTCGATTCCCGTCGCCCGCTCCCTCGGCCCTCTTCACACGACGTGCCCCGCCCGTATCGACGGGGACGGATGCGGGACACCCCTGATTGATCCCTGATCCGACGCGGGAACGTTCCGCGACAAGGCACGTCTCGCCTAGGCTGGCAGTGCCCGGCGAGGACACCGGTGACCGACGTGGATCTCCACTTGCGCGACGCGGACGGAGGACCGGCGCCACGGACACAACGGTCCGCGCCGCCCATCCCGTCACCGACCGGCCAGCCAGGAGCCCCCGATGAGCGCACGTCGCCCGATTGCCCGCACCGTCTTCACCGTCCTCAAGATCCTGGCGTGGACGGCGATCGCGGCGGCGCTGGTGAAGATCGCGTTCTTCCCCTCGGCGCGCGCGCAGGACCTGGCGGAGTCCCTGGACCCCACGGCCTCCTACGGGCAGATGACGGTGCCCGTGCAGACCGGCTCGATCTCCAGCCAGATCGATCTGGAGGGCACGATCCAGCCCGATCCCGCGCCTGCGGTCAAGGCGACGATGGAGGGCGAGGTCACCCAGATCGACGTCCTGGACGGCCAGGCCGTCAACCAGGGCGACCGGATCCTCCTCCTGCAGAAGGAGATGCCCGGCGAGGACGTCGAGACCACCGACCAGTCGGGCAACGTCACTGTGACGCCCGGGAAGTCGTGGTGGAAGAGCGAGTGGATCACCGCCCCCGCCACCGGCACCCTCACCCTGTCCGCCATGCTCGAACAGCAGTTCACGGTCGGCGATGTCCTGGGCTCCGTCCAGCCGCCGACGTTCTCGGCGGTCGCCACCCTCACCGCGGACCAGATGTACCGCATGCAGGATGTGCCGGCCACGGCCACGATCACCATCAAGAACGGCCCCGCCCCCTTCGACTGCGCGGGCCTGGCCATCACGACGCCGAAGGCCGGCGGCTCGACGGGAGGCGCCGGCGGCACGGGCGCCGCCTCCGCGGGGACCACCGGCGGCGACGCGACCTCCGACACCTCGATCCGGGCCACGTGCACGATCCCGGAGGGCCCGAAGGTCTTCCCCGGCCTCCAGGTGACGATGGGCATCGCGGCGGGATCCGCGGACGGCGTGCTCACGCTCCCCGCCACTGCGGTCGAGGGCCGCTTCCAGACGGGCATCGTCTACCTGCCCGGCGACGATCCGGCGAACCCCGAGAAGGTGAACGTGTCGCTGGGCGTCACCGACGGGAAGACGGTCGAGATCACCGATGGGCTCACCGAGGGCCAGGAGGTCCTCGAGTTCGTCCCCGGCAAGGAGCCGGAGATGACCTGCAACCCGATGACCGGAGAGGGCTGCTGACGTGGCGCTCCTCGAACTGGGCGCGGTGACGCGCACCGTCGCCCTGCCAGACGGCGGCGACCTGCACATCCTGCGCGGCGTGGACCTGGCCGTCGAGGCCGGGGAGCGCGTGTCGATCGTCGGCCGGTCCGGCACCGGCAAGTCCACGCTGCTCAACATCATCGGCATGCTCGACCAACCGACCTCGGGCACCTACCTGCTGGCCGGGCGCGACGCGGTCCGCCTGCGCGAGGGGCGCCGCGCCCGCTTGCGCGGCTCGATGTTCGGATTCGTCTTCCAGCAGTTCAACATCTTCAACGAGCGCAGTGCCCGGGACAACGTCGAGGTGCCCCTGCTCTACGCCAGCGGCGCCCCGTTCTGGCGCCGCCACGAGATCGCCGCCGAGATGCTCGGGCGCGTCGGGCTGGGCGACCGGTTGGAGTCCTCGCCCACCCAGATGTCGGGCGGCGAGCAGCAGCGCATCGCCATCGCCCGCGCCCTTGTGCGCAATCCGCGCATCATCCTGGCCGACGAGCCCACCGGCGCCCTGGACCCGGACACGGGCCGCCAGATCATGGAGCTCCTGGAGGACGTCGCCCGCGAGAACGACGCCGCCCTGGTCGTCATCACCCACGACCTCAACGTGGCCGCCCGCGCCGATCGGGTCCTGGCCCTCTACGACGGGGTCCTCCACCCCGTCGACACGAGCCACGAGGGACTCGCCCCCTCCATCGAGGTGACCCCCTCCCTCGAGGTCGCGGCCGTCTCCGACGGGGTGTCGGCGCTCGGCGCCTTCCCCTCCCCACCGATCGACGAGGGCGGGGCCGCCCTCGTCCATGGTGGGGAGGAGGGAGCGGACGGCAGCCGGGACGCGGGCTCCGATGATCCCGAGCGCCCCGACGGCGGGCCCGGGGACGTCGAGTCAGCCGGGGGCGTGGACCCCGCGACCGCCGGGCGTGCGCGCACCCCGCCCGCGGGCGCCCTCGTCACCGGCGGGCCGCAGGACCGGGGAGGCGCGCGATGAACGTCCTCACCCAGGTCGTCGGGGCCCTCGTCGAGGCATGGGGCGAGGTCCGCGTCCAGAAGGCGCGCGTCATCCTGTCCCTGGTCGGCGTGGTCGCCGCCGTCGCCGCGATGTCGACCGTCATCGCGATGGGGGACCTCATCGTCCAGTCGAACGTCGAGATGCAGGACGCCTACTCCGGGCGCGCCGTCACGCTGCGGCTCACTCCCTACGCGACGCCGGAGGACGACGGGTCCGGCGACGACTCCGACGGCTCCGGCAGCGGGGGCGGGGTCGTCATGTACGGCAACGGCTACGCGACGTGGACCTCGAACGGGAGCCTGGAGGGCTCGGACGCCGGCCAGGACGACGCGCAGGCCGACACCGGATGGTCCTCGGAGGCCACGGGCATCGTCGACGATCCGATGGGGCAGGCGATGCTCACGGTCGCCGACCGATTCGGCATCCCCTACTGGTCGCGACTGGACACGTCCTACGACCTGCGGATCCGGGAGATCGAGGAGTTGATGTCGTCGGGCACCTTCCGCGGGGCGCCCGTCGAGCCGCCGCAGAACGGGTTCACGAGCCCGATGGTGATGGCCGTCGACCCCGATTACCGGGTCCTCTTCCGGCTCGAGCTGATCGCGGGGCGCTGGCTGTCATCGGGCGACGTCAACCAGCGGGTGACGCCCGTCGTCATCAACTCGGTGATGTGGGAGTACTTCGGCTCCCCCGATATCGAGCGCCAGCCCTTGGTCCTGTCCACTCTGGGCGACATCGACCAGCAGCTGCGCGTCGTCGGCGTGGTCCAGGCCACCAGCCAGTGGGACAACCCCACCGTCTACGCGCCCTACGACTCGTGGAAGCTCATGCAGCCGTCGGACGCGTCGTCGTCGGCCGGGGGGATGACGGGGCCGCCCAGCCAGGCGCAGATGCTCGTGTGGACCGGTGAGGACCAGGCCGACCAGGCCCGCCAGGTCCTGCCGGCCGCGCTCGGCGCGGTCCTCGGGGAGGGGTGGACCGTCGACGTGTCCGGCGGCGAGCAGTGGGACGCCGGTCAGGATCAGATGGGCACGATCCGCCTGGTCATCATGGTGATCGGCGCCATCGTCATCACGCTGGGGGCGTTGGGCCTGCTCAACGTCTCGATCGTCACCGTGCGCCAGCGCATCCGCGAGATCGGCATCCGCCGCGCCGTCGGCGCCTCCGCGCGGCGCGTGTTCTTCTCCGTGTTCATGGAGTCCGTGGTCGCGACCTTCGTCGCCGGCGTCATCGGCGTCGGTCTGGCCATTCTGATCCTGCGGTTCCTGCCCTTGGAGTCGATGGGCATCTTCCTCCAGGACGCTCCGCCCTTCCCGATGTCCGCGGCCGTCGCGGGCGTGGGCATCGCGACGGCCGTCGGCGCCCTGTGCGGGATCATCCCGGCGGTCGCCGCGGTGAGGGTGAAGCCGATCGACGCGATCCGGTACTGACGGGCGGCGGGTGCTGGGCGCGCCCCTCCGCTTGCCGCGAGGTTCGCCCATCCGGATGCGTGAGAGGTGTCCGGCTGTGCCGGTGGGGATGCGCCGCGGTCTGGCGGTGCGCGGTGGTGTCATCCGCGCAGTCAGTTGGCGGCGAGGTGACCGGGCGTGGT